>NZ_JAKSYR010000141.1:0-189895 GCF_022829705.1 Methylobacterium sp. E-025
GCTCCACGGCTGCTCGCAGACCGCGCGCGACTTCGCCATCGGAACCCGGATGGACCGGCTGGCCGAGGAGCAGGGCGTCATCGTGGCCTATCCCGATCAGCCCCGGTCGGCCAACATGCTCAAGAGCTGGAACTGGTTCAGGGACAGCGACCAGCACCGCGGGAGGGGCGAGCCGTCTATCCTCGCCGGGCTGACCCAACGGATCATGGAGGATTTCGACGTGGACCCGGCAAGGGTCTACGTCGCGGGCCTGTCCTCGGGCGGGGCAGCGGCCGCGGTGATGGCCAAGGCCTACCCGGACATCTATGCCGCCGTCGGCATCCATTCCGGTCTCGCCAGCGGGGCCGCCGGGTCGATGGCGGCAGCCCTCTCGACGATGCGTCGGGGCGCCGTGCGTCAACCGTTGCGGACAGCGCATCCGGTTCCGACCATCGTGTTCCATGGGGACCGCGACACGACCGTCGCACCGCGTCAGTCATCGCCCTGGTCGAAATCGCTACGGCTTTTCGAATTAAATTATCGAACAATTCGCCTTACATCTGGGCCCAGTGGCGAGAAGCAGCCGCAGTCGCGCCCCCCTGGCTGTGGATAAGTCGTAATAAGTCCCGGAATTTTTTCAGGCCAGCGGCACTCAATTTCATAAGTCACGCTGACCGCGGATCTTGTTCGACTTTTACTCCAGTCCACTTCGAATCCGCGATCATCACGATTCCCCTTCCGGCAAAGACTCCTTCCAGTGCCGACATTGCCAAGCCCTGAAGAGATCGTTCTCCAGCCTCGAATCCTTGGACTGTGCGTAGGCTAACTCCGGATATCTCGGCGAGCTGCTTCTGCGACAACTCCAAAAGGGCGCGAGCGGCTCGACACTGCGCTGGCGTAATCATTTCATCCTCCGATGGGCAGAAAAGCCTTATTGCGTAAAATACGCCAGGTTGCACATTAGACGCCAAGCCCGTGTCGACTGCGAATGTTCGCCGCTCCGGGGCGTGGAGGTCGATTGATGTTGCCGCATTCCGCCAATCGAAACGTCGTAGATCCCCTTATGAAAGCCGCGACCGATGCAGTCGCGGCCGCAGTGAACACCAAGTTTCCGCTCGACGAGGTCCTCGGCGCGGAACTGAGCCGCCTGATCAGCATCTCGTCCTCCGTAGTCAAGCGTCATGGGATCCTTCTCGAGAAGGCTTTCGTCGAGGCTCTGCAAGCGAGTGGTCGGTTCGAGGTCCTTCACAACCCGGTCATTCCGATCACCGCGGCCGCCGACGGGCTTCTGGGTTCGAACACGGCCGAGAGCTTGGCGCGGCTCAACCTCCGCTATGATCAGCCCGCCGTGCGCTCCGTCAATCACGATCTAATCGTGATCGACATCGCCGCCGGCTGGGCCGGCGCTTATTCGGTGAAGCGTGGCGGCGGCGACATGGGTCCGCGCTTGCGCAAACCCCTGGAACGCGATGTCGCCTCGGTGCGCCTGCTGCTGCGTGCCTATCTGCGTGACCAGGGCTACTCGACGATCGACGTGACGACGTCGGCCTGCATCGACTGGTTTGGCGCGGCCGGTCTGCCCCCGCACCTCACGGTGCAAGGTCCGGACGTTGATGCGCATTTCGGCGTGCCGGTGATCCCGACCGTCGAGCGGATGACGCGCCATCTGCGCGAAGAACTGCACCGTGCCATACCCGATCTGCTCCTGCCGCTGATACGGAAGTTCGAAACCTCGCCGCCCGTCCGCACGGTCCCGGCACATGACGCTGCCGACGCTGCGTGCGAGCGACAGGACGAGGCTTCGGTCAAGCGATTGGTCGAGGCGATCTTTCCGATCGGGCCGGACGCGATCCGCCTGTCGGCACGGACGCGCAACACGCGCTGATCGCCGTCCGACGTCATCCGTCTCGGACACGTCGTCCCCCGCCCCGAGCGGGAACGAGGCCGCCTGCCTGAGCCGCCTCAGGATCTCATTGGAGATTGACATGGATACTTTCGAAGCAGAACTCCACGCGATCGCACTTCGGTGCTCACCCGAATTTCGCGTCCTACGCAAACTCGTCCGACGAACCTATTGTGAACGACCGCTCGGTCCCCGCACGAAAATCGGCTTGATCGTCGACGTCGAAACGACAGGCCTCGATACGGGTTCCGACGGCGACGAAATCATCGAACTCGGAATGATCAAGTTCGCCTACACGCCGGGAGGTGTCATCCTCGGTGTGGTGAGCCAGTACGAGGGCTTCCATCAGCCGAACCGTCCGATCCCTGCCCTCGTCAGGCGATTGACTGGGATCACCAACGACATGGTCAGGGGGAAGCGCCTCGACATCGCCGCGATCGCAGCCTTTGTCGAAGACGTGGACATCGTCATCGCCCACAACGCACACTTCGACCGACGCTTCATGGAGCGAGCCTGTCCCGTGTTCGCGACCTTGCCATGGACCTGCTCACAGACTCAGGTGAAATGGTTCGAAGAGGGTCTGGAAGGAACGAAGCTCTTCTACCTCGCCTATCATTTCCGGTTCTACTTCAACGGCCATCGCAGCATCGACGACTGCTACGCACTGCTGGAAATTTTGGAGCAGTCCTTGCCCGAGTCCGGGCAGACCCCTCTGGCGCATCTGTTGGCAGCGGTTCGGCAGCCGAGCTTGAGGGTCTACGCTCTCGGCCTCCCATACGACTTGAAGGATCGCGTCCGTGCCCACGGGTACCGCTGGTCGAACGGGGAGGATGGACGACCGCGGGCGTGGCATCGTGACGTCACCGCCGAAGAGGTCGAGCGCGAGCTCCGGTTTCTCGACGATCTCGATCGGGAAGACGTGTTGGAGCCTCTGGTGATGGAGTTGGATGCCTACGTCCGCTTCTCCGATCGCCAGGCTTGATCGCGATGTCATCGCCGTACGTCGACGATGCCGAGCCAGCGTCAACGTCCAGCCCGACGTTGACGGCATCCGGTTTCACACCCGCTCAAGCCGTCGCCATCGCCGAATTGGTCGGTGAGGAGACCACCGCCGCCGTCGAGGCCCTCAAGCACGAACTCGCGAGATAGCACGTGTACCTCAGCCTCTACATGCTGCCCAGGTCGGCATCGTCCTCATGGCGATCCTTCTCGTCGAAGCCGTCCGTGATCCCCTGCCGCGCAAGAACGCAAACCTGGGGCCCTGCCGTTCCGAAGCCCGCCAACGTGTTTCGACAGCGATTCAAGGTGAACGAACTCTAAACCTGCCTCGATTCGAGGTGCTTCAGAGTGGAACAAGACCAAGCGCCAGAAAAAAATCTGAGGCCTCAGGCCCTGCGAAAGTCCCGCCCGATCCTTCCGCAAGTCTTTGGAATCAGAGCGATTCGCCAACTGTCACCAAAGCATGACCGAGGCGGGCAGAAGCGCTCGAACCGGAGGTGGCCCTAGTGCGGTGCCGCGCGATGCGCTTAAGATTTGTCTATGAACGGCGGCACAGTGCCGACCGACGGCAAAATGAGGTCCGTCAGCCCGAGTTCCTCGGGCCGGGTCACCACGGGGGCGTCCGACTGCAATCGGACACCCCCACTCGGTGACTACCCGAACTACCGACGTCACCAGGCATGGATCGTCGTCGGCAACACCCCGTGAGGATGCTGTACCCACCCGGTGCGAGGAATCGCACCGGAACGGCACGGGCTGGACGGTCGCACGTCGATGACGGCGGCGCAAGAGTCTGGGTCCGGGTCCAGCATTCTCATCATCCTTGACGCCCTTGCCGTCGCATCGATCTGCGTCTCCCCGCAAGTCGTCGACGGATCGCCGGTTCGTCCTGAGCTTCGCCGATAGGCAGGACGCTCATCGAACCAAGATGATGAGGATATTTGTGCAGTGAACCCGATCCGTTCGGGCAAGGCAGAGCCTTGCCTACATTACGGCCCCCTACCGAGCCGCGCTTCGCGCTCCTCCATCCGGCCCTCCAAGGGCGGTACCAGGGTCACGATCGTCGGCGGCGACCCGCCGCGAGAAATCCGGTGCGAGAGTGATCTCGAGGCCAAGGCGACATACGTGTTCCTAGCCGACCGTGACATCGTCGATGTCTCGGAGCAGCCCCCGGCGGTCACCTACCTCGACGGGGACGGCGAGCCCCACAGGCACACCTTCGACTTCCTGCTGACCCGCCGGTCGGGCGAACGGATCCTCGTGGCGATCAAGCCCGAGGCCCGCGCGCAGGCCAAGAACTTCCGGGCCCAGCTGCGCCAGATCGCAGCCTACGTCCCCAAGGCGATTGCCCAGAAGGTCAAGCTCATCACCGATGCCGACCTCGGGCGTGACCGCGTCCATGACGCCAAGCTCATCTGGGCGGCCCGTCGTACCCCGGATCCCGAGGCGGACGCAGCCGTGGCTGTCTGCTACTCCGATCTGACCGGTGCGATCACCGTCGGAGACCTCGTCGCCAGGAGCGACCTGAAGGGACGGGGCTTCATGGCCGTCGTGCGCGCGATCGCGAACGGCGGTCTGACCGCGAATGCGCGGAGGATCGGTTACGAGACCCTCGTTCGGGCAGCGCTGAAGGCACCCCGGACACACGACGTCGAACCGACGCTTCGGTGGGGGACCAGCCGTGAGCGCCGGGCCGGGATCGGGCTTGCCGCCGCTGCTGCGCCATCACATTGACGACCTGCATGTGATCGGCGGGATAGAGTACCGTTGGTACGCGACTACGGACGCGGGCTACATCTTCACGCGCGTCCAAGATCCCGGTATCCGGGAGGCCTTCACCTTCGAAGAGTTCGATCGGATCCGGCGGCGGCGCGACTATCGGTTCGAGCGCGGCTGGTTCGAACAAGGCCGGGTGAAGACCCGCCTTTTCCACGGCGTGGCGTACATCGCCGACTGCAGCTCGTACCTCCAGAGGGTCGTCCTCTATCGCTTTACAGCGTGCTCGTTGTTGCTGCAGCGCGTCGCGGCCGGAACCGCCTCTTTGTCCGACGAGTCGCTGAAGGAAGTCCTTCCCAAAATTGGCGACGAGATCAAAGCGATCGAGAATCCGCTGCGCCGCACCAAAGACGGCAAAATGCGCAAGCGGCGCGGTGGCCCCATCAAAGCCTCGGAAAGGAAGACCGACGCCACTGGCGATTCCAATCCTGGATGCGAGATGGTCGGTCCCAAGGCCTTCCGCAGTTGGATGACGCGTCTGCGCCGCGCCGATTTTGACCCACGAAGCCTGATCCCCCACTACGGCAATTGTGGTCCCCGCGCTCCAGTGGTCTCGCTGGAGGTCCGCGCGCTCGCCGTCAAGTTCGTCGTCGGCTATGCCGCCAATGGCCGCCCGAAGAAGAGCGATCAGTGGAACAAGCTCGATCTTGCGATCAAAGACAAGAACAAAGACCGTCTGATTGCGGGTCTCGAACCCTTGCTCATGCCATCGAACAAGTGGTTCAATAAGCAGGTCGACGAACTCGACGCCTTCGATACTTATGCCGGTCGCTACACGCGTGAAGCGGCGATCGCACGGTTTCGTATCAGCTCGGGGGGGCTTGAGGTCACGCGTCCGCTCGCGCGCGTCGAGATGGACGAATGGGAGGTCTCCCTCTCGATCCTCGCCGTCCAAGCCGGCCTCTGGGATGTCCTGCCCCTCGAACTGCGCGAAACGATCTCCCAGCACAAGTGCTACATCGCTGTCGCAATCGACTGTTATTCTCGTGTCATCCTCGGGATGAACCTCGCTTGGACCGCATCTCCCAACAATGCGCTAGCAGCGCTCAGGATGGCGCTTAGCGACAAGGGCACGTTCGCCGATAGCCTCGGTACGCTGACCCCATGGGACATGTTCGGCCTCATGGAGGAGCTCGCCACGGATGGCGGTCCCTCCTTCTCCAACGGCCGATTTCGCAGGGCTTGCCTTGAGTTGGGGATCAATCCCGTCCTGACGATTGGCGGATTGCCCTGGATGCGCGGGCGCGTCGAGCGCTTCTTCAGTCGCGCTCATACCGAACTTATCGGCCGCTTCAGTGGCCGCACATTCGAGAACGTCGTGCGCCGAGGAGCCTACGAATCGGAAAAGAACGCGAGCCTGACAATCGAAGATGTGCGCTACGTGTTCGTGCGATACATCGTCGACATCTATCACAACCTCCCGCATGAAGGTCTTAGAGGGAAGACCCCAAGAGAAGTTTGGCTGAACGGCATCCAACTCTACCAGGGCTTGCTGCAACCGCCAGACCGCGGCAGGATGCGGGCGGCCTTCGGAATCGAGCGTGAGGCGACGCTCGACCACGAAGGTGTCCGCTTTCTCGCCCTTCACTATCAATCCGCCCCCCTGCAGCAACATCGCCGCAAGGTGGCCGATGAGCGCGGAACGACCCGCGTCCGGATGCGCGTCGATCCGGACGACCTCGGCACGGCCTCCGTTCAGATCGGCTCGGACGGGCCATGGCTTTCCGTCCCGTGCACGACCCTGGGCATGGAGGATGTCACCCTCCAGACCTGGACGCTCAGCCTGGCGGACATGCGCGCACGCTTCGGCCCCGGCCGCATGCGCTCGGACGTCATTCAGGAGACGAACCGCGCCATCGAAAACCTCGCCACGGCCGCGCGGCACCGGGCAGGCATCGCACCGCCCACTTTGACCCAGGAGCAGCTCGACCACGCCGAGGCCCACCTCGCGCTTGGCATGCATGTCACGAGTATCGACCCGACCGAGAGCGATCGAGCGGCGATCAGCGCCACCGACTTCTATCACGATGCCATCAAGACCGGCGCAGCGCTGGGCGAGGCGTCCGTGGACGATAGCGTCACCGAGGGGACCGACCGATCCGACGAGCGGACCGATACGGGCCCGGGTACTGCCGGCGGCCAATCTTCACCCAGCGGCGAGAAGAAATGGAGGATCGACTGATGATGGATGACCGATCGTCGAACGCACTTGATCGACTGAGCCATGCCTTGGGCAAACATAAGCTTGCCCGGGTCGAGATGATGGAACGCATCACCGCGCGTTTCCTCACGACCCAGTGGCACAAAGATCTCGAAAAGACCTTGGACGACACACTTTGCACTTTACTACAGCGGACCGATCCATCGAAACCGCGCGGGGCCGGCAATCGCCGCGAGGGTGCGGTCATCCTCGTACTCGGTGAGACGGGGGCGGGAAAGACACGCGCCGTACGCCGTCTCCTCGGCAAGCATCCGGCCTACACGGGCTTCGATGAGGCTGGAGATGATGACAAGAACCCTTCGGCGATTCACGTGGAGGTCACTGCGCCGGGGAACTTCTTGTCCATCGGCATGCAGATCCTCGAAGCGTCAGGCTATCCCGTCATTCGGGACTTGAAGGGCCGTGAGATCCGAAGCCTTCTGACCGATCGCCTGAAAATGCTTGGCACGACCGTGCTTTACCTCGACGAGATGCATAGCGTCACAGACACGGCGAAGGTCAACGAGATCGAAGATCTGCTTGCGGCCATCAAAGGGTTGGTGGCCAACCCCGTATGGCCCATCATCGTCATCATCTCCGGGCTGCCCCGCCTGACGGATTTCATAGAGAAATCGCGTGAGGTCACACGCCGGACACGCCCTGTCGCGTGCGAAGAACTCTCGCGGGATGATGGCGACGACAGAGAAATGCTCGCGGCCCTCATCTTGGAACTCGCCGACATGGCTCAGCTAAAAATTACCGGGGCTCAGATCACAACACTCATTCCCCGTTTGATCCACGCCGCTTCCAGTCAGCTCGGATACGCGATCACACTCATCCATCGTGCCATCGGATCCGCGCTGGACGCCGAGGTCGGACGGTTATCGATCCAACATTTCGCGGAAGGCTACGCCGACTGCACGAAATGCGGTCCTGGGGCAAACCCCTTCCTCGTGCCGGACTGGTGCGCAGTCAAGCCGCTTCAGTTGCTGCGCAAAGACTCGCTTCCGGCACCTCGGCTGATCCAACCCAAGGCAAAACGCACAAAGGCGAAAGGGGATCGGGGATGACGCGCCTGCGTCCATCCCTGCCAATCAACCACGACGAGACGTTGACCAGCTACGTATCTCGGTTGGCCCAGCTTCATATGAGGCCGAGCGCTCGCAAATTCTGCGGTGAACTCGGCATTGATTTCGGACTGCTGTGTCAGGGCAAAACCGAAACGGTCCAGCGCCTCGCCGAAATCACCGGCCTATCGGGCGACGTCCTGGAACGAGCAGCGCAGGTACATGGGACCGAGGGATGGCTCCTCAGGGGCGAGCGCTTCGAACGGACGGCGCTGCGCCGAACGTCCTTCGCGTTCTGTCCCGCCTGTCTGCGAGACGATGCGGCGAACAGGACGAAGATTGGCACAGCCATATACGAACGACTGCCCTGGACACTGAAAACGGTCCGGACCTGCGCGAGACACGCCATCGCCCTGACGATCGTCTCGCCGGAAGCGGAAATTCACGAGCTCCGGGATTTTGCGCGCCGGGTCGTCCTCTATCGTAAAGAAACCTTACGGGCGTTCGACTCCGGTACAAATCGGCGAGCCACGAGCCTCGAACGGTATATCGAAGACCGGTTTCGCAGCGATCGGACAGACACCACGGCGTTCCGAGCGGTTCCGCTCTATGCGGTGATCCGCGCGAGCGAAGTTTTTGGTATGGCCGATCTCTATGGCACCTCGCGCACTTTTCAAACGCTCAGCCCGGACGAACGAACCGCCGCTGGTGACGCCGGCTTCGCATCGCTCAGCAGTGGACGCGTCGGCATCTGCGATCTGATGGAGCGCGTCCGAAGAAGATGCACAGGTCCCGCCTCAATCTCGGCGAGGCCAAGTGCCGTTTACGGAAACCTACACGCTTGGTTGTATCACGCGAAAGACCCGGCATACGCCTCAATCAAGGATTGCGCTGCGGAATACATCATAGGCCATTCCGCAAGTCATCTCCGCGGGTCACTCTTTGGACGTAAGATCATCGACCGGCCCTGGTACACGATCTGGACGGCCAGCGTGGCTTTCGACATCGACCCCGGTCGACTTCGCAATGTCATGACGGCCGCGGGGCGGATCAGTCCCGAGGAAGCTGCGCTCTCGAACGATCGCATCGTCATTCCCGCAGCCGACCTACAGACACTCCTTCAAGAACTCCGAGGCTGCGTAGGCTGGAGCAGTTTGACTTCCCTCCTCGGCGTCCCCCGCCGAACCGTCGGGGAATTCGTTGGGCCTGGGTTCATCGAACCCATGGTCGAGAAAGCCGATCATCGTTTGAAGAGCGACCTCTTTCGCAAGTCCGACATCTGCGATCTCCTCGATCGCATGCTTCAGAACGCAACGGTCGTGGACACTCCGTCGCCTGAATTATTCGACTTTCTGTCGACGCGACGTCGGTCCCTAACACGAACGAAAGACCTAATAACGATGCTACTCGAACGCCGTCTGACCCGTGTCCAACGATGGAGGGGAGCAAGCGGAGTTCCAAGCATCTATCTCGACCCCGAGGAAGTTCGACGGGTCGCTTTTCCAGAAAAGTTAAACGGCCCGACATTCAAGAAAGCTGCCGCCCTACTTCGGATCCACCCCGCAGCTGTAAATGCGCTTGTCGCGCATGGCTATTTAACAGCCCAAAATCTGAATTCTTCCCGGGAGCGGGATGCAACCAAAATCATACCGTGGAACACCATTGAAAGTTTTCGACAAACATATATCACTCGGTTCGAGTTTGCTCGCTCGCTTGGCGTATCATATTCCGCCCTCGACAAAATTTTGAGCGAACGTAATATATTTACAGTGCAATCCGTCAATGAAATTGGCTTAAATTTATACTTACGAAGCGAAGCTTCGATCATACGAACCTAGCCTCGCAGATAGGAAGCGTATCGATTTGGCGGTCGCTTCGCTGCTGACAACGGTCGGCAGCTACGAGTCGATCTCGTGGCCCGCGTTCCCAATGCGCTTGCAGTCCCCCCCGGCATCAACCAACGTATCAGCAAACCCTAGAAGCCACGAGAAAGGCACGTCCTGCAGTGTGCTGGTTTGCGGGCAAACTATGGTTCCCATTGCGGGCCAACCTGCGTCTAAGGTGCGGCCTCCCCTATAGGATTTGCGGTCGAACATGAGGTCGCGGCACAGTCGCAGCCGGCGACGAGGGTGAAGGCGTCGCCCAGCGCGATGCCGCGCGGCGGCGCCTCCCACAACTCGATCAGGGTGCCGAGATGCGTGCGCACGTCGCCGGACAGGCCGGCATTGGCGCCCGCGGTCCAGCTCAGGCGGCCGCCGCTGAACAGCCCGTCGGCGAAGGTACCCGCGACCGCCGCGGACAAGGTGCCGGGCTCCGGCAGGCCGTCGACCGTGCCGTCGGTGCGGAACCGCGCGACGTCGACGCCGCAGCGGGCGTCGCCGAGGTCGGCGCCGCAGGTGGCGCGGTAGCTGCGGCCGCGCTCGGCGTCGAGCCGGTCGGCCAGGCCCCGCACCTCCGCGACGAAGGCGTCGCCCGCCCGGCGGATCTCGCCGAGCGTGCCGATGTCGAGCAGCAGGCGGGTGTCCGGGTCGGTCCAGTCCACCAACCAGGTCTCGATCCCGGCGCCGTCGTAGAGGCCGCCGGCGATGTCGGCCTCGGTCAGCCCGAGGCTCGCGAGCGCGCCGGAGACGTCGCCGCCGGAGACGGCGAAGCCGAGCTCGGCCGCGGCTTCGGCCGCTTCCAGCCCGGTGCGGGCGGCGTAGGTCAGGCCCGCCACGGCGAGGTCGCGGTCGTGGTCGGTGAAGCCGAGGGCGACGCCGTCGCGGCGGCGCAGGGCCCAGCATCGGCAGAGGGTGGTCACCCCGCCGGCGCGGTGGGCGGCGAAGGCGGGCGGCAGGTCGCGCATGGTTCCGAACTCCCTACGGCACGATCTCGACGAGCGGCACCTTCGGAATCTCGCCCGCGGCGAAGGCTTCGAGGTTGACGACGAGGTCGTCGGTGTCGAACCGGACCGGCACGTCGAAGGCGAAGCCCGCGGTGATCACGGCGCCGGCCGCCGGCACCGAGCCGGCGCCGAACACGACCAGCCCGGTCGCGGGATCGCAGGCGAAGCCCGCGGCCGCCACCTCGATCCCGGCGACCGCCACCCGCACGCTCCCCGCGACCGGCTTGGCGATCGTCCGCCGGTAGGGCGTCGGCCCGGGGCCGTAGGTCTTCGCCAGCGGGAAGGCGGCGGTCGCGCCGTCGCCGATGCCGAGGCGCTGGTCGGTCGGCGCCGGCACCCGGCCCGGCGGCCCGGAGCGGAAATCGGCCCGGTCGCGGTAGCGGAAGCCGTAGAGCCGCCCGCGCCGCTCCTCGAAGAAGCTCAGAACCGCATGGAGCGTGTCGAGCGAGCGGATGCCGAAGCCGGCATCGTAGCGCCGGCGCGAATCGGCCCAGCGGCTGTTGCGGTGCTCGCGCCCCGAGGCCAGCGTGACGATCTCGGTCAGCCGGCTCGGGCCGCCGCTGCCGCGCAGCGCCACGTCGAGGGGAAAGGACACCTCGTGGAAATCGTCCGGCATCGGTCCTCCTCCGATCATAGCGCGCGCTGGCCGCGCGCCACGGCGCGGGCGAGGCTCGCGGTCACCTGCGCCTCGGACTTGCGGAACGAGGTTGCGTCCGGCGTCGCGATGTTGACGGTGACCGCGACGGGCCGGCCGCCCGATCCGGCGCCGACCCCGAGGCGGCCGTCGGGGCCGCGGCGCAGCGGCAGGATCGCCTCGGGGCCGGCCTCCCCCATCAGGCCGGTGCCGCCGCTCATCGGGAAGTAGGTCGGCGCCGCGACGACCCCGCCGCCGGCGAAGGCCCGCACCCGGCCGCCCTGAAGCACGCCGCCGCGGGCGAACGCCGCGTCCGCCCCCACGCTCGAGCCGAGCAGGCCGTCGACCAGGCCGGTGAGGCCGGTACGGACCGGCTTGAGCGCGGCCTGGACCGCCGCCCCGGCGAGCCGCGTGCCCAGCGACCCGAGCACCCCGTCGAGCTGCCGCCCTGAGCTGAGGCTTCGGGTCAGGGCCGTCGACAGGCTCTGCCCGAAGCGCTGGGCGAGCTTGTCCAGGGTGTCGAGCTGCTTGATGCGGGCGGCGTTCGCCCGGTCGAGGTCGGTCTCCGCCATGATGGCCTCCAGCGACGCGGACCGGCGTCAGGTTGCGTCCGGATGATCGGCGATCAGCCGCGCCAGCCCGTCGCGGCCGAGCGCTCCGCCCCCGGTGCGGAGACCGGCGGCGGAGAGCAGCTCGCGCGGCGTGGCGCGCCAGAAATCGCGCGGGCGCCAGCGCAGGCGCCCGAGCCCGAGCGCCAGCGCGTCGTCCCACGGGAAGGCGGGCATCGGGCCCGGCGCGCTTCCGCCCGTGGGGCTCAAGGGTCCGCGGGCGGTTCCCCGAAGGCGGCGACGAGCGCCTCGCCGAGGGCGCCGGTGAGGGGCTCCAGGCCGCCGGCCAGCGGCAGGGCGGCGACCGCCGCGTCGTCGAGAGCGTGGCCGCCGCCCCGGAGCGCCGCGCCCAGCAGCGCGATCAGGTCGCGCGCCGCGAGCCGGCCGGAGGAGAAGCGCTCGGCCAGGCCGACGAGGTCGCCCGCCTGCAGCGCGGCCTCGAGTTCCGCCAGGGCGCCGAGCGTCAGGCAGAGGGTGTAGCGGGTGCCGCCGAGATCGAGCGGCACCTCGCCGCGCCTGCGGTTGACCATGAAGGGGTTCTCCTGGGTGGCCTTCGACCGGAACCGGCCGACGGCGTCCGCCGCACCGGCGGCGGCGCGCGGTCGCGCTCGCCGACCGGCGTCGGGATGCTTGTCTTGGTGGCCTTCGACCGGAACCGGCCGACGGCGTCCGCCGCACCGGCGGCGGCGCGCGGTCGCGCTCTCCGACCGGCGTCGGGATGTCCGTGCCGGCTCAGAGCGCGGTGAAGGCGATGGCGCCGGCCGATTCCAGGCTCATGTCGAAGGTGACCTCGCCGGCGTGATCCCCGCGGTATTCCAGCGCGGTGATCTGGAACGGCCCCTCGAGGGTGCCGAAGGCCGGCACCACCACCTGGAAGGTCTCGATGACCCCATCGAAGAACACCTGCCGCAGGCGCAGGTCGGAGGCCTCGTCGCGGAACACGCCGGAGCCCGAGATCGCGGCCCGGCGCGCGCCGGCACCGGCGAGGAGCTCGCGCCAGCGCCCGGCGGAATCGGCGTTGGTGACGTCGACGGCCTCGGCGTTGAACGCGATCTGGCGGGCGCGCAGGCCCGCCACCGCGACGAAGCCGCCGGCGCCGTTGCCGGCGCGGACCAACAGGTCCTTCCCCTTCTGAGCGGTCATGTCGGGTTCCTTTCGGTGACGGCCTGGAGCGTGAGGACGGCGCGGGCCTCGCCGGTGCGCTCGTCGCGCCGCGCGGCGATGGCCTGGACGCGCAGGGTCACGAGGGCGTGGCCGGTGAGCGCCAGGGCCGGATCGGCGACGAGGAGCGACATCCGCTCGGCGGCGTCGAGCGCGGTGCGGACCGAGCCGGGCCGGGCGAAGACCACGAGCGCGTGGCTGTGCTGGTGGCGGACGGCGCCGTCGACGGAATCGTCGCGGATCTCGGCGTCGCCGAACAGGGCGTAGACCGGCTGCGCGCCGGCCGGCGGCTCGTCGTAGAGCCGGAACGTGCCCCCCATCAGCCGGGCGAGCGCGGCATCGGTGGAGAACCGCGCGATGAGCGCCGCGCGCAGGGCGAGGAGCGGGCTCGGCGCCGGCGGGGCGAGGGCCGTGCCGGGCGATGCGTCGGTCATGGGCTCGCCTCCGACAGGGCCTCGACATGGCAGACGAGGTCGCGGCCGCGCTCGTCCGAATCGACGATCGTCCGGATGGCGAAGCGGCGCGGGCCGGCGGCGAGCCGCATCGCCGGCGTGAGCCCGGTACGCCCCCGCAGGGTGATGCGGTGGGTCGCGACGCTGTCGTCGCGCCCGCCGCGGAGGCGCTCGACGGCGCCGACCGGCTCGATCGCCCCCCACAGCACCGGCCCGGCGACGTAGCGCCGGAGGATGCCGCCGAACCCGTCGGGCTCGTCCACCGGCAGCTCCAGCACGAGCCGGCGCCGGCGCGTGCCGATCGCCCGCGGAACGGTGTCGGGCATGGTGGCCTCCGGGGTACGGGACATCGCGAAGCGGGTTCGGGCGAGCGCGTCCGGCGGCGCGGATCAGAGCCGCAGCCGGCGGAACAGCGCGGTCGCCGACGCGAGGTCGGCCCCGTCCGAGAAGGCGTCGTCGCCGCGGTGCTCGTACCGGGCGGCGGCGCGCCGCAGCACGGCGAGCCTCAGCGGCGGCGGGATCGGAGGCCCGTCGCCGCCGTATCCGGCCACGAGATCGACCAGCACGGCGCGCCCGGCCGCATCGGGGATCGCGGCGAAGAGCAGGCCCGGCGCCTCGATCCGGTCGGCGGCGAGGCTCGCCGAGCCCGCGGCGAATTCGGCGATGCCGCCATCCGCCGCGGAGAACCCGGCGCGCACCAGGGCGACGAGGGGGCTCAGCGGCACCGGCACGCGCCCGTCCGCGGGCAGCCGGTCCAGCACCATCCGCCAGGTGCCGGGCACGAGGATGCGCCGGGTCTCGGCCTCGACCTCGCTGCGGGCGGCCGCGATCAGGCCGGCGAGCAGGTCGTCCTCGGTGGCGTCGTCCGGGTCGAGGCGCAGGTAGCCGCGCAGCTCGGGCACGCTCACCGGCTCGACGACGGCGCCGGCCACGCGTATCGGCATCATCGCGCATCTCCATGAAGCGTGGATCGAGGGGTCTCGATGGTGTTCGGACAGCGCGTTCCCCGCCCGGCCGCGATCGGCCTGGCGTGGCTCGCGACCCTGGCGTGGGCCGGCGGGCCGGCGCATGCCGTGATCGGCGGCGCCGAGGCGACGCCCGAGGGCGCGGTGATGGTGCTGTCGTCGAAGGGCGGGGTCTGCTCCGCCGTGGTGGTGGCGCCGGACACGGTGCTCACCGCCGGCCATTGCGCCGGCGCGGGCCTCGAGCACCGCATCCATTTCCGCGACGCGTCCGGGCAGCCGGTCCTCGTCGAGGTCGCGGCCCGGGCGGTCCATCCGGGCTACGATGCCGGGGCGATCGCCGGCCGGCGGCGCTCGATCGACCTCGCGCTGCTGCGCACGGCGACGCCGCTGCCGCCGCGCTTTTCCCCGGCGACGTTCAGCACTGCGAGCCCGCGGGCCGGCGAGACGCTGACGCTGGCCGGCTACGGCGCCGAGCGGCCCGGCGACCCGCGCTCGACCGGCACCTTCCGCAGCGTCGCCCTGCCGGTGATCGAGCCCTACGGCCCGAGCCGCATCCTGGTCTGGCTCAAGGCGGCGGGCCGCGCCGGCGGCTGCCAGGGCGATTCCGGCGGCCCGGTCTCGGACGCGGCGGGCGTCGTCGCCGTCACCGCCTGGATCGGCGGCGCCTGCGGTGGCCTGACCCAGGCCGTCCGCGTCGCGCCGCAGCGCGACTGGCTCGACCGCACGCTCGCCGGCTGGGACCGGACGGCGCGCTGGCACTGAGCCGGCGGTCCCGCCGGCCCCGAGGAACCGAACCTTGGCCGACGGATTGCTTTACGTTAGGCTTCAGTCCCACCTGCCGAGAGCGCCCTCGGCCCCCGGAGAGAACGATGCTCGCCACTGTGCTCCGCGGCGCCCTGCTCGGCGGCCTGTCCGTCGGCCTCCTCGGCTCGCTGCCGGCACCGGCTTCGGCCGTGATCAACGGCGAGGTGACCCGCGACCCGAACGGCACGCGCAACTTCGTGGTGCGGATCGAGAGCACCCAGGGCGAGATCTGCTCGGGCACGCTGATCGCGCCCGATCTCGTGCTGACCGCAGCCCATTGCGTGATGCAGCCGGCCGGCTACAGCATCGTGGCGGTCGACCGCGGCTTCCGCCAGCGCCGCGTCTCGGTGATCGCCGCCTCGATGCATCCCGAATTCGTCCCCGGCACCACGCCGGAGGACCAGCCGGGCGTCGACCTCGCCCTGCTCAAGCTCGAGCAGCCGCTCGGCACGGACTACGCGCCCCTCGATCCGCGCGGCGCCGGCTCGATCGGCAACGGCGACGCGGTCGACATCGCCGGCTTCGGCGTCGTCGCCGAGAACCGCCGCAACACCGCCCGCACCCTGCGCCAGGCGCACCTCGTCTCGATCGGGTCGCTGCAGGTCGCCAACCGGGTCACCGTCGTCACCGACCGCCGCCGCATGGCCGAGACCGCCGGCGCCGGCGCCTGCCTCGGCGATTCCGGCGGCCCGATCCTGTCGGGCGGCCCCGGCGGCTACCAGATCGTTGGCGTGGTGAGCTGGTCGAGCGGGGCGATGCGCCAGGACGCCCGCCGCCGCACCGCCTGCGGCGGGTTCACGGCGGTGACGCCGGTGGCCGAGCACACCGGGTGGATCGCGGCACGCTCGGCCGAGCTTTCCCGGATCGAGGTCGGCCAGGCGATGCCGGCCGGCCGCGGCAACCGCTCGGATTGGATGGCCCGGCCCGGGCGCAACCGCTGAACCCTGACCCGAACCGGAATTTGCAGAAGGACCAGGTTTCACGTGCGGTCGCGCGATCGTCGCCCGTGCATCTGGTCGATTGCATTTTCAATTCAGTGAATGATACCGCTTGATGCGACGGCGCCGACGCATCCGGCCTCAACCGGAACGCGATGCGGCTTCGCTCCCGGGAGCATCGCTCATGTTCGACGGCTCGACACCCGCCACGCCCTCGCTCGCCTCGGCGCTCATCGCCTTCGGGTTCGTCGGCGCCTGGGAGACGAACGTCGCGGCCGGGCGCTCGGTCCTCGACGAGGGCGCCTGCGACGTGATGGCGGGCGACGCGTCGCTCGCCGGCAAGCCCCTCACGCTCGACGAGTCGCTCGCGCGCATCCACCCGGAGGATCGCGACTGGGTGTTCGACCGGATCAGGCAGGTGCGCGAGACCGGCGGTTCGTTCTCCGCCGACTTCCGGATCGTCACGGAAGGCGGCGACATCCGCTGGATCCGCAACCGCGGCCACGTGACCCGGACGGAGACCGGCATGCACGGCCACGGCGCCTTCTTCGACGTCACCGACACGCGCGCGAAGCTCGACGTCCTGCCCCGGCCGAAGCTCCGCCTGCTGCCCCCGGCCGATCCGCTGGAGCAGGCCGCCGACCAGATCCTGGCCGCCCGCGTGGCGATCGACCGGACCGGGCAGAAGCGCCTGCGCACCCTCGTCGATACGCTGCTGCTGGAGGTGGGCCGCGCCCTGGCACGGCGCCAGGGCGCGTGAGGCCGGCCCGGGGCGGGCCGTCGACGCGGGCGGGGACGCCGCCCGCGGCCCGGATCAGGCGAACTTCAGCAGCTTGATCGCGGCGAAGTCCTGCACGCCGCCGCCGACGCGCTTGGTGGTGTAGAACAGCACGTAGGGCTTGGCGGAATACGGGTCGCGCAGCACCCGCAGGCCGGTGCGGTCGACCACGAGGTAGCCGCGGCGGAAATCGCCGAAGGCGAGCGCGAGGCTGCCGGCGGCGATGTCGGGCATCGCCTCGGCCTCCGTCACCGGGAAGCCGAGCAGGGTCGCGGCCCGGTCCGAGGCGGTCGGCGGCAGCCAGAGATAGTTGCCCTCGTTGTCCTTGAACTTGCGGATCGCGCTCTGCGTGCGCCGGCTCATCACGAAGCCGGCATTCTGGCGGTAGCCGGCCTTGAGGCCGTAGACGAGGTCGAACAGCACGTCGGCCGGGTTCGCCGCCGGGAAGGCGCCGGCCGTGCCGGTGCCGACGATCCCGATCTTGCCCGGCACCCAGGCGTCGTTGCCCACGGTGTCGTAGCTGAGGAAGCCGCGCGGGCGGCTGACGCCGTTGCCGGTGACGAAGGCGACGCTCTCCTGCTCGGAGAACGCGGTCTCGACCTCGTCGGCGAGCCAGGCGTCGATGTCGACCACGGCGTCGTCGAGCAGGGTCTGGGTCGCGGCCGGCATGGCGTAGAGCTCCATCGCCGGGAAGTTCAGCTCCGACAGCACCGGCCCGTCGGTGGCCGGGCGCGGCGCGGTCTCGGCGATCCAGCCGGCGACCGGGGCGCCGGTCGCCACCGCGCGCTTGTACTGGCCGCCCGAGATGGTGCGGACGCTGGCGATGGCACGGATCGGCGACAGGTCGGCGAGGCGCTTGAGCACCTCGCGCTCGATGGTCTGCGGCACGAGGTAGCCGCCGTCCGGCCCGGATCCGGCCGAGAGCGCCTTGGCCTCCAGGCTCTTCAGGCCGCCGCTCTCGCCGGCGCGGACGTAGAGGTCGAACGCCGTCTTGTGCTCGTCGGCGGCCGCATCGCGCGGCTGCTCGGGCCGGCCGAGCGGCGGGCGGGCGCGGTCCAGGGTGATCCGGTCGAGGCGCGTCCGGGCACTGTCCAGCGCCGCGTCGATCCGCGCGAGCTTCTCCTCGGTGAGCACGTCGGGCCCGAGCCGGCCCTCGATCTGGGCAAGCCGGGTGTCGTTGGTCTCCTTGAAGGCCTCGAAGGCCTGGGTCAGCCCGTCGAAGGCGTCCCGCGCGGTGCCCGGCTCGGCGCCGGGCCGCCCGGCCTTGTTCTCCAGCAGCACGCGATCGGACTTGGTCTCGAAGGTCTCGTGACGGGTCATGTGAGCCTCACCGTTGGAATGAAAAGTTACGCGCGGATCCCTCCCCCTCTGCGGGGGAGGGAAGAACGTGGGCGCCCGCCGCCTCTCACCACCCGGCGGGGGTGGCGGAGCGCCCGGCGGCACGCACCGGCGCGAGGCGCCGGGCGAAGGCGCGCAGTTCCGCCGGCAGCGGGGCGTTCGCGACGCGCGCCCCCGGCTGCAGCGGGAAGGTCACCAGGGAGATCTCCCAGAGATCCACCGCGTGCAGCTGGCGGAAGCCGCCGCGCGGGCGCGCCTCCAGGGTGCGGAAGCCGATCGACAGACCGTCGAGGGCGCCGTCCCGCATCAGCGCGTCGATCTCGCGCGCCCGCTGCACCGCAAGGTTGAGGCGACCCTCGACGCGCAGGCCGCGCCCATCCTCGGCGAGCGCCTGCCAGCGCCCGATCGGCTCGGCGGGATCGTGCTGCCACAGCATCCGCACGCCGGCGGCGCCGCGCTGCCGCAGGCTCGCGGCGAAGGCCCCCGCCTGCACGATGTCGCGCCCGAGGTCGGGCACGCCGAACAGGCTGGCATAGCCGGTGAAGTGGCCGTCCATGGCGGTCTCCCGTGGCGGGCAGGGGAAGATCGGGCTGCGCCGGAGCCTCAGGCCCCGGGCTCCGGGGCTTCGGGCGGGTAGCCCACCGCCGCGCGCTTCTCGGCCGGCGTCAGGAAGTCGGCCGCCTGCACCCGGCGCCACAGCGACTCGCGCTCGCTGGCCAGCGCCTCGATCGCGTCGAGATCCGGCTCGAGGCGGACGTCGCCGAAGGCCGGCGCGAGCCAGTGCGCGAGCGCCTCCGCCGTGCGGCGGGCGAGCGGCACCAGGGTCTGGCGGTAGAAGGCGCGGTTGGCCTCGGCGTAGTTGGCGTGGGTGTTGTCGCCCGGAAGCCCGAGGAGCAGCGGCGGCACGCCGAAGGCCAGGGCGATCTCGCGCGCGGCCGCGGCCTTCGCCTCGACGAAGTCCATCTCCTTGGGCGACAGCGCCAGCGGCTTCCAGTCGAGCCCGCCTTCGAGCAGCAGCGGCCGCCCGGCATTGCCGGCGCCCTGGTAGTTCGCCTCCAGCTCGGCCTTCAGCCGCACGAACTGCGCCTCGCTCAAGCTCGCCCCGGCACCGGCGAAGACCAGCGCGCCGGAGGGGCGCGCCGCGTTGTCGAGCAGCGCCTTGTTCCAGGCCCCGGCCGCGTTGTGGATGTCGAGGGAGATCGCGGCCGCCTCCATCGGCGACAGGCCGTAATGGTCGTCGGTGGGGTGGAACAGGGCGAGATGCAGGATCGGCGGCACGGCGCCGGACTCGTCGTAGGCGACGCGGCGGCCGCCGACCTCGTAGACGTAGCCGGCCGGCCAGCCGTCGGGCCCCGGTACCACCCGCATCCGGTCGGGGCGCAGCGCGAACAGGGCGCGCGGGATCCCGTCGAGCGACACCGCCTCGAGATAGGCGTTCCCGGACACCATCAGGTGCCCGTACAGGGTCTCCAGCAGGCGGGTGCCGCCCTCGCGCGGGTTCGGCCGCGCCAGCAGCGCGGCGATCGGGTGGTCGGCCGCCTCCGCGCCGGTGACGACCAGCGGGATCGACGCGGCGCCCTCGGCGACGAGCCGCACGGCGCGGTGGACCACGGCGTTGCGCTGGTAGCCCTCGCGGGCGAGCGCGGTGCCGTCGCGCGCGGTCCAGACGGCGCGGGCGTCCCCGTAGAGGGCGACGCTCGGCCCGGAGAGCGGGGCCGCCTTCACGGCCGGCACGTAGCCGGCGGCCCGCGCCAGCCTCGTCAGCAGGGTCGGCATCGGGCGCCTCCTCGAGATGCGTGTTTTCCGACGCCTCATGGGTCGAAACCCATGAGGCCCGGCGGATGGCCGCCGCCCCGCAGTCGCGCGGGCCGGCATCAGAAGCTGCGGATGCGCGGCTCGGCGCGGGGCGCGAGCAGCAGGTGCGTCACCGCCCAGACCAGGGCGTCGAGGCGGTCGGGCGAGGTGCCGGACGAGAGCCCGTCCGCCCCGAAATCGCACAGCTCGTCCTCGAGCGCCGGCAGCGCCCCGACGTGGCGGACGCGCGCTTGCGCGTAGAGCAGCGAGACCGGCTCGGCCCGCAGGTATTTTCCCCGTGTGGCGCGCACCGGGGTCACCGGCACCGCCGGATCGCACTGGGCGAGCACGGCGGTGGCCATCTCGCCGCCCTGGTTGACCTCGACCACGAGCCCGTCGGCGCCGAGGCGGTGGTAGAGCGCGAGCGCGGCGTTGGCCCAGGCCTGCGGGCTGGCGCGCGCCACCGTCGCGTCGGCGAGCACCTAGGCGGTCTCGCCCAACGCCCCGACCGCGACGATCCCGCAGGCATCGGCCGAGCGGCCCGAGCTCGCCGGCGGGTCGACCGCGACGACGATGCGGGACAGATCGGGTGCCGCGGCGACGCGGGCCGCCTCGATCGTCTCGCGCGTCCACAGGGCGTCGGCCCGGTCGTCGATCAGCTCGCCGTCGAGCTCCTGCCGCCCAAGGCGGGTGCCGGCGTAGCGCCCGACCACCGCCTCCAGGAAGGCGGGGGCGAGGTTTCGGGCGTTGTCGGCGGTGCGGGCCTTCGTGACCACGCAGCGCGGGTCGGCGATCAGCCGGCGGATCAGCGGGATCGGCCGCGGCGTGGTGGTGACGAGGTTGCGCGGGCGGGCGCCCAGCCGCAGCCCGAATTGCAGCATGTCGAAGGCGGCGTCCGGCCGGCGCCACTTGGCGATCTCGTCCGACCACGCCGCGCCGAATTGCGGGCCGCGCAGGGAATCCGGCTCCTCGGCCAAGAACGCCGACGCCACCGCCCCGTTCGCCCACTCGACCCGGCGCCGGCTCGGCGACCAGCGCGGGCGGCCGCCGCGCTCGGGCAGCCCGAGCAGGCCCGACGGGCCCTCGATCATCACGTCGCGCACGTCGGCGAAGGTCTCGCCGACGAGCGCGATCCGGCCGATCGCCCTGTCGGTGAAGGCCGGGTCGCCGCGGGCGAGCGCGTCGACCCACTCCGCCCCCGTCCGCGTCTTGCCGCAGCCGCGGCCGCCGATCACCGCCCAGGTGGTCCACTCGTCCTCCCAGGGCGGCGGAAGCTGGTCGGGCCGCGCCTGATGCAGCCAGTCAAGCGCCAGCGCCCGGAGGAGCGGCGGCGGCAGGCTCGCCAGGAAGGCGGCCATCCGGCCGGTCGCCGCGGCATCCTCCATAGCGGCGCGCGATCTCCGCGCGGAGGCCCGGAAGGTCGAGGGCGGAAGGGGTTCGGCCGTCGCCATCGCCCTCCCCTTCGCTGGCGGGATCGTCGGCGGCGAGGTCGTCGAGCAGGCGCTTGAGGCCCCCGAGATCGCGCAGGGTCCGCGCGGAATCGATCACCGCCGCCCCCTCGCCGCGCAGAGCCGCATCGAACGTCGCGATCTGCCGGCCGATATGCGCACGCAGCCGCCGCCGCAGCACCGGGAGGTCGGCGGGCGCGCGCACCGGATCGCCGCACCGTTCGAGGGCGGCGAGATCGGCCAGGATGTCGTCGGTCCCGCGCGGGCGGACCGGGCGCGTCCGCGCCCATCCACGATCGCGCATCCAGCCCGTCACGGTCGTCTGCGGGAGCCCGGCGGCGGCGGCGATCCGCGCGAGGCTGGCCTCGCCGTGCCGCACCAGCCGTTCCACGGCGGCGACGACCTCCGGCGGGACGGCCCCGGCTGCGCTGCCCATTCGCCGCCTCCCGAGACCGTCTCGTCACACTTCTGGAGCGTGCGGTTCTTATGCCGGAGGAGCGCGCCGATGTCAAGCCCATAATCCTGAGAACGATATTTTTTCCTTTTTTTAGGGGTTTGCTACAGGATCCCGGTTCGTGCGACGAGGCCGGCTTCCCAGGCGGGCCGGAGCGCCGACCGACGATGCAGGACGCGACGCACGACACCCTCGACGCCCTCCGCCGGGGCGACCTTGCCGGGGCGCGCACCTTGCGCCTGCCGGCCGCCGGCCTGACGGTGCTCCCGCCCGAGATCTTCGGGCTGGCCGACACGCTGGAAGTGCTCGACCTCTCGGGCAACGCGCTCACCGCCCTCCCCGGCGATCTCGGCCGCCTGACGCGGCTGCAGGTGCTGTTCTGCTCGGGCAACCCGTTCGCGACGTTGCCGCCGGTCCTGGGGGATTGCAGGGCGCTGAGCCAGGTCGGGTTTCGCGGCTGCGGCCTCGCGGAGGTGCCGGGCGAGGCGCTGCCGCCGCGCCTGCGCTGGCTGACGCTCACCGACAACCGGATCGCGCACCTGCCCGACGCGCTCGGGCACCGGCCGCGGCTGCGGAAGCTGATGCTCTCGGGCAATCGCGTGCGCAGCCTTCCGGACAGCCTGGCGGGCTGCGACGACCTCGAGCTGATCCGTCTCGCAGCCAACCGCCTCGACGCGCTGCCCGCCTGGCTTCCGGCCCTCCCCGCCCTCGCCTGGACCTCCTGGGCCGGCAACGCGTTCGAGGGCGATGCGCCGCGAGCCTCGGCCGCCCTGGTCCCGTTCGCCGACCTCGACACGGGCGCGCTCCTCGGCGAGGGCACGTCGGGCCGGGTCCACCGCGCGCTGTGGCGCCCCGGCGGCACCGCGCCGCCGCGGCCGGTCGCGCTCAAGCTGTTCAAGGGGACGATGACCAGCGACGGCCTGCCCGAGCGGGAGATGGAGGCCTGCCTCGCGGCCGGGGCGCACCCGAACCTCACCGGCGCGCTTGGGCGGATCACCGGCCACCCGGACGGGACCGACGGGCTGCTGATGCCGCTCCTGCCGCCGGACCGGCGCGTGCTCGCCGGGCCGCCGAGCCTCGCGAGCTGCAGCCGCGACGTCTACGACCCGGCCCTGCGCCTCGCCCCGGCGGCGCTGCTGCGCCTCGTCCGCGGCCTCGCAGCGGGCCTCGCCCATCTCCACGCGCGCGGCCTGCTGCACGGCGACGTCTACGGCCACAACATCCTGTGGGACGCCGCCGCCGGCGAGGCGGTGCTCAGCGATTTCGGCGCGGCCTCGGTGCTGCCCGACGGGCCGCCCGGCGCCGCCCTGCAGCGGGTCGAGGTCCGCGCCTTCGGGCTGCTGATCGGCGAGGTGCTGGACCGTGCGCCCGCCGATTTCCCGGAGGCGGCGGCCCTGCGCGATCTCGAGCGCGCCTGCGTGCAGGCCGAGGTCGGCGCGCGCCCGGCGATGGCGGATGTGGTGCGCGCCGTCGGGTGATGACCGTGCGACGCGCGACCGCGCGACCGCGCGATCGGCCACGCCCTCGATTGTGCGGAAGAGCGTCTCAAGAGCGGTCCAGCGCAGGCCATCCCGTTCAGTGAACCGGCTTGCGAAAGCGTGGCAAGGATCCGACGGGGCGCGTCCAGTCATCGCCGGCTTGCGTCAACGGTCCAGCTTGTATCCGGCGCTCGCGCGCGTCGTCATACTCTTGCCGTTTCCGTCGTTCATCTGCGCGTCACCGCACAAGATGTAGAGTCGAGGTTTGATTCCCCGGCACCCCGACGGTCCGTCCGCCGGCCGCTCCCGCTCAACAGCAAGGTCCTGAATGTCGAAGCTCACCCCGATCTCCCTTGTCGGCCTCCTCTCGGGCGCGATCCTCACGCCGGCCGCCGCCGGCGAGCCGGGGGCCTTCAACGGGACCTGGGCCGTCGATCTCGTGACCGAGAGCGGCCTGTGCGACGCGCGCTACAGCACCTCGGTCGCGATCCGCGACGGGCAGGTGCGCGCCGCGTCGGCGGCGACGGCCGCGCGGGTCAGCGGGCAGGTCGGGGCTGACGGGACGGTGGGCCTGAGCGTCTCGAACGGCGCCGCGAGCGGCGCGGCCTCGGGTCGGCTGCAGGCGCAGGGCGGGGCCGGGACCTGGAAGGTCTCGGCTTTGTGCTCCGGCCGCTGGACGGCGCGACGCAACACCACGCGCACCGCCCAGGCCGAGTAGGCGGCAGGCCGCCTCAGGACGGTTTCTCGCCGCTCAGGCGGCGGCGAGCCAGGTGCGGGCCTCGTCGAGGCGGGCGCGCTCGAACACCTTGATCTGGGCCGGCGAGACGAAGCCGAAGGTCTCGGCGACGACCTTGAGCCACTGCGCGTCGGTGACGAGCGCCACGTGGCTGATGCCCTTCATCATCGACAGGCCGAAGCGCGGGTCCTTGAAGAAGGCGGCCGGCTCCATGCCCTCGAAGGCGCGGATGTCCTCCAGCAGCTTGAGCTTGCCGCCCTTGTCGAGGTCGGCCTTCATCGCGGTCATCACCGCGTTCATCTCCTCGTCCGTGATCTTCCCGTCGACCACGATCTCGGCGACGCTGGACTCGGGCTTCTTGGTGTAGCTCAGCACGATGCGCGCTCCTGAAATGGACGCCGCCGGTCGGGACTTCGGCGGCGCCGCACCTTCCTACAAAACGCGATCCCGGTCGCCTACAAAAAGCTCTGCGGGTCGACGTCGATCGCGACGCGCACGTTGCCGCGCACCTTCGGCCCGCGCGCCAGCCAGTCGCGCAGGTAGCTCTGCAGGTCGACGTTGCGCTCGGTCTTGACCAGGAGGCGGAAGCGGTAGCGCCCGCGCACCAGCGCCAGCGGCGCCTCGGCGGGCCCGAGCACCATCACGCCGTCCGGCGGCTCGGCGGCCCGGGCCAGCGCCTGCCCGTGGGCCTCGGCCGCCGCGCGGTCGTTGGCGGAGACGATCAGCGCCGCGAGCCGCCCGAACGGCGGCAGGCCGGCCGCCTCGCGGGCGGCGATCTCCTCCTCGTAGAAGCGCTCCGAATCGCCCGACAGCAGGGCCGCGATCACGGGGTGCTCGGGCTGGTAGGTCTGCACCAGCGCGCGGCCCGGCCGTTCGCCGCGGCCGGCGCGGCCGGTCACCTGCTGCAGCAGCTGGAAGGTGCGTTCGGCCGCCCGCGGATCGCCCGAGGTCAGGCCGATATCGGCGTCGAGCACGCCGACGAGCGTCAGGTGCGGGAAGTTGTGGCCCTTGGCCACGAGCTGGGTGCCGATGACGATGTCGCATTCGCCCGCCGCCACCGCCTCGAGCTCCATCCGAAGCCGCTCGGCGCCGCCGGGAAAGTCGCTCGACAGCACGATGATCCGGCGATCCGGGAAAAGCTCGGCGGCCTCCTCCGCGATGCGCTCGACCCCGGGGCCGCAGGGGGTGAGGTTGTCGAAGGTGCCGCATTCCGTGCAGGCGTCCGGCCGGCGCTCGCTGTAGCCGCACTGGTGGCAGACCAGGGCCTTGCGGAAGCGGTGCTCGACCAGCCAGGTCGAGCAGTTCCGGCACTGGTAGCGGTGGCCGCAGGCGCGGCACAGCGTCAACGGCGCGTAGCCGCGGCGGTTGAGGAACAGCAGCGCCTGCTCGCCGGCGGCGAGGTTGGCCTTCACCGCGTTGATCATCGGCGGCGACAAGAAGCGCCCGCGCTCCGGCTTGTCGAGGCGCATGTCGATCGCCTGGATGTCGGGGAGGCGGCGGCCGCCGAAGCGCTCGGGCAGCCGCACGCGCCGGTAGCGCCCGCGCTCGACGTTGACCCGCGTCTCGATCGAGGGCGTCGCCGAGGCCAGCACCACCGGGCAGCCCTCGAGCTTGGCCCGCACCACGGCCATGTCGCGGGCGTGGTAGTGCACGCCGTCCTCCTGCTTGTAGGCGCTCTCGTGCTCCTCATCGACCACGATCAGGCCGAGCTTCCGGAACGGCAGGAACAGGGCCGAGCGGGCGCCGACCACCACCCGGACCTCGCCGGCCGCGACCCCGGCGCGCAGCCGCTCGCGCCGCCGCCCGCCGATGCCGGAATGCCAGGCCGCCGGACGCACGCCGAAGCGCTGGGCGAAGCGGTCGAGAAACTGCGCCGTCAGCGCGATCTCGGGCATCAGGATCAGCGCCTGCCCGCCTGAGCGGACGCACTCCGCCACCGCCTCGAAGTAGACCTCGGTCTTGCCCGAGCCGGTGACGCCCTCGAGCAGGACGGCGCCGCTCCCGCCCGCCTCCGCGGGGGCGGCGACCAGGTCCGCGACCGCCGCGGCTTGCGCCTCCGACAGCGGCACCCGCGGGAACTCCGGGTCAGGGGGGAGCGCCACCGGCTCGGGCGCGAGCGCCACCGTCTCCAGCGCGCCGTCGTCGATCAGCCCGTCGACCACCGAGAGCGAGACCTCGGCCGTTTTGGCGAGCACGCTCTTGCCCCGGATCTCGCCGTCGGCGGCGACCGCCAGAACCTTGTCCCGGGCCTTGGTCGGGCGGGCCGGGAGCTTGCCAGTGGTGCGGACGCCGACGCGGACCACCTCGGCGGCGGCCGCCTCGTCGGGCAGGCGCAGCACCATGGCGAGGGCCGAGCCCTTCGGGGCCAGGGTGTAGCGCGCGATCCAGTCCACCAGCCTGCGCAGCGGCTCGGAGAGCGGAGCCACGCCGAGATGGCCGGTGACCGGCCGCAGGTTCGAGCCGCCCGCCGTCTCCGCCACGCCCCAGACCACGCCGACCGTCTCGCGCGGCCCGAGCGGCACCTGCACCACGTCGCCCGCCGCCAGCGCCAGGCCCGCGGGCACCGCGTAGCTGTAGGCGGTGTCGATCGCGAGCGGGATCAGGATCTCGGCGACGTGCGGCATGGACCTGGGCGTTGGGTTGCAGGGACCGACGGCATGTTCCGGTTTTGTACCATAAAACGCGCCGTCACGCAGAGGTCGTGCCTTCCGACGGCGGGCGCAAGCGCGGAACGAGCGGCAGTGCGGCGAGGCTCAGCACCGCCATCGCCCAGAAGCCGCGGCCGTGGAAGGCCGAATACAGCGGGCCGGACGCGAGCGTCGCCGCCGCGCCGGCGAGCCCGAGGCCGACGGTGCCGTAGAGCGCCAGCGCCGTGGCGCGGGCGGCCGGCGGCACGGTCCGCTCGATCAGCCCGAGGCAGGCGAGATGCAGGAGCGCGAAGCTCAGGCCGTGCAGGGACTGGATCGCGGCGAGCCAGGGCAGCGCCACCGTCTCGGCCTGCACCGCCCAGCGCAGCGCGCCGGCGCCGGCGGCGACCGCGAGGCCGCCCGGCAACCCGATCCGCGCCAGCAGCGGCGGGCCGGCGATCAGGAACACGAACACCTCCGCCGCCACCGCCTCGGCCCAGAGCAGGCCGGCGGCGCCCGCCCCGATGCCGGCCTCGCGCCACAGGATCATCGCGAAGGCGTCATGCATCGCGTGCGCGCCGATCACCAGGGCCGCGACCAGCACCGTGCCGCGGAAGGCGGGAAGGCGGAGGACGTCGGCGAAGCCGATCCCGGGCGCGGCGACGGGCCCGTCGCGCGCGACGTCGGCGTCCCGCCCGGCGATCGCCGCCGCGCCGGCGGCCGCGAACAGCACCGCTCCGGCGACGAGGCCGGCCGCGAGCCCGAACCCCTGCACCAGCCAGCCGGCGGCACCGACGCCGGCGATGAAGGCGGCCGAGCCGGCGCCCCGCACCCAGCCGTAGGGAAACGCGGCGCCGCCCCGCGCCGCGGCGAGCCCGAGCACGTCGGCGAGCGGGGCCAGCGGGGCGGTCGTCACCGCGTAGGCGAGGCCGACCGCGAGGAACGGCCAGAACCCGCGCGCGGGGAGATGCCCGAGGACCGCGAGCGCGGTGAGGCCGCAGGCGGCGGCGAGGATCGGGCGGGTCGCCGCGTGCCGGTCGGCGGAGCGCCCGGCGAGCGGGCCCGCCACGAGCCGCACCAGGGTCGCGGCGGCGAGCAGGATCGCGATCCGCTCCGGGGGCAGGCCGCCCGCGACGAGCACGTTCGGCAGGATCGGCGAGATGCAGCCGTAGGCGCCGTAGAGCGCGGCGTAGAGCGCGAGGCAGCCGACGAGCCCGTCCCGCTTCATCCCCCGCCTCCGCGCGTGCCCGCCCCGGCGACAGCGTAGCACCGCGTGGCGCCGCGACGTGCGCGCATCTTCACGGGCGCCGCGGAGCGAACGGGCGGCGAAATCCGACCGCGCGGGCGCACGACGGCGCCGGGCCGGGCGAACCGGCATCGCTCTCGCCAGTTGTCGCAGCTTCAGGCCCCCGACGGGACCGCCAACCGGAGCTCGACATGGACATCGCCCCCGATACGGTCACCGAGATCATCCTGCGCCTGCGCGCGGTCGAGGTGAAGGAGGGCGCGACCGATCCGGATTCCGGCTCCAACGCCATCGACGACGGCGCCACCGACGTGCTCACCTCCGGCACCGACGACGCCACCGAATCGGAGCTGCGCGGCATGATCGCCGGCCTCAACGACGACGAGCGCGCCGACCTGCTGGCGCTGCTCTATGTCGGCCGCGGCGACATGGAGCCGGAGGAATGGGCCGACGCGGTCCGCTTCGCCCGCGAGCGCGAAGGCGCCGGCGACGGCGCGGTGAAGACGCTGCTCGGCACGCCGGATGCCGGCGACCTCCTGGAGGAGGGCATGGACGCCCTCGGCATCACGCCGGACCTGCCGCAGGGCTGAGCGAGGCCGGCTCCCCCTCCCCCCCTCTGCGGGGGAGGGAAGAGACGGTTACCTCTGCCAGAAGGCCCACACCGGAGGGGTGCCGGGCCCCCTCATTCCTCGCCGTCGTGAAGGGCGTAGAAGCCCTGGGCCGAGACCGCGCCGGCCGCGTCGCCGCCCGCGTCGAGCAGCATGCGCTCGCGGGCGCGCAGCTTCTCGGTCTCGCTCTTGAGCTGGCCGCAGGCGGCGAGGATGTCGCGGCCGCGCGGGGTCCGCACCGGCGAGGCGTAGCCGGCGTCGAACACGATCTCGGAGAAGCGCTCGATCCGCTCCCAGTCCGAGCATTCGTACCGGCTGCCGGGCCAGGGGTTGAACGGGATCAGGTTGATCTTGGCCGGGATGCCCTTGAGCAGCCGCACCAGCTCGCGCGCGTCGCCGTCGGTGTCGTTGACGCCCTTCAGCATCACGTACTCGAAGGTGATGCGGCGGGCGTTGTTGAGGCCGGGATATTCGCGGCAGGCGCGCATCAGCTCGGCGATCGGGTATTTGCGGTTCAGCGGCACCAGTTCGTCGCGGAGCTCGTCGCGCACGGCGTGGAGCGAGATCGCCAGCATCGCGTGCGCCTCCTCGCCGAGCCGCCGGATCTGCGGCACGACGCCGGAGGTCGACACCGTGATGCGCCGGCGCGACAGCGCGAGCCCCTCCGGGTCCGACATCGTCGCCACCGCGTCGACGACGTTCTCCAGATTGTAGAGCGGCTCGCCCATGCCCATGAACACGATGTTGGTCACGAGCCGCCCGACCTCGCCGCTGCCCGAGGCGTCGCGCGACGGGATCAGGCCGGGCCAGTCGCCGAGCGCGTCGCGGGCGACGACGAGCTGGGCGGTGATCTCGGCCGCCGACAGGTTGCGCACCAGGCGCTGCGTGCCGGTATGGCAGAACGAGCAGGTCAGCGTGCAGCCGACCTGGGACGAGACGCAGAGCGTGCCGCGGTCGGGCCCCGGAATGTAGACGCACTCGATCTCGGCGCCGCGGTTGTGGTCGTGCCGGCCGGTCGGGGCCATGCGCAGCAGCCACTTGCGGGTGCCGTCGCGCGAGACCTGCTGGCTGACCACCTCGGGCCGGTCGAGGGTGTAGGCGGCGGCGAGCTGCGCCCGCAGCGCCTTGCCGACGTTGGTCATCTGGTCGAAGTCCTGCGCGCCGCGGACGTTGAGCCAGTTCCAGAGCTGGCCCGAGCGCATCTTGCTCTCGCGCTCGCCGACGCCGACGGCGAGCAGGCGCTCCTTCAGCGCCGCCCGCGGCAGGCCGACGAGCGAGCTGCGGTGCCCGGGCACCGCCGCGGGTGCCGGCTCGGGCCGGAACTCGGGCGCCTTCTCGATGCCGGAAAAATCGCTGCCCGCGCGCCGGGCGGTGTCGAACGACGCCGTCGCCATGTTCTTGCAAAAGACCTTGGAAATGAGGCGTCGAGCTATACGCGATCCGCGGCGCGAACGCGAATGCGCGCCCGTCATGCCCGCTCCCTGCATGCCCGGATCCTGTGATCCGGGGAGCGAAGGGAAGGCCGCCCGCGACACCATGTGCGCCCGCGCACCCCGGCAGGGTCGCCCATGCGTCCAGTGCCTTGCGGGCGGCATCGTTCCCGCCACCTATGCGTCACACGGGGTGCGGCGTGCCGCCCCCACCGCATCCAAACACGGGAAGCCCATGCCTTCACTGCTCGATCCGATCCGCGTCGGTGCCATCGACGCGAAGAACCGCATCTGGATGGCGCCGCTGACGCGGGGACGCGCCACCCGCGAGCACGTGCCCACCCCCTTGATGATCGAATACTACGCCCAGCGCGCGAGCGCCGGCGTGATCCTCACCGAGGCGACCGGCATCAGCCAGGAGGGGCTCGGCTGGCCCTACGCCCCGGGGATCTGGAACGCGGCGCAGGTCGAGGCCTGGAAGCCGATCGTCAAGGCGGTGCACGACAAGGGCGGCCGCATCGTCTGCCAGATCTGGCACATGGGCCGCCTCGTCCACCCGGACTTCCTCGACGGCGCCGCGCCGATCTCGTCCTCGGCCACGACCGCGCCCGACGACGCGCACACCTACGCCGGCAAGAAGCCCTATGCTGAGGCGCGCGCCCTGCCGGTCGAGGAGATCCCGCGGCTGCTCGAGGATTACCGCAACGCCACCCGCAACGCGCTGGCCGCCGGCTTCGACGGCGTGCAGATCCACGCCGCCAACGGCTACCTGATCGACGAATTCCTGCGCGACGGCACCAACCACCGCACCGACGCCTACGGCGGCTCGATCGAGAACCGCGTGCGCCTGCTGCGCGAGGTGACGCAGGCCGTGGCCGAGGTCGCCGGCAAGGACCGCACCGGCGTGCGCCTGTCGCCCAACGGCGCGATCCAGGGCGCCAACGATTCCGATCCCGAGCCGCTGTTCGTGGCCGCGGCGAAGGCGCTGTCGGAACTCGGCATCGCCTTCCTGGAGATGCGCGAGCCCGGCCCGAACGGCACCTTCGGCAAGGCCGACCATCCGCCGATCGCCCCGGCGATGAAGCGGGTGTTCGACGGCGCGCTGATCCTCAACGCCGACTACGACGGCCGCAGCGGCCAGGCGGCGCTCGATGCCGGCGAGGCCGACGCGATCGCCTACGGCCGGACGTTCATCGCCAACCCGGACCTGCCCGCGCGCATCGCCGCCGACGCCCCGCTCCAGAAGGACGTGGCCGCGACCTGGTACAGCCAGGGCCCGGAGGGCTACGTGGACTACCCGACGCTCGACGCCGCGAAGGCGGCCTGAGGCGACTCCCGCGGCCCGCTCCCGTCCCTCGTCGGGGTGCGGGCCGCGAACGCGCCCACGAACGGGCGCTCGCGGCCCGCTTCGAACGAAACCGGCGCTTCGTCCGTTCCCGAACCTAGGCGCGGCGGCGCAAGCCGCCTATCTCTGGCTCGGGAATTCGGGAGCTGCCGATTACGATCGCGAGCCAGACGCGTGCGACCGAACGAGAGCGCTGGAACGAGGCCGAGCGGCTCGCGGAGCTTCGCGCGCTGCGGATCCTCGATACCGAGCCGGACGCGGCCTATGACGACCTCGCGCGGATCGCCGCCCTGGTCTGCGCCGTTCCGGTCTCGCTGATCGGCTTCGTCGATGCGCATCGGCAGTGGTTCAAGGCGGAGATCGGCTACGGCGAGCGCGAGACCGGCATCGACCGCTCGGTCTGCGTCCACGCCCTCCAGGCCGACGATTCGCACGCCGACGGGCTGTTCGTCATCACCGACCTGACCGTCGATCCCCGCACCCGCGACAACCCGGCGATCCGGGCCGAGAACGGGTTCCGCTTCTACGCCGCGGCGGTGATCCGCAGCCGGATCGGCGCCCCGATCGGCACGATGTGCGTCCTCGACCGCACCGCGCGGCCCGAGGGGCTCACCAGGGCCCAGGGCGACACCCTGGCCGCGCTCGCCCGCCAGATCTCGACCCTGGTCGAGCATCGCCGCACCCTCGCCGACGTCGACGCGCGGGAGCGCGAGCTGGCCGCGAGCGAGCGCCGCTTCCGGGTGATGACCTCGGCGATGCCGCAGATGGTCTGGACCACGCAGCCCGACGGCTTCCACGACTTCTACAACGACCGCTGGTACGAATTCACCGGCGTGCCCCACGGCTCCACCGACGGCGCCGGCTGGACCGACATGTTCCATCCCGACGACCAGGCGGAGGCCTGGAGCCGCTGGCGCCACAGCCTCGCGACCGGTGCGCCCTACGAGGTCGAGTACCGCCTGCGCCACCACAGCGGCGCCTATCGCTGGACCCTCGGGCGCGCGATGCCGATCCGCGGCGCCGACGGGCGGATCGAGCGCTGGTTCGGGACCTGCACCGACATCCACGACCTGAGGCAGGCGGTCGCCGACGCGCGCAAGCTCGCCGCCGTCGTCGAGACCTCGAAGGACTTCATCGGGCTGGCCACCGAGGACGGGCGGATCGCGCACCTGAACGAGGCCGCGCTGGCGCTGGTCGGGCTGCCCGACCTCGACGCCGCGCTGCGGACCACGATCGCCGACTACGTGACCCCCGAGAGCCGCGAAGCCCTCGAGGGCGTGGCGATGCCGGCGCTCGAGCGCGACGGCTGGTGGGAGGGCGAGCTCGCGTTCCGGCACTTCGCCACCGGCGAGGCCATCGCCGTGCTGTTCACGGTGTTCGCCGTGCGGGATGCGGCCGGCCGCCATGCCGGCTACGGCACGGTCACCCGCGACCTGCGCGAGCGCAAGCGCGCCGAGGAGGCGCGCGACCTGCTGATCAAGGAGCTGTCGCACCGGATCAAGAACATCTTCGCCGTGGTCGGCGGCATCGCCGCGCTCAGCGCCCGCAGCGATCCCGGCGCGCGCCCGTTCGCGAAGGCGTTCCGCGAGCGGCTCGGGGCGCTGGCCCAGGCCCACGAATACGTCCGCCCGCATTCCGCCGGCAGCGCGCCGCGGGTCGGCGGCCAGACCGTCCTCGGGCTGATGCGCCTGATCCTGTCGGCCTACGCCGAGGACGGGCGCTGCCGCATCGCCGTCGACGGCGACGATGCGGTCGTCGGCGAGCGCGCGGCGACCGCGCTGGCGCTGATCATGCACGAGCAGGCGACGAACGCGGTGAAGTACGGCGCGCTCTCCAACGAGGCCGGCACCGTCACGCTGACCGGGCGGCGGACCGATTCGCGCTACCGCCTGACCTGGGCCGAGCGCGGCGGGCCGCCCGTTCCCTCGGCCCCCACGCGCAAGGGCTTCGGCACGGAACTCGCCGAGCGCAGCGTCACGGGCCAGCTCGACGGCATCCTGGAGCACGATTGGGCGCCGAGCGGCCTCGTGCTGCGCCTCGACGTCCCGGCGGAGACCCTGCGGTTCTGATCCGTCCCGCCCCGGCTCGCGGATATCGCCTCGTCGTCCTCGATTTCGACGGGACGCTCGCCGACACCTTTCCCTGGTTCTGCGGCGTGCTCGACGCGGTGGCCGACCGCTACCGCTTCCGCCGGGTCGCGGCGCACGAGACCGACGAGCTCCGCAGGCTCTCGGCGCGGGCGATCATGGCGCGCCTCGGCGTGCCGCGCTGGAAGCTGCCGCTGATCGCCCGCCACATGCACGGGCTCGCCGCGCGCGACGCCGCGCTGCTGCATCCGTTTCCCGGAACTTCGGAGATGCTGGCGGGGCTCGGCGAAGCGGGCGTCGCGACGGCCGTGCTCAGCTCGAACACCGAGGCGAACGTCCGGCGCGTGCTCGGGCCGGACGCCGCCCGGATCGGCCGCTACGCCTGCGGCGCGTCGGTGTTCGGCAAGGCACGGCGTCTCGGAAGCCTGCTGCGCCATGCGCGGATCGAGCCGGGTGCGGTGCTCTGCGTCGGCGACGAGCTGCGCGATCTCGACGCGGCGCGCGCGATGGGCTGCGCCTTCGGCGCCGTCGCGTGGGGCTACACCGACGGGGCGACCCTGTCGGCGGCCCGTCCCGACCTGATGTTCGCCGAACCCGCGCAGATCGTGGAGGCCGTCCTGTCGGCACGACGATGAGCCCTCGCGGGGCCGCCTCCCTCCCCCCGCAGAGGGGGGGAAGGACGGTTCGGGGTCGGGCCTTCGCCCGACGCCTCACATGCCGCGCTGGGCGCCCGGGACGACGCTGGCGCCGTTGCCGCTGCCGAAGGGCTCGTACTTGGTCAGGCCCTTGAACAGCTGGCTCAGGAAGGCGCGGTCGGCGCCGCTGGTCGGCGTGGTGCGCTCGATGAAGTCGAACACCTTGCCGTCCTGCAGGCCGTACAGGGCGACGCGCTCAACCTTGAAGGCGGGGGTGAAGTACACCGCCGTGACCTTCTGGTCCTCGACCTGCTCGCCGAGGAACAGGACCGTGCGCGAGGTGTTCTGGGAGATGTAGTACCAGGACTTGTTGCCGACGGTGGAGACCGTGGACGGGGTGCCCAGCGTCTGCAGCACCTGCTCCGGGCTCATGCCGGGCTTGACGGTGGCGAGCGCCGCCTGGTCGATCTGGTAGCCGTGGCGAAGCTCCTCGCCGATGCAGCCCGACAGGCCGAGGCCGAGCAGGCCGACGAGGCCGAGGCGCGCGAGAGACGGAACGAGACGGCGCGACATCGGCCACCCTATGTTGCTGATGGGACGGGACGCCGCTAGGCACGCCGGAGCGCGACACCAGGGGCGGTCTGATGAATGCTTGCACCTTGACCGTGGGTTGCCGTACCGCGGGGTTATGGCTTTGACAAGGCAAGCTCGGCCACAGGCCACAACGCTGCGCGACCGGGCACGGCCGTTCCGCCGGGCGCGGCCCGGGCGCCGGCCTCCGGGCCGAGGGCGAACCCCATGATCACCCGGTTCTTCCGGCGCAACGATGCGCGGCGGCGGTCCATTGAGACCCTGCACATGCGCCTCAACGCGGCCTCGCGGCAGCCGGGCCTCTACACCGCGCTCGGCGTGCCCGACGGCGTGGAGGGCCGCTTCGAATCGCTCATCCTCCACGTCATCCTGGCTTTGCGCCGCCTGAACCGCCTGCCGGCGCCGGCGGCGGACGTGGCGCAGGACCTCGTGAACTCGGTCTTCCTCCAGCTCGACGCGTCCCTGCGCGAGCTCGGCGTCGGCGATTTCGGCGTGCCCAAGCGCATGAAGAAGCTCGGCGCCGCGTTCTACGGCCGCGCCGCCAACTACGACGCGGCGCTCGACGCGGGCGATGCCGCCGCGCTCCGCACCGCGCTCGCCCGCAACGTGCTCGGCAGCGAGGATCTCGAAGCCGCCGCCGGCCTCGCCGACTACGTCCTCGCCGCCGACCGCGCGCTGGCCGAGGCCGACCTCGACGGCCTGCTCGGCGCCGGCCCGTCCTTCCCGCATGCGGGCGATGCCCCGACACTCGACCTGGAAGCCCGATGAGCGTGAGCGAGACCCCCCTGTCCCGATGGGTGAGCGTGGCGCGGCTGCCGCAGGGCCGCGGCGCCGTCACCGTCGAGGCGACGCCGGCCGAGTGCACGGCGCTCGCCGCCGACTTCAAGATTCCGGCGATCCGCGACCTCGCCGGGCAGTTCTCGGTGTCCGGCCCGACGAGCCGCCTCGTCGTTACCGGCACCGTCGAGGGCACCGTGACGCTGGTCTGCACCGTCAGCCTGGAGCCGTTCGAGACCAGGGTCTCCGAGCCGGTGGAGGTGGTCTTCACCGACACCGACCGCCTCGCCGGCACCGACGCGGAGGATGCCGACATCCCCGACCCGATTGTCGGCGGGCGGATCGACTTCGGCCTTCTGACCGCCGAGTTCCTGGCGCTCGGGATCGACCCCTATCCGCGCAAGCCCGGGGTGGTGTTCGAGGCGGTCCAGCTCGGCGAGGACGTGAAACCCTTCGACGTCCTGCGGACGCTCCGCCCCGAGGAGCCGTAGCGGGCTCCCGGGTCCGCGGGCCGCCGAACCCGGCCGCCAAATCGGGCCGCACCCTGCCCCTGCGCGAGAATTCGTTTGCCCGCCGGGGCTGGATCGCTATTTTCCGCCGCGCCGATCCCGGCCGTCGCCCCCGCGACGGCGTTCCGTCAAAGGCCGCGACAACCCCTTCATGTCCCAACGCGTGTGCATCTCGCTCGACGCCATGGGCGGCGACCATGGCCCCTCGACCGTCGTGCCCGGTGCCGCGCTCGCGCGCGAGCGCCATCCCGAGACGACCTTCCTGATCTTCGGCGACGAGGCGGTGGTCGCCCCCCTCGTGGCGGCCGAGCCGCGCCTCAAGGGCGGCGTCGAGATCCGCCACACCACCTACGCCGTCGCCATGGACGACAAGCCGAGCCAGGCGGTGCGCCAGGGCCGCGGCAAGTCGTCGATGTGGAAGGCGATCCAGGCGGTGAAGGACGGCGAGGCCGATGCCGCGGTCTCCGCCGGCAACACCGGCGCGCTGATGGCGATGTCGAAGATCTGCCTGAAGACCATGGCCGGCATCGAGCGCCCGGCCATCGCCTGCCTGTGGCCGACGGTGCGCGGCGAGAGCGTGGTGCTCGACGTCGGAGCCACCATCGGCACCGATGCCGAGCACCTGATCGAGATGGCGGTGATGGGCTCCGCCATGGCCCGCATCGTGTTCGACCTCGAGCGCCCGACGGTGGGGCTGCTCAACGTCGGCACCGAGGAGATGAAGGGCAACGAGGCGGTGAAGGAGGCGGCGCGCCTGCTGCGCGAGATCGATTTGCCGAATTTCGCCTATCACGGCTTCGTCGAGGGCAACGACCTCGGCCGCGGCACCGTCGACGTGGTCGTCACCGAAGGTTTCACGGGAAACATCGCGCTGAAGACCGCGGAAGGCACCGCCAAGCAGATCGGCACGTACCTGCGCTCCGCGATGACGCGGACGCTGTCCGCCAAGATCGGCGCGCTGTTCGCCCGCCAGGCGTTCCGCGCGCTGCGCGAGAAGATGAACCCGAGCCGGGCCAACGGCGGCGTGTTCCTCGGGCTCGAGGGCATCGTCATCAAGAGCCACGGCTCGGAGAACGCGCAAGGCTTCGCGGCCGCCGTCGACCTCGCCCACGACATGGCCCGCCACGACCTGATGCGCACGATCCGCGAGATGCTCGACCAGACGCCGACGCTCGCGCCGGCCTGACTTCGCCCCGGCCCGGATGGGTGCCCGGCCGGACCTTCGCCGGCGCGAGACGCCCGCACCGGCACGAGACGCCTGCGCCGGCCCGGGATCGGGGTCGGTGAACGAATGCGATGGAGATCGGAGCGATGCAGGTCTAACAACCGATGGTTGTTGCGCAGGCGTCGCAACGGGAAGGAATCCGATGACAACCCTGCGTTCCGTCGTCGTCGGCACCGGCTCAGGGCTTCCTGCGCGGGTGGTGACCAACGCCGAGCTCGCCGAGCGGGTCGACACCTCGGACGAATGGATCGTCCAGCGCACCGGCATCCGGCAGCGCTACCTCGCGGACGCCACCGAGACCACGTCGGTGCTCGGCATCCGCGCGGCCCGCGCTGCGCTCGACGATGCCGGCCTCACCGGCGACGACATCGACCTCGTGATCTGCGCCACCTCGACGCCCGACCACACCTTTCCCTCGACCGCGACGCAGATCCAGGCGGCGCTCGGCATCACGGCGGGTGCCGCCTTCGACCTGCAGGCGGTCTGCGCCGGCTTCGTCTTCGCCGTCTCCACCGCCGACAAGTTCCTGTCGACCGGCGCGGCCCGGCGCGCGCTCGTCGTCGGCGCCGAGACCTTCTCGCGCATCGTCGACTGGGAGGACCGCACCACCTGCGTGCTGTTCGGCGACGGGGCCGGCGCGATCGTGCTGGAGGCGCAGGAGGCCGCAGGGGCGAGCGGCGACCGGGGCGTGATCAGCGCGAGCCTGCGCTCGGACGGGCGCCACCGCGAGAAGCTCTACGTCGACGGCGGCCCGGGCTCGACCGGCACCACCGGCCATCTCCGGATGGAGGGGAAGGACGTGTTCCGCTTCGCCGTCGGCTCGGTGATGGACGTGATCGTCGACGCGCTCGAGAAGGGCGGCGCGACGGCGGCCGACCTCGACTGGTTCGTGCCGCACCAGGCCAACCGCCGCATCATCGAGGCGTCCGCCGACAAGCTCGGCATCCCGCGCGACAAGGTGGTGCTGACGGTCGACCGCCACGGCAACACCTCGGCCGCATCGATCCCGCTGGCTCTGGACGTGGCCCGCCGGGACGGCCGCATCCGCCGCGGCGACCTCGTGATGATCGAGGCGATCGGCGGCGGCTTCAGCTGGGGCGCGGCGCTGATCCGCTGGTAGCCGAAAACAATTTCCGGAGCCGCCCCGGTTGACCCGGGCCCGACCGGGGATTAGCGTGGCAGATCATAGGGATACGTCGGAAACGACCGCTCCCGGCAAGAAGAACCGCGAGGGGTCGAGGCATGACAGGCAAGACGGTGACGCGCGCCGATTTGAGCGAGGCCGTCTACCAGCAGGTCGGCCTCTCCCGCACCGAATCCGCCGCCCTCGTCGAGACGGTCCTGTCCGAGATCTGCGCCTGCCTCTCGGAGGGCGAGACCGTGAAGCTGTCCTCGTTCGGCTCCTTCGTCGTGCGGTCGAAGGGCAAGCGCGTCGGCCGCAACCCCAAGACCGGCGTCGAGGTGGCGATCGAGCCGCGCCAGGTGATGGTGTTCAAGCCCTCGAACGTGCTCAAGGCCCGGATCAACGGCCTGAACGGCGCCGCCCACGCCGACGACTGACCGCTCGCCCATCGCCGCCCTCGTAGCCGGATCGATCCATGGCGCTCGCTGCCCTCACCGAGGCGTCCGGACCCGTCGACAAGGATCCGGGCGCGTTCCGCACGATCACCGAGGTGGCCGAAGCCCTCGACGTGCCGCAGCACGTCCTGCGGTTCTGGGAAACCCGGTTCGGCCAGATCCGGCCGGTGAAGCGGGCCGGCGGGCGGCGCTACTACCGTCCCGGCGACGTCGCGCTCGTCGCGGGCATCCGCCACCTGCTCCACGTCCAGCGCTACACGATCGAGGGGGCGCAGCGCGTCCTCAAGGAGAACGGCGTCCGCTTCGTCCAGGCGGTCGGCCGCGGCGAGGCGGTGGCGGCCGCGCCGGTGATGCAGGAGACGAGCGGCCCGGCCACGTCGTCCCCCGACGGCGCCGAGCCCGAGACCCGGGATCGCGAGGGGTCGAATCGCGACACCTCGGATCATGAGGCCCTGGACCGCGAGGCGCTGGCCGGCGCGCTGCAGGACCTCTACGCCTGCCGCGAGGCGCTGGCGGCCTTCCGCGCCCCGCCCGAGGCCTGAGCGGCGCCCAGGCTGCGTCGCGACGACGCCGCGCGATGCGTCACGGCGCGGCGAACTTTGCGAGCCGATCCGCGTTGATCGCCGCATGAGCGCACCCCGCCGTTCGATGACGCCGACGCAGGAACTCATCAGCCGCGTGATGCGGATCGTGCGCGCGTGCCCCGACGCGGCCTCCGAGGTCCTGGAGCTGATGTTCCTCGTCAGCCAGATCGAGGCCGCGACCCACGTCGACCGGGATTATCGCGACGCGCGGCGCGTCGTCAGCCGCCTGCGCAACCCGCTCTGGGAGATGGGGCCGACCGATCGCGGCGCGCTGCTGGCCGCGGCCGAGACGATCCGCCGGGTCTGCGGCCTCGACGAGACCGACATCCCCGTCACCCCGACTTCGGATGCGGGCGAGCGGGCGCGGGTCGAGCGCAGCCTCGCGGCGGCCCTGGAAGGCGAGCTCGACGCCGCGCAGATCGCCCGCGTCACCGGCGTGGTCGCGGCCGCGCTTCAGCAATAATCGCGGTCCCGGCTGCCGGCACGGGCCTGCGGCCTCGACGCGCGTCGTGGGCATCCCCACATCGGCTCGGCCGGCACGTGGCCCCATGGCTCCGGATGCCGCGCCAAGAGATGTTCGGAGACACGCCCGTGAGCGCCACCCTGTCCGCCCTTCGCCCCGTCCGCGCGCTCGCCGCCGGCGCCCTCCTGCTGGCCGCGCCCGCCTTCGCGCAGACGACGATCACCAAGAGCGAGACCGTCGCCTCCGGCAAGACGGTTCGGATCGCCATCGTCCCGAACCTGAAGAAGGATTGCTCGCCCGGCCCGATGCCGGAGTTCAAGGTCTCGGGCGCGCCGAAGAACGGCGCGCTGATCACCAAGGTCGGCAAGCAGAAGACGCCCGCTTCCTATCGCTGCCCGAACAAGGACACCGCGGTCCAGGGTCTCTTCTACCAGCCGAAGGCCGGCTACACCGGCGCCGACGAGGTGACGTTCGAAATCAAGAATGCGGACGGTCAAGTGCAGACGCAGAATATCAAAATCACCGTCGAGGCTGCGTCGGCCAAGAAGGACACCGATGCCAAGAAAGACAGCAGCGATCTCTGATCGGAGGCAACCGAAAGCTCGGAGTGCACGTTTTTTCGGCCGGATCGTTCTTTCGATCCGGCCGGACGACCACGGGTAAGCTTGACGGATGCCGCATTTCAGCCCGACGGGTGTTGCATCCAGCACACGCAGCGTCACCGTGTTCGCCGCACTGCGACAAATGCGGGTCTGTCGGTTGCGTTCGCGGCAGGACAGGATGAAGCTGTTGACGGTCTGAGAGGGTTATCGAATGCCGATGCATGCGACCAACGACCTTTTCCAGAGCTTCGCCCGCGGGTACGAAGCGCGCCGCGACACGGAGATGACGCTCTCCGAATTCCTCGAGGCGTGCCGCGACGAGCCGCTGATGTACGCGAGCGCCGCCGAGCGCATCCTCGACGCGATCGGCAAGCCGGAATTCGTCGACACCTCGAAGGACGCCCGCCTCGGCCGCGTCTTCATGAACCGGACGATCCGGACCTACCCGGCCTTCCACGAGTTCTTCGGCATGGAGGAGACGATCGAGCGGATCGTCTCGTTCTTCCGCCATGCGGCGCAGGGCCTGGAGGAGCGCAAGCAGATCCTCTACCTGCTCGGGCCCGTCGGCGGCGGCAAGTCGTCCCTGGCCGAGCGCCTCAAGGCCCTGATGGAGGTCCATCCGGTCTACGTGCTCAAGGCCGGCAACGAGGTCTCGCCGGTCTTCGAGAGCCCGCTCGGGCTGTTCGACCCCGAGACCATGGGCGCCGAGATCCAGAGCCGCTACGGCATCCCGCGCCGGCGCCTGACCGGCCTGATGAGCCCGTGGGCGCTGAAGCGCCTCGACGAGTTCGAGGGCGACATCTCGCAGTTCAAGGTGATCAAGGTCCGGCCCTCGCGCCTGCGCCAGATCGCCATCGCCAAGACCGAGCCCGGCGACGAGAACAACCAGGACATCTCCTCGCTGGTCGGCAAGGTCGACATCCGCCGGCTGGAGACGCTGTCGCAGGCGGACCCGGACGCGTACTCCTACTCGGGCGGCCTGAACCGCGCCAACCAGGGCGTCCTCGAGTTCGTCGAGATGTTCAAGGCGCCGATCAAGATGCTGCATCCGCTGCTCACGGCGACGCAGGAGGGCAACTACGTCGGCACCGAGAACATCGGCGCGATCCCCTTCACCGGCATCATCCTGGCGCACTCGAACGAGTCTGAGTGGCAGACCTTCAAGACCAACAAGAACAACGAAGCCTTCATCGACCGCATCTACGTGATCAAGGTGCCCTACTGCCTGCGCGTGCAGGAGGAGCAGCACATCTACGAGAAGCTGATCTCGGGCTCCGAGCTCTCGGATGCGGCCTGCGCGCCGGGCACCCTGGAGATGCTGTCGCGGTTCTCGGTGCTGTCGCGCCTGCGCGAGCACGCCAACTCCAACGCGTTCTCGAAGATGCGCGTCTACGACGGCGAGTCCCTGCGCGAGGTCGACCCCCGCGCCCGCTCGATGCAGGAGTACAAGGATTCGGCCGGCGTCGACGAGGGCATGGACGGGATCTCGACCCGCTTCGCCTTCAAGGTGCTGGCCGCGACCTTCAACCACGACACCACCGAGGTCTCGGCCGACCCGGTGCACCTGATGTACGTGCTCGAGCAGTCGCTGCGCCGCGAGCAGCTCCCGCCCGAAACCGAGAAGCGCTACCTCGAGTTCATCAAGGGCGAGCTGGCGCCGCGCTACGCCGAGTTCATCGGGCACGAGATCCAGAAGGCCTACCTCGAATCCTACCACGATTACGGCCAGAACCTGTTCGACCGCTACATCGACTACGCCGACGCCTGGATCGAGGACCAGGACTTCAAGGATTCCGAGACCGGGCAATTGCTCAACCGCGAGCTTCTCAACCAGGAGCTGACGAAGATCGAGAAGCCGGCCGGGATCGCCAACCCGAAGGACTTCCGCAACGAGGTGGTGAAGTTCGCCCTGCGCTCGCGGGCCCAGCACGGCGGCCGCAACCCCTCGTGGACGTCCTACGAGAAGCTGCGCGAGGTCATCGAGCGGCGGATGTTCAGCCAGGTCGAGGAATTGCTGCCGGTGATCTCCTTCGGCTCGAAGAAGGACGGCGAGACCGAGAAGAAGCACGGCGAGTTCGTCGACCGGATGGTCTCGCGCGGCTACACCGAGCGGCAGGTGCGCCGCCTGGTCGAGTGGTACATGCGGGTGAAGCAGGCGGGATGATTCGGTCCCCTCGGGGACCTGATCGAGATCCGCCATGATTTCGGACGACCGGCCGGCGCGTTATCCCGGTCGGATCTTGCGGGCGGGGATTTGATCACCGAATGCACATCGTCGACCGTCGACTGAATCCAGGAGGCAAGAGCCTCGCCAACCGGCAGCGCTTCCTTAGGCGGGTCAAGGACGTGGCCCAGCGGGCCGTGCGCGAGTCGGCCCGCGAGAAGGACATCAAGGACCTCGGCAAGGACGGCCGCGTCACGGTGCCGGCCGACGGGGTGCGCGAGCCGCGCTTCTCCCGCCAGCCGGGCACCGGCCTCCAGGACCACATCCTGCCCGGCAACAAGACCTACGTGGAAGGCGACCGCATCGAGCGGCCGCAGGGCGGCGGGGGCGGCCGCGGCTCCGGCGAGGGCGGGGACGGCGGCGAGAACAACGAGGACGCGTTCCGCTTCGTCCTGACCCGGGAGGAGTTCCTCGAGCTGTTCCTCGAGGACCTGGAGCTGCCCGACCTCGCCAAGCGCCGCCTGGCGGTGGTGGAGACGGAGGGGCTGCGCCGGGCCGGCTACACCGTGACCGGCTCGCCGGCCAACCTCGCCCTCACCCGGACGCTGCGCAACTCGATGTCGCGGCGCATCGCCCTGAAGCGGCCGAAGCCCGAGGAGGTGGCGGCGCTCGAAGCGCGCATCGCCGGCCTGGCCGAGGGCGACCCGGCGCTGCCGGACCTCGCCGAGGCGCTGGCGGGCTTGCGCGAGCGCACGCGGCGCATCCCCTACGTCGACCCGATCGACCTGCGCTACCGCCGCTTCGAGCCGTATCCGCGCCCGATCGCGCAGGCGGTGATGTTCTGCCTGATGGACGTGTCCGGCTCGATGACCGAGCACATGAAGGACCTCGCCAAGCGGTTCTACATCCTGCTGCACATCTTCCTCACGCGCCGCTACCGGCACGTGGAGATCGTGTTCATCCGCCACACCGACCGGGCGACCGAGGTCGACGAGGAGACCTTCTTCGGCTCCCGCGAGACCGGCGGCACGCTGGTCTCCTCGGCGCTGGTGGAGATGAAGCGCATCATCGCCGAGCGCTACGACCCCAACGACTGGAACATCTACGCGGCGCAGGCGTCGGACGGCGACAACGTCTCCTCCGACGGCCCGACCTCGACCGAGCTGCTGCGCGCCCACATCCTGCCGGCCTGCCAGCACTTCGCCTATCTCGAGGTCGGCGACGAGAACGGCCCGCGCGCCGGCTTCGTCGAGCACCGCACCACCCTGTGGCGGACCTACGAGGCCATCGCCAAGGCCGGCGGCCCGATCGCCATGCGCAAGGTCAACCACCGCCGCGAGATCTACGCCGTCTTCCGCGACCTGTTCGGGCGCAAGGACGCGCGGGCGGAGGCGGAGTCTTGAGCTTCGCAGGTCGTCATGTCGGGGCGCGGGTCCTCTCTCCCGGTTGGGAGAGGGACAGAGTGAGGGGGGCGACCTCTCCGGACGGACCTGCCCCCTCACCCCAACCCTCTCCCGCACGGGAGAGGGGGTACGTCGCGCTTCGGCCGGCCGATCGGGAGGCGATATGACTGCTCTCAAGACACGCGCGACGTCCGGCGCCCCAAAACCGCTGTTCACCGGCAACGACTGGGACTTCGACACCATCCGGCGCATCCACGACGCCTGCGAGGTCGAGGCGCGGGCGCTCGGGCTGTCGTGGTATCCGAACCAGATCGAGATCATCACCGCCGAGCAGATGCTCGACGCCTACGCGTCGATCGGCATGCCGCTGTTCTACAAGCACTGGTCGTTCGGCAAGCACTTCGCCCAGCACGAATCCGGCTATCGCCGCGGCATAATGGGGCTCGCCTACGAGATCGTCATCAACTCCGACCCGTGCATCTCCTACATCATGGAGGAGAACACGGCGACGATGCAGACGCTGGTGATCGCCCACGCCGCGTTCGGCCACAACCACTTCTTCAAGAACAACTACCTGTTCCGGCAGTGGACCGACGCCGAGGGCATCCTCAACTATCTCGACTTCGCCAAGACCTACATCTCCCGCTGCGAGGAGCGCTACGGCCATCAGGCCGTCGAGCAGGTGCTCGACGCCGCCCACGCGCTGATGAGCCAGGGCGTGCACCGCTACCCGCGCAAGAAGCGGCCGGACCTCGCCTCCGAGCAGCGGCGCGAGCGCGAGCGGGTCGAGCACGGCGAGCAGATCTACAACGACCTGTGGCGCACCCTGCCGGCGAAGGCGGGGGCGACGCGCGCCGACCAGGCGATCGAGCGGCGCAAGGCGCTGCTCGAGCTGCCGCAGGAGAACATCCTCTACTTCCTGGAGAAGGTCGCCCCGCGCCTGCAGCGCTGGCAGCGCGAGATCCTGCGCATCGTCCGGCTGGTGGCGCAGTACTTCTACCCGCAGCGCCAGACCAAGGTGATGAACGAGGGCTGCGCCACCTACTGCCACTACCGGATCATGAACGCGCTCTCCGAGAAGGGCCTGATCGGCGAGGCGGCCTATCTCGAGTTCCTGCAGTCGCACACCAACGTCATCCGCCAGCCGAACTACGACGACCGCAGCTACAGCGGCCACAACCCCTACGCGATCGGCTTCGCGATGATGCAGGACATCGCCCGCATCGTCGAGCAGCCGACGGCGGAGGACCGGCAGTGGTTCCCCGACATCGCCGGCACCGGCGACGGCATGGCGGTGCTGCGCGATTGCTGGGAGAACTACCGCGACGAGAGCTTCATCGCCCAATTCCTGTCGCCGAAGCTGATGCGCGACATGCGGCTGTTCCACGTCGCCGACGATCCGGAGCAGCCCGAGCTGCACGTCGCCGCGATCCACGACGAGCGCGGCTACCGCAAGATGCGCCGCTCGTTCGGCCGCCAGTACGACGTGGCCTGGCTCGATCCCGACATCGAGGTGGTGGACGTCGACCTCGAAGGCGACCGCCGCCTGATCCTGCACCACAAGGCGTTGAACAAGATCACCCTGCAGAAGGACGACGCCCGGCGCGTGCTGCAGCACCTCGCCGACCTCTGGGGCTACGACGTGGTGCTCAAGGAGATCGAGCCCGCCACCGGCACCGTGCTCGGCGAGCACCACGCGAGCGCGCGGCCGATCTTCTTCTGAGGCGTTTCGCGACGGTGCCGCATCGTGCAGGCCTCCCCGCCCGCGGCGGCGAGGGGGGCCCCGCGGCTCGTCCGAGGCCCGTGCGGAAATGGCCGGCGAAGGCCGCTCGGCCGGGGCTCACGCCGTCGGCGCGGTCCCCGGGCAGGGCATCGGTGCGCAGGACAGGCTCGCGGCCGGCGGCTTGGACGGCGGGGCGCGCAGGACGATGATGGCGCTGCCGAGCACGGCCAGCGCCACGGCGGCGACGAAGGTAAGGAAAAGCCAGCGGGGCATCGCCTCCCCTACCACGGGCGGGCGATGGCCGGTACCGCGGCACGTTCGACGCCCCGGCCGGGTCCCCGTGTCAGGCGGGGTCGATCTCGAACTCCATGCCCCGGCCGGGGCCCTGGTCGGCATAGCCGACGAGGGTGTAGCCGCGCTCGGCGAGGGCGGCGTCGAGGTGGTCGCGATGCTTGCGGTAGAGCTGGCCGATCGCCAGCGGCGTCAGCCGCGGGTTGCCCTGGCGCAGCCGGTCGACGCCGATCTGCAGCGGCGCGCCGTCCCGGTCGGCGATGCGCACGATCGCGGATGCGAGCTCGGCCGCCTTCGTCTCGGAGGCGGATTTCGCCTTGAACGCCATGCCCTCGTCCTCGCCCCGGCTCAGTCCGTCAGCTGGCGCGCCTCTTCCGGCAGCATGATCGGGATGCCGTCGCGGATCGGGTAGGCGAGCTTGGCCGAGCGGCTGATCAGCTCCTGGCGGCCAGCATCGTAATCGAGGGTGCCCTTGGTCAGCGGGCAGACCAGCAGCTCGAGGAGCTTCGGGTCGACGCGGGTCGCCTCGACGGCGGCGCTCTGCGTGGTCATGTCCTGCGTCATGCTCTGGTTCTCCATCGGAAGCCGTGCCGGTTGGTCGCGAAGGCGCGGGCGCTCGTCACCGCCGAGCCGTCCTTCGAGTCGTCACTGCATCGTCGGCTCGGGCCCGGTGCTGCGCACCATCTCCATCTCGGTGACCGCGACCAGGATCTCGGCGCGGGTCTTCAGGTCGGCGGCCTCGAGCATCGCCTGCTTCTCGCGGACGCCGAACGGGCTCATCATGCACAGCGCGTTGACCAGGGCCTCGTTCGGCGCCTCCTCGATCCCGGCCCAGTCGACCTTGAGGTCGTTAGAATCGACGAAGTCGCGCAGCGCCCGCAGCACGCCCTCGCGGTCCACCGCGTCCTCGCCGGCGCGCGCGGTGAAATCGATGGCGAAGTCGTCGTAGCTGACCTGGCAGCGGCGATAGGCGCCGGTGGTGGCCAGCTCGCTCATCACCCGGAAGCGGCCGATGCCGGTCAGCGAGAGCAGGTAGCGCCCGTCGCCGGTCTCGGCGAACTGGGTGATCCGCCCGGCGCAGCCGACGCGGTACAGCTTCGGGTTCAACGGCGAGGCGCCGCCCTCGGCGTCGGGCTGGATCATGCCGATGACCCGGTCGGTCCGCAGGGCGTCGTCCACCATCGCGAGGTAGCGCGGCTCGAAGATGTTGAGCGGCATCTGCCCGCGCGGCAGCAGCAGGGCGCCGGGCAGGGGGAAGACCGGGATGACGGGCGGGCAATCGCCCGGCCCCTTGTAGCCCGCATGCGTGCTCATGATGCCTCCAGCAAGACAGAACCTTCGGCTTCCCTCTGCACCCGCAGATCCGCCCTCACGCGAACAGCAGCGTCGAGAGCTTGCGCCGTCCGCGGATCGCGGCCGGATCCATCGGGCCCCAGGCCTCGAAGAACTGGAGCAGCTGCTTGCGCGCGCCGTCCTCGTTCCAGGTCCGGTCGCGGCGGATGATCTCGATCAGGTGATCGACCGCCTTCTCGCGCTCGTTCCCGGCATTGAGGCCGAGGGCGAGGTCGAACCGGGCCTGGTGCGCGTCCGGGTTCGCGGCGACCTCCGCCTCCAGGCCGGCGAGGTCGCCGAGCGCCGCGGCCTGCTCGGCCAGGACGATCGCGGCGCGGATGCCGGCGAGCCCCGGGTCGGCGGCCTTGGCCTCCGGCACCATCGCCAGCACCTGCTTGGCGTTCTCCAGCTCACCGGCGTCGAGCTGGATCTTGGCGAGGCCGGCCAGGGCCGCGACGTTGTCGGGCTGCTGCCCGAGCACCGCGGCGTAGAGCTCGGAGGCGCCGGCGAGGTCGCCCTCCGCCAGCGCCTGCGCGGCTTCCGCCATCACCTGATCGATCTCGCTGGGGCCGGCGAGACGGTCGAAGAAGGTCTTGATCTGCGCTTCCGGCAGGGCGCCCTCGAACATGTCGACCGGGCGGCCCTGGTCGATGGCGACCACGGCGGGCACGCCCTGCAGGCCGAGCTGCTGGCCGATCTGGCCCCAGACCGCCGGATGCTCGTCGACGTTCATCTTGACCAGCACGACCTTGCCCGCGGCGGCGCGGACGAGCTTCTCCAGCACGGCGAGCAGCGTCTTGCTCGACGGTGCGCGCGGCGACCAGAACGCGACCAGCACGGGACGGTTCGCCGATTCGGCGATGACGTCCTGCCGGAAACCGGCCGTGGTGGTCTCCCGGATCAGGTCGGACGCACCCGGGTGCGCGTCCGTCGCGAGCGTGTCGTTCAGCATGCGGTGTCGGGCCTTGGAACCAAATGTCGCCAGACCGGGTACATGGGACTCGGGCACGCGGCTGACCAGTGCGGTGCGCGCGCTCTCGCGCGGCGGAATCGGGCAAATCCGCAGGTTTCGTCGGGTTTTCGCCGGTCCCCGAGGGCTGTCCCGCGCGCGGTGCCGGGCCGAGACCGGATCGCTGCATCCCAGGCTGGAGCGCGTCGTGCGGTGCGCCCCGACCCTCGAAACGCCGGGCCTACTGCGCGGGGGCGCCGGCGGCGGCCTTGGCCTGCGTCACGAAGGTCCCGGCGAAGGTGCGGCCGTCCGGCGCCGAGGCCTCGCAGGCGATGGTGGTCTTGCCCGGTGCCGGCGTCGAGAAGGTGCAGGCGCCGACCGCCGGGGTCGGGTTGCGCACGATGCCCTTGTCGCTCGACGTGCCGGTGGTGACGAGGTTGATCGGCTGCAGCGGGTCGGTCTCCTCGGTGCGCTCCTGCTGCGCGCCGGTGCCGCTGAAGCTGAGCGTGCGCCCGTCCGTGGTGGTGAAGTCGAAGGTCGTGCGCCGACGCTCGGCGCTGTTCCCGAGGGTCGGCCTGCAGGCCGAGGTGGCGTCCTTCCCTTCGATCGTCAGTTTCTCGCAGGTGCCGTCGAGCTGCACCGCGGCCTGGGACCAGGCGGGCCCCGACAGCGCCAAGGGCGCGGCGAGCAGGGCGAGGGCGAGGCGGCGAGAGGTGTGTGCGAGCGTCATGCCGTCCGATCTAACGCGCCGCGCGCATCCGTCGAGCCCGGCGCGCGTTCGCCTCACCCGCCGAAGCGCAGGGCCCGGTCGTTGGGCGCGGCGAAGTCCAGCGCCGGCCCCACCGGGACGATGCCCGTCGGGTTGATGGTCGGATGGCTCTCGTAATAGTGCCGCTTGATGTGGACGAGGTCCACCGTCCCGGCGACGCCCGGCAGGGCGTAGAGGTCGCGCAGGTAGTTCGACAGGTTCGGGTAGTCGGCGATGCGCTGCCGGTTGCACTTGAAGTGCCCGACATAGACCGCGTCGAACCGCACCAGCGTCGTGAACAGCCGGATGTCGGCCTCGGTGAGCCGTGCGCCGCACAGGTAGCGCGACCGGTCGAGGCGGGCGTCCAGCGCGTCGAGCTCGGCGAACAGCGCGGCGAAGGCCTCCGCGTAGACCGATTGCGCGGTGGCGAAGCCGGCCTTGTAGACGCCGTTGTTGACCCGGTCGTAGACCCGGGCGTTCACCGCATCGATTTCCCCGCGCAGGTCGTCCGGGCAGAGGTCCGGCCCGCCGCCGTGGAAGGCCCCGTCGAGCATGCGGATGATCTCGGCCGATTCGTTCGAGACGATCGTCTTCCGCTCGCGGTCCCACAGCACCGGCACGGTGACGCGGCCGGTATAGCGCGGGTCGGCGGCGCGGTAGACCTCGTAGAGCCGCGTCGCATGGTGGATCGGATCGGGGGTGGCGCCGGGGCTGTCGCCGAACACCCAGCCCTCGGCGCCCATGTGCGGGTCGACGACGGAGACGGAGATCGCGTCCTCGAGGCCCTTCAGCGCCCGCACGATCAGGGTGCGGTGCGCCCACGGGCAGGCGAGCGAGACGTAGAGGTGGTAGCGCCCGGGCTCGGCCTTGAACCCGCCCTCGCCCGAGGGGCCGGGCGACCCGTCGGCGGTGACCCAGCTGCGGAAGGCAGAGGCCTTGCGCTCGAAGCGGCCGCCGGTCGACGCCGTGTCGTACCACTGATCCTGCCAGACGCCGTCGACGAGCAATCCCATGGGTGCGATCCGTTGTTTCGCGCGTCGCGCCGTCCGTCGGGAGGGCGACGCGGCGAGGGGGAAAGGTTGTGGCAGGCTTGGTGCCTCTCACAAAACCCCCGTCGTGGCGTCGCCGGCATAGTGAACGGCCGCGGAGGTCGGGGGTTTTGTGAGGTGCACTTAGCCCGTTTCCTGCTTGGATGTCTTCCTCGGTCGTCGCCCCGCGCAGGCCTCGGCATCTCGCATTCGATGCCGGACCGTGAGACGGGTGGCACGATCCCGCCGAAACGTCCGGAGAGAAGGCCCGATGTCGCTTGCCCTCGCGATCCCCGCTGCCGAGGCGGCCGTGTTCACCGCCGGATGCGCCGCGATCCACGCGCTGCGGCGGCAGGCCGACGGGGTGACGCTGGGCTTGGCCGGCCTCCTCGCGATCGTCGTCCTGCTCCTCGGCATCGCGTGGACGCCGGACCTCTACCTCGCGGCCCAGACCGACGACGTCCTCGTCGAAACCACCCTGAGCCAGCCGATCCCCTGACGCGATCTTGCAACGGGAGAGCATTCCACGTGATCCGGGGATCGCGGAGAATGCTCTAGCCGGCCGCGCCGGCCCGGCGCCCGGCGGCCACGTCGAAGTCGTCGGCGGGCAGGCGGGCGAGGAAGCGCTCGGCCAGCTCGAACAGCAGGATGTCGGGGCGCACCCGCTCGACGTAAGCCCAGTCGAAGCTCGACGACCACACGAAGTGCACCTCGGCGAAGCTCTCGGCCAGCAGCCCGGTGAGCAGCATCGGCGCGAAATGCGCGTAGGAATCGCCGAACAGCACCACGCGCCGCGGGTCGACGGCGGGGTTGGCGTTGCGGTAGACCACGTGCGCGCCGACATGCAGGTCGACCTCGGTTCCCGCTTCCTCGGAGGCCGCGAGCAGCGCCCCGGTCTCGACGCGCACCGCGTCGCGGTGGATCTGCGGGCGCACCAGGCGCTCGGCCGGCCGGCCCGGCAGCTTTGCGCCGAGATCCATCACCCGCTCCGTCACGAGGACGGGCCGGGTGCCGATGTCGGCCGGCGGGACCGCGGCGAGCGCCCGCATCAATTCGCGATAGGCGAGCAGGCATCCCTCGGCCGACCAGTGCGTGTCGGTCTTGAGGTAGAGCGGCACCGGCCCGTCGCGGGCCGCGCGAAACGGGCCGAGCAGGTCGAGATAGGTGGCCTGCCCCGCGAGCTTGCGGGCGAGGCGACGGGTCGAGGCCCGGGCCGGGTCGTAGCGCAGGTCGATGGTCTTGTGATCGTAGACCGAGAGCTTTTCCGGCACGATGAGCTGGACGCAGCGGATGCCGAGCCCGGCCGCGCGGGCGGCGCGCGCCGTGATCAGCCGGGTCCAGCCGCGCAGGGTCCACCACTGCCGCAGGGTCCCGCGGTAGCGCTGCATGACGTCGTTGCTGCCGCCGATGAGGAACAGCCAGCCGTCGCGCCCCTCGTGGACGGTTTCCCGGACGGGGGGGACGGGCGAACGCTTCGGGGCCATGGCCGGTGCTTTAGCCGCAGGCCGCGCCCGGCGGAAGTGAGGAGCCGGCACGGGTGCCGGGGCGTTCGGCCCTCATGGAGCCCGCCCAGACCCTCGCGCCACCGGTGCTTTCGCCGCCCGTCCTTTCGCCGCCGCCCGCGCCGGCCGTCTCGTCGACGGCGCGGCCGGCACGCTTGTGGCGTCCGCGGCGCGTCCTGGCGACGCCGGCCGCCCTGGAGCACGCGCACGGCCGGGCGATGCTCGCCCGCGCGGAAGCGCTCGGGCTCCCGGTCGAGCGCCTGACGGCCAACCGCCTCACCGGCCTGCGCCAGGCCGACCCGCGCCGGGCCTACATCGAGGCGAAGGCGACGCTCGCCCTCGTCGTGGCACCGCCGACCAAGCTCCGGCTCCAGCCGATCCCGCCCTCGGCCGACTGGCGCTTCGACCTCGCCGAGGGCTGCCCGGCCCATTGCCAGTACTGCTACCTCGCCGGCTCCCTGTCGGGGCCGCCGGTGACGCGGGCCTACGCCAACCTCGACGCGATCCTGGCCAATCTCGGCGCCTATCTCGGCCAGGGCGCGGTGACCTCGGCGCAGGCCGAGCGGGCGCAGGAAGGGACCACCTTCGAGGCCTCGTGCTACACCGATCCGCTGGGCATCGAGCACCTCACCGGCTCGCTCTCGGCGGCGATCCGGCATTTCGGTGCCTGGGAGGCGCCGGTGCAGCTGCGCTTCACCACCAAGTTCGCCGCGGTCGAGCCGCTGCTCGACCTGCCGCACAACCGCCGCACCCGCATCCGGTTCTCGGTCAACGCCCGCACCGCGACGCGCTACGAGGGCGGCACCGCGAGCCTCGACGCGCGGCTCCAGGCGATGCGGGCCGTGGCGCTGGCGGGCTATCCCGTCGGGCTCACGATCGCGCCGATCCTGCCGGTGCCGGATTGGGAGGCCGGCTATGCCAGGCTGATCCGCGAGGCCGCCGCGGCGCTCGCCGACGTGCCCGACCTCGACCTCACCGCCGAGCTGATCACCCACCGCTTCACCCCGGGCTCGAAGCAGGTGCTCCAGGGCTGGTACCCGGGCTCCGACCTGCCGCTCGACGAGGCCGAGCGCGCGAAGAAGCTCACCAAGTTCGGCTCGGTGAAGTACGTCTTCCCCAAGGAGCTGATGCGGTCGATGCGCGACACGCTGTTTGCCGCGCTCGCCCGCGACCTGCCCGCGGCGCGGATCCTCTACTGGACCTGATCGCGCGCCGCGCCATCTCCGTCCGGCCGCGACAGGAAGCCCGCATGCCAGAGACGCCGACGCAAGATGCGCTGAAGCAAGAGGAGCCGGGACAGGACGCCCGGCAGGCGCCCCTGATCCTGACGCTCGAGTTCGACGCGGACACGTTCGCGCGGTTCGACGGCCTGCGGCGGCGGCACTTCCCGAAGGCGCTCAACCGCATCCCGGCCCACGCCACGCTGTTCCACAACCTGCCCGGCGCCGCCGAGGCGGGCGTGCGCGAGACGATCGCGATGCTCGCGCGCACCGTGCCGCCGCCCGAGGTTGCGGTGACGGGGCTGCGCTTCACCGGCCGCGGCGTGGCCTACGTCCTCGATTCCGAGCCGCTCTCCGCCTTCCGCGCGCGCCTCGCCAAGACCTTCGACGCCCACCTCACCGCCCAGGACAAGCAGGGCTGGCGCCCGCACGTCACCGTGCAGAACAAGGTCGACCCCGACACCGCCCGCGCGCTCCACGCCGCCCTCGCCGACGACTTCGCGCCGTTCCGCTTCACCGCGCCGGCCACCCGCCTGTGGCGCTACCTCGGCGGTCCCTGGGCCGAGCGGGCCCGCTTCGCCTTCGGCGAGAACGCGTGATGGTCTCGATAAATCCTCCCCACGGCGCCCGCGATCGATCGGGCACGGCGCGATGAGCCCCCCCGCCCCGCTGCGGCGCATCCCGTTCCTGTCCCACGCCACCTCCGTCTGGCTCCGGCTGCGCCTCAACGAGGTCGGGCCGTTGCTGGCGCTGATCTGCGTCAGCGGGCTCGGCTACGCCTTCTTCGCCCTGGCGCACGAGGTCGGCGAGGGCTCGACCGAGGCGCTCGACCGCAAGATCCTGCTCGCCCTGCGCAACCCGGCCGACCTGTCCGATCCGATCGGGCCGCGCTGGCTCGAGGAGACGATGCGCGACATCACCGGGCTCGGCAGCGTCTTCACCATCGTGTTCCTGACGGCGTCGGTCGCGGCCTACCTCGCCCTGTCCGGCAAGCGCCGGGTCGGCCTGTTCGTGATCGGCGCGGTCGGCGGCGGCGAGCTGGTCTCGACGGTGCTGAAGCTGTTCTACCATCGCCCGCGGCCGGACCTGGTGCCGCACGGCATGGACGTGTTCACGGCGAGCTTCCCGAGCGGCCACGCGATGATGTCGGCGATCGCCTACCTGACCCTGGCGACGCTGCTCGCGCGGATCGACCGCTACCGCCGCGTCAAGGCGCTGGTGCTGGCGCTCGGCGTCACCATGACCCTCCTCGTCGGGATCAGCCGGATCTACCTCGGCGTCCACTGGCCGAGCGACGTTCTGGCCGGCTGGTGCATCGGCGCCGCCTGGGCGGCCCTGTGCTGGTTCGTCGCGCTCCAGCTCCAGCGCAGCGGCGGCGTCGAGGCGCCGGACCCGCCGCCGGCGCGGTGACGGCCGCATGCCTGCCCGGCGCCGTTAGGGTTAACCATCACTTATACCTGACGAGACGAAGCTTTTCGTGCTCCCTTGCATTGATGAAATGCCAACAAGAGCCGGGATGACTTTCGTGACCTTGACGACGCCCAAGATCGAGCGCCGCCACAGCGACCGCCGCCGGGCCTGCCTCGGCGGCACCCTGCGCCTCGCGGCGTTCCTGCCGGAGGCTCCGTGCCGCCTGCGGGACCATTCGCTGACCGGCGCCCGCATCGTCGTCGCGGAGGACGTGGTCCTGCCGCGCGTCGTCGACCTCACCGTGACCGGCCGCAACGTGACCGGCCGCAACGAGACCCGCCGCGCCGAGGTCGTCTGGCGCGACGGCACCCAGGCCGGCCTCGCCTTCCTCGATCAACCGGCGCGCGAGGACGGGGCGGCGGCCGAGGCCCGGGCCGCCTGGAATGCGGCCGCCCCGCCCGACCGGCTGCACTGAGCGCGCCGGCGCCCGGCGGAACCCTGCGATCCGGCCCCGGGTTTCCCCGCCTCTCACCGACCGAGACGGGGATGCATGGCAGACGATCACGGGCTCTCGCGACGGACCCTGCTGCGGGCCGGCGGCGTCACCCTCACCGGCGCGGCGCTCGCGGCTGCGGACGCGGCCCGCGCCGCGACGACGCCCGGCCCGACGGTGCCGGCCGACACCGGCGCGGTTCAGGGCGGCCGCGTGCAGTTCCCGAACTGGCGCGGCCAGGGCGACCGGCCTCCGGCGCCGACGCCCGCGCCGCAGCCGCCGGGCCAACGGGTCGGCTACTGCGTCGTCGGCCTCGGGCGTCTCAGCCTCGACGAGATCCTCCCGGCGCTCGGAGAAGCCAAGCGCTCGCGGCTCGTGGCGCTCATGTCGGGCACGCCGGACAAGGCCAAGCTCGTGGCCAAGCAGTACGGCGTCGCCGAGAGCGCGGTCTACGGCTACGGCGACTGGGACAAGCTCAAGGCCAATCCCGAGATCCAGGCGGTCTACATCGTCACCCCGAACGCGGTGCACCGCGACGACGTCGTCGCCGCGGCGGGGGCCGGCAAGCACGTGCTGTGCGAGAAGCCGATGGCGGCCTCCTCCGCGGAAGCCCGCGCGATGATCGCGGCGTGCGAGCAGGCCAAGGTCAAGCTGATGATCGCCTATCGCTGCCAGTACGAGCCCTACAACCGCGAGGTCGTGCGCCTCGTGCGCTCGGGCGAGTTCGGCAAGCCGCGGATGATCCAGGCCTTCAACGGCCAGACCTCGGGCCTGCCGGAGCAGTGGCGCCTGAAGAAGGCGCTGTCCGGCGGCGGGGCGTTGCCGGATATCGGGCTCTACTGCCTCAACGGCGTGCGGGCGCTGCTGGGCGAGGAGCCCGACCTGATCCAGGCGCACACCTATTCGCCGCCCGACGACCCGAAGTTCCGCGAGGTCGAGGAGAGCGTGAGCTTCACCCTGCGCTTCCCCTCCGGCGTGCTGGCGCAGTGCATGACCAGCTACGGCGTCCACGAATCGCGGCGCCTGGCGGTGCATACCGGCGGCGCCGACATCGATCTGCAGAACGCCTTCGCCTATGTCGGCCAACGCCTCGTCATCACCCATCGCGACGGCAAGGCGGTGTCGCAGGACACCAAGGTGCTCGGCGCGAAGAACCAGTTCGCCCTGGAGATGGATCACTTCTCGCGCTGCATCCAGGAGAACCGCCGGCCGCGCACCCCCGGCGAGGAGGGGCTGCAGGACCAGATGCTGATGGAGGCGATCTACGAGGCGGCCCGCACCGGCGCGCCTGTGCCGATCGCGCCGATCCCGGGCGCCGGCCTCGACGCCACCCGCGGCCCCGAGCTGGACGAGGCGGGTTGACGCGGCGACCGCCGGAGCGTCGCGGGCCCTGGATGGGAGGGGCCGCGGCCCTATCGTAGAACACATCATGCTCGACACCGATCCGAGCGGCTTCGTCCGCGACGCGCGCCACCTGCGGCTCGACACGTTCGTGCGCCTGCGCTGGCTCGCGATCACCGGGCAGAGCGCCGCCGTGGTCGGGGCGCAGTTCGGGCTCGGGCTCGGGCTGCCGTTCGGCTGGTGCTTCCTGGCGATCGCCGCCTCGTCGTGGCTCAACCTCGGCCTGCGCATCCGCTTCCCGGCGAGCTACCGGCTGAGCGCCGATTCGGCGGCGCTGCTGCTGGCCTTCGACATCGTGCAACTCGCCGTGCTGCTGTTCCTCACCGGCGGGTTGCAAAACCCGTTCTCGCTGCTGTTCCTCGCCCCGGTGCTGATCTCGGCGACCGCGCTGCCGCCGGAGCGGACGCTGGCGCTCGGCCTGCTGGCGATCGGGCTGGCGACGCTGCTGGCCCTCGTCCACCGCCCGCTGCCGTGGTTCGCCGACGGCCGGATCGAGCTGCCGTTCCTCTACGTCTCCGGGGTGTGGACGGCGATCCTGCTCGGCACGGCCTTCACCGGCGTCTACGCCTGGCGGGTCTCGGAGGAGACGCGACAGCTCGCCCAGGCGCTGGCCGCGACGGAGCTGGTGCTCGCCCGCGAGCAGCACCTGTCGCAGCTCGACGGGCTGGCGGCGGCGGCGGCGCACGAGCTCGGCACGCCGCTCGGCACGATCATGGTCGTCACAAAGGAGCTGGTGCGCCAGCTCGGCCCCGACGCGCCGCCGGCCGTCGCCGAGGACCTGCAATTGCTGCGCGAGCAGGTCGATCGCTGCCGCGGCATCCTCTCGAAGCTCACCTCGCTCGACGGCGACGGGGCCGGCTTCCTCGAGACCTTGAGCTTCAGCCATCTCATCGAGGAGCTGGTGGCGCCGCACCGCGCGATGGGCATCGCCCTCGACATATCGAGCGCGGGCGACGCCCCGGAGCCGGATTGCCGCCGCAACGCCGGCGTGATGTTCGGGCTCGGCAACATCCTCGACAACGCGGTCGACTTCGCCGACGCCCGGGTGGTGATCGAGGGGCGCTGGACCCTGGACCGGGTCACCTTGGAGATCCGCGACGACGGCCCCGGCTTCTCCGCCGAGGTGCTGCTGCGGGCGGGCGAACCCTACGTCACCACCCGCAGCCCGGACCGCACGGCGGGCCAGAACCAGGGCGGCACGGTCGGCGCCGGCCTCGGCCTCGGGCTGTTCATCGCCAAGACGCTGATCGAGCGCTCGGGCGCGCAGATCACCCTGGCCAACGCCTCGAAGCCGGGAACGCACGGGGCGCAGGTCCGGATCTCCTGGGCGCGCCACATCTTCGAGCGGGGTGCGGCGCTCCGTCATGCCCCCGAATTCGGTACCCGGCCACCCCTGCCCGCGGGCGATGTCGCGCCTATATAAACTTTCAACGAATACAACGAAATGTTTGAGGAGCTTCTCATGCTGACGCAATCGAGCTCGTCGGGCGCCCCGGATGCTGTGGCGCTCAACGACGCCGACCCGCTCGCCGCGTTTTCCGACCGCAGCCTTCTGATCGTCGACGACGACAAGCCGTTCTCGACCCGCCTCGCCCGCGCGATGGAAGCGCGCGGCTATCACGTCCAGGTCGCCGAGAGCGTGGCCGAGGGCGTCTCCGTGGTCGAGGCGCGGGCCCCCGCCTTCGCGGTGATCGACATGCGGCTCGGCGACGGCAACGGGCTCGACGTGATCGCCCGCCTGAAGGAGCGCCGGCCCGAGGCCCGCGGCGTGATCCTCACCGGCTACGGCAACATCGCCACCGCCGTCACCGCCGTGAAGCTCGGGGCGTTCGACTACCTCGCCAAGCCGGCCGATGCCGACGAGATCCACGGGACGCTGATGGCGCAGCCCGGCGAGCGGGCCGACCCGCCCGAGAACCCGATGTCGGCCGACCGGGTGCGCTGGGAGCACATCCAGCGGGTCTACGAGCTGTGCGGACGGAACGTCAGCGAGACCGCACGGCGGCTGAACATGCACCGCCGCACCCTCCAGCGCATCCTCGCCAAGCGGGCGCCGCGCTGAGGCGGGGGGCCTCCCGGCCCTCCGCTTATCGGTTGCACAGGATGCGACAATCGGGGTACTGCCGCCTTCGCAAGCGGGACGCACATCCGTGCCGCCGGAGGAAGGGGTCCTCGTGAACACCCGCAACCTGATCACGATCCTCAGCATGATGGTGCTGGTGGGAACGGAAGTCTTCGCTGTGGCGATCGCCGCGGGCTGGGCGATCGCCGGCCTGTTCGAGCTCGGCGATACCGTCGGCCACGTGCTGATGGGGCTGTTCAGCGTGGTCGCGGCTTGGATCATGCTCCAGCTCTGGCAGCGCGCGACCAGCATCGAGCCCCTGCGCACGGCACCTCGGGCCGCGCGCCGGTGATGCCCGGTCTCGGCACGTCCCGTGTCGATCCCCGCGCCCGGCTCGGCCGCCCCGACGTTCGTCACCGCCTTCTTCCGATCCAGACCCTGCTGAGTGGCCCATCATGAAAGCCCGCATCGTCGTCACCCTGAAGACCGGCGTCCTCGATCCGCAGGGCAAGGCGATCGAGGCCGCGCTCAAGTCCTTCGGCATCGCGTCGATCGAGGGCGTGCGCCAGGGCAAGGTGTTCGACATCGAGGTCGCGGCCGCGGACCGGGCCGGCGCCGAGGCGACGCTGAAGACCGCCTGCGAGAAGCTCCTGGCCAACACCGTGGTCGAGAACTACGCGATCGAGATCGCGTGATGCGCGCCGCGATCGTCGTCTTCCCCGGCTCGAACCGCGACGCCGACGTCGCCCGCGCGCTCCGGCTTGCCGGGGCCGAGGTCACGACGATGTGGCACGCCGACACCGCGCTTCCCGCCGGCACCGACCTCGCCGTCCTGCCCGGCGGCTTCTCCTACGGCGACTACCTGCGCTGCGGCGCCATCGCCGGCCGCGCCGCCGCGATGGATGCGGTCCGCGCGCACGCCGCCCGCGGCGGCTTGGTGCTCGGCATCTGCAACGGCTTCCAGATCCTGTGCGAATCCGGCCTGCTGCCGGGCGTGCTGATGCGCAACGTCGACCGCCGCTTCATCTGCCACCGGCAGACGCTGCGCGTCGAGCGCACCGACACGCGCTTCGCCGGCGCCTACGCGAAGGGCGAGGTCATCGACGTCTGCGTCGCGCACGGCGAGGGCAACTACTTCGCCGACCCCGAGACGCTGGCCCGAATCGAGGGCGAGGGCCGGGTCGCGTTCCGGTACTGCGACGCCGACGGGCAGGTGACGATCGCCGCCAACCGCAACGGCTCGCTCAACGCCATCGCCGGGATCTACTCGGAGGGCGGCAACGTCCTCGGGATGATGCCGCACCCGGAGAACTTCGTCGAAGGCCTGGTCGGCGGCACCGACGGGCGTGGTCTCTTCACCAGCCTCGCTGCCTGAGCGGCCACCGATACTGATGTCGGCCCGGTCGAACCGGGCGATGATTTGAGGAACGCCGGACCCTTAACCGTGCGTTAACTTTTTCGATTGAATGTCGGGGCATTCCAGATGTCTGGATGTCGAGTGAGACCTCCGTCCCGCTCTGTTTGATGCCTCCCTGAGACTTCAAAGCCGCCCGTCAGGGGCGGCTTTTTTTGTTCCGCATCGGAACTACGTCCCTCTCCCCTGGAGCGGGGGAGGGAAGAGAGGCATCCCGCTCAGTACAGCCCGCCGGCCTGCACCGCGCGGTCGGCATCCGCCGGGACGGTGGCCGGCGCCGCGGCCTGGCCGGCCGGGGCGACGTAGGAATCCGGCGGCGCGGTGCCGGGCTTGAACGCCTCGAGGATGGTGCCGGCGCCCTCGCCCGATCCGGCGCGCATGCCGGAGCCGAGCGCCACGCGGATCAGCTTGATGCCCGGCGGCACCCGGAACGGGGTCGGCGGCTTGTCCTTGAGGGCGACCTTGAGGAAGTCGAGCGCGATCGGCGCGGCGAGGCCGCCGCCGGTGGCGCGGTCGCCGAGCGAGCGCGGCTTGTCGAAGCCGATGTAGATGCCGACCGCGAGGTCCGGCGAGAAGCCGACGAACCACGCGTCCTTGGCGTCGTTGGTCGTGCCGGTCTTGCCGGCGAGCGGCTTGCCGATCTGCTTGAGGATCGTCGCCGTGCCGCGCTGCACGACGCCCTCCATGATCGAGACCATCTGGTAGGCGGTCAGCGGGTCGAGCACCTGCTCGGAATCGTCGACCAGCTTCGGCTCGTCCTGCCCGGACCACTTCTCGGCATCGCAGCCGACGCACTTGCGGTTGTCGTGCCGGTAGATCGTCTCGCCGATGCGGTCCTGGATCCGGTCGATCAGGGTCGGGCGGATGCGGCGGCCGCCATTGGCCAGCATCGAGTAGGCGGTGACCATCCGCATGACGGTGGTCTCGCCGGCGCCGAGCGACATCGGCAGCACCGGCAGCATGTCGTCGTAGACGCCGAAGCGGCGGGCATACTCGGCGATCAGCGGCATGCCGACGTCCTTGGCGAGCCGAACCGTCATCAGGTTCTTCGAGTGCTCGATGCCGTAGCGCAGGGTGTGCGGCCCGCCGGACTTGCCGTCGTAGTTCGAGGGCGTCCACGCCTCCTGGCCGGGGCCGGCCTCGATGGTGATCGGCGAGTCCTGCACGATCGAGGACGGGGTGTAGCCGTTGTCGAGGGCCGCCGAGTAGACGATCGGCTTGAACGACGAGCCGGGCTGGCGCATCGCCTGGGTCGCGCGGTTGAACTCGGATTCGTCGTAGGAGAAGCCGCCGACCATCGCGTGCACGCGGCCGGTGTTCGGGTCCATCGCGACGATGGCGCCGGACACCTCGGGCTTCTGGCGCAGGCGGTACTGCCCGCGGCCGCCATCCATCGCCTCGACGTAGATCATGTCGCCGGCGGCGAGGTTCGGGCGGCCGGCCCAGCGCATGCCGTCCGGCGGGATCGTGCCGGTGTCGCGGTCCTTGGCGACCTGGCCCGAGGCCTCGCGCTTGGGCTGCAGGCCGATCTGCACGCCGCCGCCGCCTTGCCCGAGCACCACGGCGAGCCGCCACGGCGCGACGTCGCCGAGCGCGTTCACCTCGGCCGCCGCCATGCCCCAGTCGCGCCCGGTCAGGTCGACCTTGGTGACGGGGCCGCGCCAGCCATGGGACTGGTCGTAGCGCACGAGGCCGTCGACCAGCGCCTTGCGCGCGAGGGCCTGCATCTTCGGGTCGAGGGTGGTGCGCACCGACAGGCCGCCCTCGTAGAGCTTCTTCTCGCCGTAGCGCTCAGAGATCTCGCGGCGGACCTCCTCGGTGAAGTAGTTGGCGTTGGCGGCGTTCGGGAAGGCGACGCGCGGGTTGACGCCGAGCGGCATCTTCTTGGCGGCGTCCGCCTCCTCCTTGGTGATGTAGTTGTTCTCCGCCATCAGGCGGATGATCTCGTTGCGGCGGTCGAGCGCCGCCTGGGTCTTGCGGTAGGGGTGGTAGTTGTTCGGCCCCTTCGGCAGCGCGGCGAGGTAGGCCGCCTCGTTGATCGTCAGCTCGTGCACCGACTTGCCGAAATAATCCAGCGCCGCGGCGGCGACGCCGTGCAGGTTGCGGCCCGGCACGATCGTGCCGAGGAAGATCTCGTTGAGGTAGAGCTCGAGGATCTTGTCCTTGGAGTAGGTCGCCTCGATCCGCAGCGCGATCAGCGCTTCCTTGATCTTGCGGTCGAAGGTCTGCTCGTTCGAGAGCAGGAAGTTCTTCGCGACCTGCTGGGTGATGGTCGAGGCGCCCTGCCGCTTGCCGCTCTTGGCGTTGGTCAGCGCCGCGCGCACGATGCCCTCGGGGTCGATGCCGCCGTGCTTGTAGAAGTTCTTGTCCTCGGCCGAGAGGAAGGCGGCGACGATGATCTTCGGCATCGCCTGGATCGGCAGGTAGAGCCGGCGCTCCTTGGCGTACTCGGCCAGCAGCGAGCCGTCGGCGGCGTGGACGCGGGTCATCACCGGCGGCTCGTAGTTGGCGAGCACGGCGTGGTCCGGCAGGTCCTGGCTGTATTTCCAGTAGAAGAACGCGCCGCCCGCGGCTGCGATCACGAACAGCACCGCGAAGGCGCTGAACAGGAAGCCGAAGAAGCGAAGGATGAGGCGCATCCGGTTTCCCGTCCGTCGGTTTCTTCGGCCGCGCGCGGAGCGCATTCGGCTAGGGGGGGCGGGGCTGCCCGCGAGGCGCACGCCGATCCGGCATGCCCGCAGCCTGGAAGATCCCCGCCGACGATGACCGAAGAATGGACGGCGCGACGGGGTCTCGAGTGCCCCGTATCGACACCGGATCTATGGTGAAACTGGGGCGATTGCCGCCGAGCGCCGGTTCGGCACCACCGGGCGGACCAGGCTGGCCCGGTTGCCGAAGAACTGGTCGATCGCCTTGGCCATCGAGCCGGTGACGGAGGCGCGCCACTCGGCCGATTGCAGCAGGTCGAGGTCGCGCTGGCTCGACAGGTAGCCGAGCTCGACCAGCACGCTCGGCACGTCGGGCGAGCGCAGCACCTTGAAGCCGGCCTCGCGGTGCGGCTTCGTGCTCATCTCCATCACCGGCCCGAGCTGGCCCATCAGGGTCTTGGCGAAGCCGGACGAGAAGCCGCGGGTCTCGCGCAGCGTCAGCTCCTGCAGGATGTCGGCGATCTCGGGCGGCCCGTCGCCGGATTCGGCGCCGGCGGCGGCGTCGGCCTTGTTCTCGCGCTCGGCAAGCTTGGCGGATTCGCTGTCGGTCGCCTTCTCCGAGCCGGTGTAGATCGTCGCGCCGCGCACCTGCGGCGCCGACGAGATCGAATCCGCGTGGATCGAGACGAACAGGTCGGCCTTGGCGTCGCGGGCGATGCGCACGCGCTCGGACAGCGGCACGTAGACGTCGCGGTCGCGGGTCATCGCCACCCGGTAGCGGCCGCCGGCCTCGAGCCGGGCGACCAGCGCCTGGGCGAAGCCGAAGACGATGTCCTTCTCGAACACGCCCCCGACCGCGATCGCGCCGGGATCGATGCCGCCGTGGCCGGCATCGACCACGATCAGCGGGCGCCGGTCGGCGGGCTCGGCCGGCGCCACGGCCTTGCCGGCCGCGGGGGCGAGGTCGCCGGCGGTGGCCGCCTTGCGGAAGCTCTCGCGGTCGGCGCGCTGGAACGGCACGGTGAGGATCACGGCGCCGTCGCGCGGGCGCGTCGCGGTCTCGATCCGCCCCACGGTGGCGGGGCCGGCGAGATCGACGACGATGCGCGAGCGCCCCGGCGCGAACAGCCCGTAGCGGAACGACTGCACCAGGCCCTCGCGGCGGCGGCCGGTCTCGGGCGCGAGCTGGAAGTTGACCTCGGCGAGGTCGATCACCGCCCGGTCCGGGCGCTCCATCACGAAGGCGCGGGCATCGACCGGCTTCGACAGGGTGAGGGTGAGCTTGGTGCCCGCGGGCGAGGCGGCGAGGTCGGCCGCGATCGCCACCGCGGGCGGAGCCCGGTCGCCGTTCTGCGCGCAGGCGGGCATCGCGGCGAGCGCGACGGCGGCCGTCAGGATCGCGGAACGGATCAGGCGCGCGGATCGCAGCATCGGTCGGCCTCCCGAGCCTCCGATACGGCATAGGAGCGACATGGTTAACCGGAGGTTTCCGGCCAAGCTCCATTCCGGCAGCGGCTGTGACCGGGAGGCGACAGGGACGTTCCGCCGCCGGCGGTCTCGTGCACGGATGCCGCGCGCCGACCGAACCGGCTCCTTTCCGTCATCCCGGGGCTGCGCAACAGAACCCGGGATCCGGAGCCGACGACGAGACCGATCGGGGCGCGACCGGCGGTCCTGGATCCCGGGCTCGCCTTCGGCGCGACGACGCGGCGGATTTGCCGGGATCCGCGCGTTGGCGAGCGAACGGCGGCGCGGCAGCCTCAGCGGTGGCCGACGATCCGCGTCGCGCGGCGGGCGAGCTCGCTCCAGCAGGTGAGCGAGGCGTCGGCGACGCGCTGCATCTCGTTGACCTGCAGGCGGATCGCGTCGGCCGGCGAGCGCGCGTCCTTCAGCGCGCTGAGATGGGTCAGCACCGCCGAGCTCTCGTCGCGCATGAAGGCGAACAGGGTCTCGCCGAGGCCTTCGAGGTCCTGACGCAGGGCCGGGACGGGTCGGCGCCCGGCGCGCCAGGAGGCCGGCGACGGCAGCGCACCGTCCGACAGCTGCACCGGCGCCTCGCCGGGCTGGGGCGCCGCCCGGGGCTCGGGCGGCCGCGCCGGCGCGGCGGATTTCAGCGGGACCACGTTGGTGTAGGCGGGCGGAGCCTCCGGCTCCGGCGCGGCGGCCGCGACCGGCGCGGGCTCGTCGGCAGGCACGGGCTCATCGACAGGTGCGGGCGCCGTGTCCGCAGCCGGGCCGGCAACTTCCGGTTCGGAGACCGGCGGCGCTTCGGGATTCGGGATCTCGGCGAAGGCGGCTTCGGCCAGGTTGGCGTCGGCGGGGACCGGTATCTCGGCCGGGGGCGCGTCCGGCTCGGGCGCCGACGTCGGGGTGCCGGTCGCGGTGCCGAGGGCCTCGGGCGAGACCGTGTCCATCAGGTGCGCGTGAAGCGGCTCGGGGGGCGCCTCGGAGGGCACCGGCGGGAGCGACTCCTCCGGCGGGTGCAGCGCCGCCTCGAGCGCGGCGGCGCGAGCGCTTTTGGCCTCACCCGCCTTGGCCTCACCCGTCTTGGCCTCACCCGTCTTGCCCTGCAGGGTGCCGGGCGGGATCGAGGAGGAGCGGCGGCCGGTCGATCGTCCCTGCGGCGTCCGTTGCTTGCCCATCGTCGAGATCCCTTGAGGCCGTCCGCGTGTCGTTCCGTTCGAGCCCGAATCGCACGGGCCGAACGTAGTCCAGTTGCCGGCCGGCGCAATGCATCGGGGGTGCGGCGGCGATCGGCGCCCGCGGATCGGCACGCCGACGCGACGGCCGCGAGACCGGACGATCCAGCCGCGGTGCCGACCGGAGGCCGGGGCCGCCGCGCCGGTGCGCGGCGGAAGATCCTCGGCCCCGCACGGGGCCGAGCGGCGGCTCAGCGCGCGGCGTTCTGCGCGAGGGCGCCGAGGTCCTTGGCCTGCGCCTGCATCGCGGCGATCTGGCTGCGGACGAACTCGGACTGCAGCTCGAAGGCCTCGCGCAGGTCCTTGGTGCGCACGAGCTTCTGCGCGAAGTCGAAGGTGGCGTTGGCGTTGGTCTGGGCGTGGTCGAAGCCCTTGGCGACGGCGGCCTGCATCGAGGACTGGAGGTTGAGCCCCGAGCTCTGGACCTGCTCGGCGGCCTTGAGCGCGTTGCCCATCAGGGTGCCGACGGCGGTGCGGGCCTGGTCGACGCTCTTCTCGGCGAAATCGCGCATCTCGGTCGGGATCTCGAAATTCGGGGTCTGCATGAATCGGCTCCTCGGGTGGCGTCGTCACCGGCGGTCTCGAAGCGATCGCCCGTGCGAGGCGGATTTATGTTGCATTGCAATAATAAGTCAAGACGCCGCTTTTCGAGGCGAAAGCCGCGCTTATTAAGCAGAGACTCTTGCCTCGGCATCGATCCGGGACCCCACCAAGCGCCACACCTGACAGATTGCCCCCGATGTTGCTGCAATCATCCGTCGGGCACAGGGTCGCGATGGCGACGACGGCGCGATCGTGACGTCGCGGGGGATCGCGAAACCGCACGGAAACTTGATCTGATCGGCCGATCGCTTCGCATCGTCCTCAGGGCGGGCGCGGGTCGGGCGCCGCGCCGGCCTATGCGTGCTGCATCGCGTCACGCCGCGTGCGCAGCAAGCCGGCATAGAGCGTGGCCGAGGCTTCGGCGTGCCGGGCGATGGTCATCGGCGCGGCCCAGAAGCGGCCGTGGGCGGCCTGGCCCATCGCGGCGACGCGAGCGTCGTCGGCGAGGCGCGCGAAGGCCGCCGACAGGGCGGCGGGCTCGGGCGGCACGACGAAGCCGCTCGTGCCGTCCAGCACCTTCTCGGCGGCGCCGGAGCGGTCGGAGGCGACGACCGGGATGCCGGCGGCGAGCGCCTCGTAGACGGTGAGCGGCCCGGTCTCGAACCAGCGCGACGGCGCGGCGAGCGCACGGGCGCGGCGGCGCAACACCGCCTGCACGGCCTCCGGCGCCTGCCAGCCCAGCATCTCGACGTGGGGCATGGCCCGCAGCTCCGCCTCCAGCGGCCCGGTGCCGACGAGCAACGCCGTCAGGCCGGCCTCGCGGGCGGCCGCCGCGACGAGGTCGGCGCCCTTCTCGCGGGTCAGGCGCCCGACATAGGCGACGGCGTCGCCCCGCTCCGGCGCGGCCGGGGCGCCGGGGGCGACCCGCACCGGGTTGTCGATGCGGTGATGCGTGAGCCCGTAGCCGCCGAGCATCGCGCCCATCCGCGCGCGGCTCGCGTCGCAGACGTGGACGACGTGGAGCCCGCGTCCCGACACCGCCCGCCGCGCCGCCGCGGTGCGGGCGACGCGGACCAGCTTGTGCAGGCGGCTCCTGGCATCGCACGGCGCCAGGATGCAGGCGGCGGACATCGGCGCGAGGGCACAGGGCTCGGCCGTGTCGAAGCGGTAGTAGACCCCGTTCGGGCAGGCCAGGAAGTAGTCGTGCAGCGTCAGCGCCACCGGGGCGCCGGTGGCGAGCAGCACCGGGAAGATCCCGGGCGACAGGCTGCGGCTCCACTGGTGGACGTGGACGACGTCCGGCGCACGCGCCATCCCCCCGATTGCGTCGCTGAGCGCCCGCGCGGCGCGCGCGTGCCAGATGCCGGCGACCGCCGCGGCGACGGGGTTGCGCGCCCACACGTCCGGCAGGTCGAGGCAGATCCGGGTGAGGTTGCGATGGTCGAGCAGCGGGTCGACCGGGCCCGTGATGCCCTGGACGTAGGTGACTCGGAGCCCGGCCTCGGCCAGCCCGCGGGCCGATTCGACGGCGACCTTCTCGGCGCCGCCGCTCGGGCTCGCGAACTCGGCCAGGATCACGACGTGCATGGCGACACCGGCGCAGGAGATCGAGAGATCAGGCGGTCGAGCGGGGACGATCCGAGCGGGAACAACCGCAGATCGGCGGCGTGCCCGAGGTTTACGCGGGATCAACTGCGGTCCGGTAAACGTGGGGACATCCAGGGAGCGGGAGCCGCCTCGTGCACGTCGTCCTCGTCGCCGACCACGCCTACGTCAACGGCGGCCAGGCCAAGGTCGCGCTCGACTCGGCCCTCGGGCTCGCCGCCCGCGGCACCCGCGTGACGCTGTTCGCCGCCTGCGGCCCGGCCGACCCGCGCCTGGCCGCCGCCGGCATCCGCGTGGTCTGCCTGAACCAGGACGACATCTCGACCACGACGAACAAGCTCGCCTTCCTGGCGCAGGCGATCTGGAACCGCGACGCGGCCCGCGCGCTCGCCGCGGAACTGGCGGCGTGCGACCCCGACGACACCGTGGTCCACGTCCACGCCTTCGCCAAGGCGCTGTCGCCGTCGATCGGCGTGGCGTTGCGGCGCGCGCGGCTGCCGCTGCTCTACACCATGCACGAGTTCTTCCTGGTCTGCCCGACCGGGGGGTTCTACGAATATCCGGCCGCCGCGATCTGCCACCGCACGCCGATGTCGGGCGCGTGCCTGACGACGAACTGCGATGCGCAGAGCTTCCCGCGCAAGCTCGCGCGGGTGGTCCGCCACCTCGGCATGACGCAGGTCGCGGAGCTGCCGACGCTCTTCCGCCACGTGATCACGATCAGCGACCTTCAGGAGCGGGTGGTCGGCCCGCTGTTGCCGCGCGGGACCCGCTTCCACCGGGTCGACAACCCGATCGCGGTGGCGCACCGGCCGATGACCGAGCGGGCGCCGGGCGACTTTCTGTTCGTCGGGCGGATCTCGACCGAGAAGGGCGCGCCGATCTTCGCGGAGGCGGCGCGGCGGGCCGGCATCCGCGCGGTCTTCGTCGGCGACGGCGAGCAGCGGGCGGCGCTGGCCGCGCGCTACCCCGAGGCCACGATGCTCGGCTGGCGCGATGCCGCCGGCGTTCAGGCGCTGATGGGCGCCGCCCGCGCGCTGGTCTTTCCCAGCGTCTGGTACGAGGGCCAGCCGCTCACGGTCTACGAGGCGCTGGCGCTGGGCACGCCGGTGGTGGTGAGCGACGCCTGCGCCGGCCGCGAGGCGGTGGTCGACGGCGAGACCGGCTTCCTGTTCCGCTCCGGCGACCCGGACGCGCTCGCCGCCCACCTGCGCCGGCTCGCCGACGACGCGCTCGCCGCCCGGATGGGCCGGGCCGCGCATGCCCGCTACTGGGCCTCGCCGCTCACCCTCGACGCCCATCTCGACCGCCTCGCCGGCGTCTACGAGGCGGTGCTGCGCGAGGCGGCGCCGGGCCGGGCGACCTCGCGCGCCGCCGCCCCCCGGCCGACGCGGCGTGAAACACCCGGGGCCGCCTCGCGTTGATCCGGCACCGGCGCCGCCCTCGGCGCCTCGTGACGGCAGGAGCAGCCCCGATGACCGACGACACCAAGACGCCGCAGGGCGCGGACAAGCCGGGGTTCCAGCAGGGCAGCGCCAAGCCCGGCGACGAGAAGAACCCCGCCAACCAGCAGGACAAGATGGGCGAGCGCCTCGACGACGCCCTCGAGGAGACCTTCCCGTCGAGCGACCCGGTCTCGGTGAAGATCACCAAGTAGCGCGATCCGCAGGCGTTCGGGGCCGGTGCGCGCGAGGCGCGCCGGCCCTTTTCGTTGCGGTGCTTCCGCTGCGGGCGCGGACGACGCAAGCACGCGCGGACGGAGAAGGCACGGGGCGCCGAGCGGTCCCGTGCGAGGCGCCCTCCGCCCTCAGCGGCCGCGCAGGAAGAAGAACCAGATCAGGAGGATGACGGGGATCGGGATCCCGATGAGCCACAGCAGGCCGCCGGTCAGCATGTCTTTCTCCTATGTTGCACGAGAGCAACGGGACCATCCCGGAAACCGTTCCGCCGCGCGGAGGCCCGCGATCCTCGCCGCCAGGCTTCCGCTGGACGCCGGCCGCACGATCCTGTCTCATCGGAACGAAGACGCGTCCGGGAGGCACGCCATGGCCGACGATCCGCAATCGCAGGGGCGCCTGACCCGCGCGTCGAGCTTCGTCTTCCTCCACACCGAGCACGCGATCTACGCGGCCCTGGGCCTGCTGCTGGCCTTCACCGCGCTGATCGCGCTGGTCGACGCCGTCGGGCTCACCTTCGAGGCGCTGCGCTCGCTCGGGGGCGCCGCGCAGACCCTGGAGGTGGTCGACCGGCTGCTGTTCCTGCTGATGCTGGTGGAGATTCTGCACACGGTGCGGGTCTCGATGCGCTCCGGCAAGCTCACCTGCGAGCCGTTCCTGATCGTCGGGCTGATCGCCTCGATCCGGCGGGTGCTGGTGATCACCCTGCAATCCTCCGAGATCATGCACGGCAAGGACTGGTCGCAGGAGAAGGCGGCCCTGTTCCAGGCCTCGATGATCGAGCTCGGCGTGCTCGCCGGCCTGATCCTCACCATGGTGGCCTCGATCTTCCTGCTCCACCGCGCCCGCGACGACGACAAGCCGGCCGGCGAGGAGACCGAGGGGTAAGCCCGGGTAACCGGCGCGGCCGGGCCGCGAAGGGCACGGCATCGCACCCGTCCGGAGACCCGCCATGCGCCGCACGATCCCGCTCGCGCTCCTCGCCGCCCTGCTCGGCGCCCCGTTCTCCCCTTCCGCCGTCTCCCCGGCGGACGCGGCCGGGCGGCCGGTGGTGGTCGAGCTGTTCACCTCGCAGAGCTGCTCGTCCTGCCCGCCGGCCGAGGCGCTGCTCGGGCAGATCGCGCGCGAGGGCGGCGCCGTGCTGCCGCTCGCCTTCCACGTCACCTACTGGGACCACCTCGACTGGCGCGACACCTTCGCCCTGCCGGCGGCGACCCGTCGGCAGGCGGCCTACGCCGAAAGGCTCGGCGGCGGCTCGTACACCCCCGAGGCGGTGATCGACGGGCAGGTCGGGCTCGTCGGCTCCGACGCCGGCGCGGTCCGCGCCGCGATCGCCCGCGCGCAGGCCGCCGCCGCCGCCGAGGCGCCGGTGGCGCTGGCACGGCGCGGCGACGCCCTCGTCGTCACGCTCGGCGCCGGGCGCGGGGCCGGCACCGTGACGCTGGTCGGGTTCGATCCGAGCCACGCCACCCGGGTCGCCCGCGGCGAGAATGCCGGCCGCACCCTCGCCCAGGCCAATATCGTCCGCGCCGTGTCCGAGATCGGCCGCTGGGCCGGGCAGGCGGCGACGCTGGCGGTGCCGCTGCCGGCCGGCGCCGACGCCGCGGTGATCGTGCAGGGCGCCGACGGGCGGATCCTCGGCGCGGCGCGGCTCGGGCCGGCCGCCCGAGCGTAACCGTCGCGCGTTCCTCGGCGAAGACGAGCGCGGGCGATGGGCGCCCGACGTCTCCCGCGAGGCTTGCCGATGTACCTGCCCGCCATCGGCCCGGTTCCACCGCTACCGGCGCGTTCCCCCGGGGGCCGCGTTGCGCTAGGGTCCGGGACACGACGCGGCGACAGGGCGGCGATGGCGCTCGAGGACAGTCTGGCGACGGCGATGGCCGCGGCGCAGGGGGGCGATGCGGCGGCCTATCGCCGGCTGCTCAACGCCTGCCTGCCGGTGATCGCGGGCATCGCCCGCGCGCAAGGGGTGCGCGGCGAGGCGGTCGACGACGTGGTGCAGGACACGCTGCTGACGATCCACAAGGCGCGGGCGAGCTACGACCCGGCGCGGCCCTTCCTGCCGTGGCTGCGCGCCATCACCCAGCGCCGGGCGATCGACCGGCTGCGCCGGGCCGGGCGCCGGCCGCAGGAGGTGCACGATCCCCTCGCCTACGAGGCCCACGCCGATGCCGGCCCCGCCCCGGGCATGCGCATCGAGGCCGACCAGCGCAACGCCGCGCTGGCGCGGGCCGTCGCGGCGCTGCCGGACGGGCAGCGGCAGGCGGTGGAGCAGCTCGCCTATGCCGAGCGCTCGCTCGAGGAGGCGGCGGCGCTCACCGGCCGCAGCAAGGGCGCGCTGAAGGTGAACCTGCACCGCGCCCTGAAGGCGCTGCGCGGGACGCTGGCCCGGGACAAGGAGGGCGGCGATGTCTGAATCCGTGCACGAGTCCCTGGTCGACGACCTCGTCGGCGGCCTCGCGCCGGTGCGCCGGCTCAGCCCACCGGCCTGGCGCGCGGCGGCCTGGCTCGCGGCGGTGCTGGCGCTGGCCGCGATCCTGATGCCGATGGCCGACATGGACGGCCTGCGCATCCGCCTCGCCACGCCGGACCTGCGCGTGGCCGCCCTCGGCGCCGGTCTCACCGCGGTCGCGGCCGCGCTCGCCGCCTTCATGACGAGCGTGCCCGGCCGCTCCCTGCGCTGGGCGCTGCTGCCGCTGGCGCCGGCCGCGTTCTGGATCGGCGCGAGCGGCCTCGGGTGCCTGCGCGGCTGGCTCGCCCCCGGCACCACGCCGGCCGACGGGCACGCGATGGGCGGCTGCTTCGCCTTCCTCGTCGGCGTCTCGCTGCCGCTCTCCGTGCTGCTGGTGGCGATGCTACGCCGCGCCTGCCCGCTGCACCCGAACCTCACCGCAGCGCTCGGCGGCCTCGCGGCGGCGGCGGCCGCGGCGACCCTCCTCGTGCCGTTCCACCCGCACGACGCCACCGCGACCGACCTCCTGATCCACGCGGTCACCGTGCTCGGCGTGATCGGGCTGAACGGGATTTTTGGCGGCCGGCTGCTCGGCGGCGGCCCGGACGCATCCCGGCGCGACCGTGGCGGTTGACCTTGCCACGCCGGCAAGCTCCACGGTGCGGCGCATCCCCGTGAGGAGACCCGACCCCATGCGCAACACCGTCCGGCCCGCCCTGATCGCCGTCGCCGTCCTCCTCGCTGGCAGGGTGCTGGCACAGGGCATGGACCACGCGCATAGGGACCACGCCGGCCGTCATCCCGCGCCGGCCGCGGGCGAGGCGCCCTCCACCCGGGCGTTCCGCGCCGTCGACGCGCGGATGCACGCCGACATGGCGATCCGCTACAGCGGCGACGTCGACGTCGACTTCGTGCACGGCATGATCCCCCACCACGAGGGCGCCGTCGGCATGGCGCGGGTCGCGCTGCAATACTCGAAGGACCCGGAGGTGCGGGCGCTCGCCGAGGAGATCGTCAAGGCGCAGGAGCGCGAGATCGCCCAGATGCGGGCGATCCTGGCGCGGACGGGCGGGAAGTAGGAGCCGCAGCCTCGGATGCCCCCGCGCCCGGCGCTCGAAGCGACGTCCCTCCCTCCGTCATGGCACCCTTGCGCCCGCGATTCGGAGCCATCGCCTTCCGAGCCTCGATCCCGATCGGGGCTGCAGCGGCCTTGACGTCTGCGCATCTTTTTATCTTATAGGCAATCTGCGCACAGGAAGAGCTCCTTGTCGGCCTGCAAGGTTCGGATCGTCGTCGATCATGCCAACAGCGACGACCCGATCTTCACGGTCGAGGTGCGGACCCCCTGGGGTTCGCTCGCTGTGATGGCCGAGGTGACGCTCTCGGGGCGATCCCTCGAGCTGAACGGCATGCACGTCGGCGGCGACCCGATGACGAAGTGGGGCGCGTCCGTGCTCCGCGACATCGCGCAGGGGGTCATGGAGGAATTGGATGTCGACGCGATCCACATTGTTGGCGGCGTTCGGACCACGGGTGCAAATCCGGGACGGGACCCTCGTCCCCGACGGCTCCGTAGAGCGCCTCAGCCTCAAGCGGCTGCCGGACGCGCACCTCGACACGGTGGCGGCGGCCCGCGCCCTGGTCCGTAGGCATCTTCCGGTGAAGGCGGCTCACGCGGTCATGACGGACGTGTTCGACACCGGCGAGGCCTATGTCGAGGTGCCGAAGGTCGAGAGCCTGAGCCGGCTGACGTCGGAACTGACGGCGCTGGGCATCGCCGTCCGCAAGCATGCACCCGACCCGATCTCCGTCCGAAGCGTGCGCGAGGCCCTGCATCTCTCGCAAGCCCAGTTCGCGCTCCGGTTCGGGCTGGAGGAAGCGACCGTCAAGAACTGGGAACAGGGCAAGTCCAGGCCGAACGCCACGGCCATGACGTTGATCTGGACGATCCATCGCCACCCCGAAGCGGTCGTCGATGCCCTCGCCACCTGCGGAGCCGCGACCGAAGCGGATGCGGCGTCCGCCCTTCGCGCCGGGGAAGGCCACGCCCCGGTGGACCCGCTTCGACGCCCTGTCCAGAAGCCCGAATCGTGCTAGGCTCACGCACGATGCGACAGGCCCGGCACCTTCTGCGACGGCTCGCTGCGATCCTTCGGGTCGCGGCGCTTCTCGTCATGGTCCCGGCCTTCGCCCAGGCGCATGCCGGGCACGCCCACCACCCCGGCGCCGGGCATGCGCGCGTCGGGCACGCCTCGAAGGCCGCCCCGGGCGTCGCCGCCGTGATCGCCGCGCCGGAGGCCGCCGCCGACCGGGCGGATTGCCTCGCCTGCCCGGGCTGCTGCTGCGCCCACGTCTTCATCGCGGCCTCGGACGGGGACGGCGTCCGCGCCGACCGCCCGAGCGGCGACCGCGTCGCGATGGGGCCGGATTCCGTGCGCCCGAGCGCCGTATCCGAGGCCCTTCCCGAGCCCCCCAGACCCTTCGCCTGAGGCTGCGCGCGCCGCCCCGGCGCGCGCCACGCGGCTCGTCCCGACGAGTTGCGCCCGTCCCGATGCGAAGGTTGCTCTCCCATGACGATCCGGCTCCCGGCTGCCCTCGCGGCGGCCGCGCTCACCCTCGGCCTGTGGGCCGGCGCGGCGCGCGCCCACGAAGGCCACGACCATTCCGACGGGCCGAAGGCGGCGGCCGCCGTCGAGGCCCCGCGCGGCGCGTCGAGCACCGACGCGCTCGAGCTCGTCGCGGTGGCGCGCGACGGCAGGCTCACGGTGTTCCTCGACCGTGCCGACACCAACGAGCCCGTGGCCGACGCGACGATCGAGGCGGAGACGCCGGCGGGTAAGGCCGCCGCGGTCGCGGGCCCCGACGGGAGCTACCGCCTCGACGCCCCCTGGAGCGCGGTGCCCGGCGACTACGACGTGCTGTTCACGGTGACCGTCGGCGGCAAGACCGACCTGTTCCCGGTCGACCTCGACGTGCCGGTGCCGCCGGCCCCGACGCCCGAGCCCGCGCCGTGGCATGCCGGCCTCGCCGTCGCCCACGATTTCGGCTTGCACCTGCGCAGCGCCGACCCGATGCCGTTCCTCGTCGGCGGCGCCGGCTTCGTGCTCGGCATCCTCGCGACGGTGCTGATGCGCGGGCGCCGGAGCGGCGCGGCACTCGCCCTCGTCGTGCTCGCGGCCGGGCTCGTGCTGGCGCCGGCGGCCTTCGCGCACGGCGACGACGACCACGAGGCCCCGACCCCGATGGCCGCCACCGGCGCCCAGGACCTCGCCCGCCGCCTGCCCGACGGGTCGGTGTTCGTGCCGAAACCCACCCAGCGCGTGCTGACCCTGCGCACCCTCGTCACCGCGTCGGGCGTGCTGGCGCGGACGACCGAGCTGCCCGGCCGGATCATCGCCGACCCGAACGGCAGCGGCGTGGTGCAATCCTCGGTCGGCGGCCGGCTGTCGCCGCCGGAATCCGGCCTGTTCCCGCGCCTCGGCACCCGCGTGCGCAAGGGCGAGGTGCTGGCCTTCGTCACGCCGCCGGTCCAGGCGGTGGACGTGTCGGACATGCGCCAGCGCCAGGGCGAGCTCGACCAGCAGATCGCCATCGTCGCGCGCCGGGTCGAGCGCTACCGCAAGCTGAGCCCCGGCGGCGCGGTCTCGCAGGTGCAGATCGACGACGCGGATGCCGAGCTGAAGGGCCTCGTCGACCGCCGCACGGCGCTCGACGGCGTCCGCTCGCAGCCGGAGGCGCTGGCCGCGCCGGTCTCGGGGGTGATCGCCGAGGCCAACGCGGTCGCCGGCCAGATGGCGAGCCCGGGCGCGATGGTGTTCAAGATCGTCGACCCGTCCCGGCTCTGGGTCGAGGCGCTGAGCTTCGACGCGCTCGCCAGCACCGCCGACGCCACCGCGCGGCTCGCCGACGGCCGACGGCTCGAGCTCGCCTATCGCGGCGCCGGCCTCGCCGACCGGGCCCAGGCGGTGCCGATCCAGTTCGCCGTGCGCGACGCGCCGCCCGAGCTGCGCACCGGCCAGTTCGTGACGGTGCTCGCCGCCACCGACACGCAGCAGACCGGCCTCGCCCTGCCGCGGCTCGGCGTGGTCCGCGGCGGCAACGGCCAGACCCTGGTCTACGAGCACGTCGCCCCCGAGCGCTTCGCGCCGCGCGAGGTCCAGGTCGAGCCCCTCGACGCCGCCCGCGTCCGGGTGGTCTCCGGGCTCGAGCCCGGCCGGCGGATCGTGACGCAGGGCGCCGAGCTCCTCAACCAGATCCGCTGACGGGGAGCCCGCGCATGTTCACGCTCCTCGTCACCCAGGCCCTGCGGAACCGGCTGGCGGTTCTCGCCGTCGCCGCGATCCTCGTCGTCTACGGCGCCTTCACCGTCACGCGGCTGCCCGTCGACGTCTTCCCCGACCTCAACCGGCCCACCGTCACCATCATGTCGGAGGCCGAAGGGCTCGCGCCGCAGGAGGTCGAGCAGCTCGTCACCTTCCCGCTCGAGACGCAGATGAACGGGCTGCCCGGCGTCACCCGGGTGCGCTCCGTCTCCGGCGTCGGGCTGTCGGTGGTCACTGTCGAGTTCGACTGGGGCACCGACATCTACCGCAACCGCCAGCAGGTGGCCGAGCGCCTTGCGATGGCGCGGCCGCAGCTGCCGGCGGAGGTGAGCCCGACGATGGGGCCGATCTCCTCGATCATGGGGCAGATCGTCATGGTCGCGCTCACCGGCGACACGGTCGATCCGATGCGCCTGCGCGAGATCGCCGACTTCACGATCCGGCCGCGCCTGCTCTCGATTCCCGGCGTCGCGCAGGTGATCCCGATGGGCGGCGAGGTCCGCCAGTTCCGCGTCGCGCCGCAGCCCGCCGCGTTGCGGGCGCTCGGCGTCAAGCAGGCCCAGCTCGAGGCGGCGCTGGCGCAGTTCGGCACCAACACCGGCGGCGGCTTCACCGACCAGTACGCCCGCGAATACCTGATCCGGAACCTCGGCCGGACGATGGACCTCGACGACCTGCGCAACATGGTCGTCGCCACGGTCGACGGGCGGCCGGTCTTCCTGCGGCAGGTGGCGGAGGCGTCGTTCTCGGCGCGCGTGAAGCGGGGCGATGCCGGCTACATGGGCGCGCCGGCGGTGGTGATCTCGGTGGAGAAGCAGCCCGGCACCGACACCGTCGCGCTCACCGCGCGGATCGAGGCGGCGCTCGCCGAGATCACCGCCACCCTGCCGAAGGGCGTGCGCGCCGACCGGCTGATCTTCCGGCAGGCGAACTTCATCGAGACCTCGATCGGCAATGTCGAGCACGTGCTGGTGGAAGCGATCGCGGTGGTGGCGGTCGTCCTGTTCGCGTTCCTGCTGAACCTGCGCACCACGGCGATCTCGCTCACCGCGATCCCGGTCTCGATCCTGGCGACGGCCATCGCCTTCCATCTCGCCGGCCTGTCGATCAACACGATGACCCTCGGGGGGCTCGCCATCGCCATCGGCGAGCTGGTCGACGACGCCGTGGTCGACGTCGAGAACATCTTCCGGCGCCTTCGCGAGAACCGCGCGGCGGGCGACCCGCGCTCGACCTTCGACGTGGTGGTCTCCGCCTCGCAGGAGGTGCGCTCGGGCATCGTCTACGCGACGATGGTGATCGTGCTGGTGTTCGTGCCGCTGTTCGCGCTCTCCGGCATCGAGGGCCGGCTGTTCGCGCCGCTGGGGCAGGCCTACATCGTCGCGATCCTGGCGAGCCTCGTGGTCTCGATCACCCTGACGCCGGTGATGGCCTACTACCTCCTGCCCGGCCTCAAGCGCCTCGACCAGCACGAGAGCGGGCTGATCCGCGGGCTCAAGCGCGCGCTCGCCGCGACCCTGCGCGTCGCCCTGCCCCGCGGGCGCCCGATCCTGCTCGCGGCCGGGCTCGCGGTCGCGGCCGCCGCCGTCGCGGCGACGTGGCTGCCGCGCGCCTTCCTGCCGCCGTTCAACGAGGGCTCGTTCACCGTCAACATGGCGTTCAACCCCGGCATCTCGCTGCCCGAGAGCAACCGGATGGGGCTGGTGGCCGAGCGCCTGCTCCTCGAGATCCCGGACGTGCGCTCGGTCGGCCGCCGCACCGGCCGGGCCGAGCTCGACGAGCATGCCGAGGGCGTCCACTCCTCCGACCTCGAGGTCGACCTGAAGCCCGGCGCCCGGCCCAAGGACGCCCTCGTCGCCGACATCCGCGCCCGCCTCGCCCTGCTGCCGGTCTCCGTCAACGTCGGCCAGCCGATCTCGCACCGGCTCGACCATATGCTCTCGGGGGTGCGCGCCGAGATCGCGCTGAAGATCTTCGGCGACGACCTCGATACGTTGCGGCGCCTCGCCGACGACCTGCGCCAGCGCCTGTCCGCGATCCCCGGCATCGCCGACCTGCAGGTCGAGAAGCAGGTGCTGATCCCGCAGCTCGAGGTCCGCGTCGACTACGCGCGGGCCGCCCTGTACGGGGTGCAGCCGGCGGCGCTCGTGGACCAGCTGAGCCGGCTCTCGAACGGCCAGGTGGTCTCGCGCGTGGTCGACGGCATCCGCCGCTTCGACGTGGTGATGCGGCTCTCCGACACCCAGCGCACCACCCAGGCGCTCGGCGACCTCCTGGTCGAGACGCCCTCCGGCTGGGTGCCGGCCCGCCAGATCGCCGACATCCGCGAGACCGACGGCCCGAACCAGATCCTTCGCGAGAACGCGCGCCGGCGCATCGTCGTCCAGGCCAACACCGCGCCCGGCGCCGACATGGGCCGGGTCGTCGCCGCCATCCGCCAGCAGGTGGATGCGACCCGGTGGCCGGCCGGGTACGCGACCAGCCTCGAAGGCGCGTTCCAGGCGCAGGGCGAGGCGGCGCGCACCATCGGCCTGCTCTCGCTCGTGTCGCTGGCGCTGGTCTTCACCCTGCTCTACGGCCGCTACCGCTCGGCCGTGCTGACGCTGATCATCCTCGGCAGCATCCCGCTGGCGCTGATCGGCTCGGTGGTCGCCCTGTGGCTCGCTGGGCAGCCGCTCTCGGTCGCCTCGATGATCGGCTTCATCACCCTGACCGGCATCGCAACGCGCAACGGCATCCTCAAGATCAGCCATTGGCTGAACCTCGCGATCCACGAGGACCTGCCGTTCGGGCCGGACCTCGTGATTCGCGGCAGCCTGGAGCGGCTGACGCCGGTGCTGATGACCGCGCTCGCCGCCGGCATCGCGCTGGCGCCGCTGCTCGTCGGCGCCGACGCGCCCGGCAAGGAGATCCTGCACCCGGTCGCCGTGACGATCTTCGGCGGCCTGATCGGCGCGACGCTGCTCGACACGGTGCTGACGCCGATCCTGTTCCTCGGCTTCGGCCGCCGGCCGGTGGAGCGCCTGCGCGCCGCCGCCCGGGCGGAGGCGCCGACCGGGGTTGCGACGGCCGATGCGTTTTGACGGTGCGTCACTTCCCTCCCCCGCAAAGGGGGGGAGGGAAGACGCACCTAGTCCTGCTGAACCAATGTCGCCACCCCGTAAAACCCAGGAGCCGTCCATGCGCCCCGTCCTCGCCATCGCCCTCCTCCTCGCCCTCGCCGCCCCGGCCCGCGCCGCCGGCCCGAACGGCGGCGTCGTGGTGGTGGCGGACGGGCATCCGATCGAGCTCGTCGCGTCGGAGACCGCGCTGACGTTCTTCGTCACCGACGACGACGGCGGCCCGGCCGCGACCGCGGGGCTGACGGGCAAGGCCTTCGTCCAGACCGGGGCCGGGACCGAGACGGTGCCGCTCGCCGGCGCCGCGCCGAACCGCATGGTCGGCGCGCTCAAGGGGCCGCTGCCCGCCGGCGCCAAGGTGGTGTTCTCGGCGCGGATGCACGGGCACAGCCTGCAGGCCCGCTTCGCGCGATAGCCCGGCGCCCTTCCGGTCGCGGGCCCGATGCCGTAAGGCCCGCGGGACCATCCCGAGGGTCCCTGACCGCATGATACGCCTCGAAAAGATCGGCAAGCAGAACGGCCGGCAGATCGTCTTCATCGAGGCGTCCGCCGCCCTGCAGAAGGGCGAGAAGATCGGCCTCGTCGGCCCCAACGGCGCCGGCAAGACCACCCTGTTCCGAATGATCACCGGCGAGGAGGAGCCCGACGAGGGCCAGGTCGCCACCGATCGCGGCGTCACCATCGGCTACTTCAGCCAGGACGTCGGCGAGATGTCGGGCTGCAGCGTCGTCTCGGCGGTGATGGACGGCGCCGGCCCGGTCAGCGCCGTCGGCCTGGAGATGAAGGCGCTGGAGGCGGCGTTCTCCGATCCTGACCGGGCCGACGAGATGGACGCGCTGATCGCCCGCTACGGCGAGGTCCAGGCGCGCTTCGAGGAGCTCGACGGCTACGCGCTCGAAGGCCGGGCCTACGAGGTGCTGGCCGGCCTGAGCTTCTCCCAGGAGATGATGGACGGGGACGTCGGCAAGCTGTCCGGCGGCTGGAAGATGCGCGTGGCGCTTGCCCGCATCCTGCTGATGAACCCGGACGTGATGCTCCTCGACGAGCCCTCCAACCACCTCGACATCGAGAGCCTGATCTGGCTCGAATCCTTCCTCAAGGGGTTCGAGGGCGCGCTGCTGATGACCTCGCACGACCGCGAGTTCATGAACCGCATCGTCGGCAAGGTGATCGAGATCGACGGCGGCACGCTGACCACCTTCTCGGGCGACTACGCCTTCTACGAGCAGCAGCGTGCGCTCAACGAGAGCCAGCAGCAGGCGCAGTTCGAGCGCCAGCAGGCGATGCTCGCCAAGGAGATCAAGTTCATCGAGCGCTTCAAGGCGCGGGCGAGCCACGCCGCCCAGGTGCAGAGCCGGGTGAAGAAGCTCGACAAGATCGAGCGCGTCGAGCCGCCGAAGCGGCGCCAATCGGTGGCGTTCGAGTTCCAGCCGGCGCCGCGCTCGGGCGACGACGTCGTGATGCTGAAGGGCGTGCACAAGCGCTACGGCAGCCGCACGATCTACCAAAACCTCGATTTCGGCATCCGCCGGCGCGAGCGCTGGTGCGTGATGGGGGTCAACGGCGCCGGCAAGTCGACGCTGCTGAAGCTCGTGACGGGCTCGGCCCAGCCGGACGACGGCACGGTGGCGGTCGGCGGCAGCGTCAAGCTCGGCTACTTCGCCCAGCACGCCATGGACCTGCTCGACGGCGACCTCACCGTGTTCCAGGACCTGGAGAGCACCTTTCCGCAGGCCGGCCAAGGCTCCCTGCGCGCGCTCGCCGGCTGCTTCGGGTTCTCGGGCGACGACGTCGAGAAGCGCTGCCGGGTGCTCTCGGGCGGCGAGAAGGCGCGGCTGGTGATGGCCAAGATGCTGTTCGACCCGCCGAACTTCCTGGTGCTCGACGAGCCGACCAACCACCTCGACATCGGCACGAAGGCGATGCTGATCGACGCGCTCTCCGCTTACGAGGGCACGATGCTGTTCGTGAGCCACGACCGCCACTTCCTGGCCGCGCTCTCGAACCGGGTGCTCGAGCTCACGCCCGACGGCATCCACCAGTACGGCGGCGGCTACACCGAGTACGTCGCCCGCACGGGCCAGGAGGCGCCCGGCCTGCGCAGCTGAGCACGGGACCGGAGCGCGGCACGAGCTGCGGCGCCTCGACCGCATCCGCGACGTCCCGCGCCGCCCTGGCGACGGCTGCGGGGTGGCGGCCATCGCCCCCGATCGCCGCATGCGCGAGTGCCGAACCGCGCCCCCGCCGGCCGGCCGATCCGGCACAATTCCCGAGCCGGATCGCGCCGCCGCGGCGCGCGAGGCCTTCGTGCGCGGCCGGGTCGGCGAGCGGGACGGGCGCCCCCCCGTGGCTGTGGCGCCGGTGCCACCGTCCCCCGAACCAACGCGACGACCGGCCATCACGCTTTGACGCGCGGCCGGGATCGGTTTACAGCGTTTCACTAGGGCTTAAGCAAGAACCGTGCCTATAGCGTAATAACGCGGGGCGCGGCCTGTTCACCGAAGAGGACCGAGGCCACGCGATGAGTTTGCTGCAACGGCTGGAAATGCGCCAGGGCCAGTCCCTGGTGATGACACCGCAGCTTCTGCAAGCGATCAAGCTTCTCCAACTCTCCCAGCTCGATCTCGCGGCCTACGTCGACGCCGAGCTGGAGCGCAACCCGCTCCTGGAGCGCGCCGAGGCCGAGCCGTCCGAGGGGCCGGCCGAGGGCGCGGAACCCGCCGCCGAGACCTTCGAGGGCGCCGCCGAGTGGACCGCCGCCGAGGTCGACCCGGGCCGCGGCGAGATCGACGGCGATTTCGACGCCCGCCTCGACAACGTCTACCCCGACGACGCGCCGAGCCCGATCCGCGAGGCGGCCACCGGCGACATGCTCTCGCTGACGCCCGCGCCCTACGGCAGCACCGGCGGCAGCTTCGATTCGGAGGCGCCGGACTTCGAGGCGACGCTCACCGTCGAGACCTCCCTGCGCGAGCATCTCGGCCGCCAGCTCGACCTCGCCACCCGCGACGCCACCGACCGGCTGATCGGCGGCTTCCTGATCGATGCGGTGGACGAGGCCGGATACCTGCGCGAATCGATCGACGCGGTGGCCGAGCGCCTCGGCGCCTCCCTCGACCGGGTGGCGGGCGTGCTCAAGCTCGTCCAGAGCTTCGATCCGGCCGGAATCGCCGCGCGCGACCTCGCCGAGTGCCTCGCGATCCAGCTGCGCGAGCAGAACCGGTTCGACCCGGCGATGCAGGCGCTGGTCTCCCGCCTCGACCTCGTGGCCAAGCGCGATTTCTCGGCGCTGCGGCGCCTGTGCGGTGTCGACGACGAGGACCTCGTCGAGATGCTGGCCGAGATCCGCCGGCTCGACCCCAAGCCCGGGCGGGCTTTCGGCTCCAGCGGCGTCGAGGTGCTGATCCCCGACGTGTTCGTGCGCGCGGCCCCCGACGGCTCCTGGCTGGTGGAGCTGAACGGCGAGGCGCTGCCGCGGGTGCTGGTCAACCAGAGCTACTACGCCCGCGTGGTCCGGGGTGCGAAGGCCGAGGGGGACAAGGCCTTCCTCTCCGAGGCCCTGCAGACCGCGAACTGGCTCACCCGGAGCCTGGAGCAGCGCGCGCGCACGATCCTCAAGGTCGCCACCGAGATCGTGCGCCAGCAGGACGGGTTCTTCGTCCACGGCGTCGCGCACCTGCGGCCGCTGAACCTGAAGACGGTCGCCGAGGCGATCGGGATGCACGAATCCACCGTTTCGCGCGTCACCTCCAACAAGGCGATCGGCACCAGCCGCGGCACCCTGGAGATGAAGTACTTCTTCACCGCCGCGATCCCGGGCGCGGCGGGCACCGCGGCGCATTCCTCGGAAGCCGTGCGCCACCGCATCAAGCAGCTCGTCGACGGCGAGACCTCGGACGATGTGCTCTCCGACGACGCCCTGGTGCAGAAGCTGCGCGGCGAGGGCGTCGACATCGCCCGCCGCACGGTGGCGAAGTATCGGGAATCGCTGCGGATCCCGTCCTCGATCGAGCGCCGGCGCGAGCGCTATGCGCAGGGCGGGATGCAGCCCGGGGCGATGATGGCGCGCTGAGAGCCCGCGAACCGGTCGCGTGCGCCGTCCGCGGCGGCCTATAGCCTGGACCCGAGGCTCGAACCGGGAACGGATCCGGACATGATTGGTTGTGCGCAAGCAAGTTCAGGAGACGTTGCATGCTCGCGAGCCCGGTTCACTACAATCCTGACGTCGAGACCGTGACCGTCGAGGAAGGGCGGACGATCGACAAGCTCAACGAGACCTTCGACACCATCCTTAAGACGGTGGCCGAGGATTCCGGGCACGCGGTGCGCTCCGTCCACGCCAAGGCGCACGGCATCCTCGAGGGCGTGCTCAGGATCGACGCGGACCTGCCGCCCGAGCTGGCGCAGGGCCTGTTCGCCACGCCCGGCGAGCACAAGGTCTACCTGCGGCTCTCGACGAACGCGGGCGACATCCTGCCCGACGCCGTCTCGCTGCCGCGCGGCCTCGCCCTGAAGGTGCTCGACGTCGCGGGCGAGCGGCTGCCCGACGCCGAGGGCACCACGCAGAACTTCATCTTCGTCAACGGCAAGGTGTTCCAGGCGCCGAACGCCGACAAGTTCCTGGGCAGCCTGAAGCTGCTCGCCGGCACCACCGACCGGGCCGAGGGCCTGAAGGTCGCCGCCTCCACCGTGCTGCGCGGGGTCAACAAGGCGCTGCACGCGGTCGGCATCGACAGCCCGACCATCGGCGCGCTCGGCGGCGCACCGAACGTCGATCCGCTCGGCGAGACCTACTACAGCGTCACCCCGTTCCGGTACGGCGACCACATCGCGAAGTTCTCGGTCGCCCCCGTCGCCCCGGCGCTGACCGCGCTCACCGGCACCGAGATCGACGCCTCGGGGCGACCGAACGCGATCCGCGAGACGGTCCAGTCCGAGATGCGGGGCATCGAGGGCGTGTGGGAGTTCCGGGTCCAGCTCTGCCGCGACCTCGAACGCCAGCCGGTGGAGGATCCGACGGTGGAGTGGGACGAGGCGGAGGCGCCGTTCCAGCGGGTCGGCCTGATCACCGTCCGGCCGCAGGACAGCTGGGAGCCGGGCCGGGTGCAGGCGGTCGACGAGGGCATGCGCTTCAGCGTCTGGACCGGGCTCGCCGCGCACCGGCCGCTCGGCAACATCAACCGGGCGCGCAACGCGCCCTACAAGCACTCGGCCGCGTTCCGCGAGCGCTTCAACGGCTGCCCGATCCACGAGCCGGCCGGCGGCGACCGAGCGGGCGGGTGACGCGCCGGCGGTCGAGGCCGGTGCGCGCTCGGGCGCCGCGGCTTCGGGTTCGCCCCGGCGTCGCGGCCGTCGCCGGAGGGGCCGGTCCTCTCCGTTGACTTCCCCTGCGCCGGCTCCTTAACTCCGTCCCCCGCCGCGACGGCGGGTCGGCGTTCCGCCGAAGCCCGCGGGCCTCGATCCGCGGGCAAGAGACCAGGGTCAACCAAACCGGAGGATACATGGGGTCATTGCGCGTCACGGGCCACGGCCTGGACCTCGGCGAAGCCCTCAGGGGCCGGGTCGACGAGCGGATGGCGGCGACCCTGTCCAAGTATCTCGACGGGCACATGAACGACTCGAGCACCGGCCACGTCACGCTCCGGCGCGACGGCACCGCCTACCGCACCGACTGCGTGCTGCACCTCGTCTCCGGGCTCACCATCGAGGCGTCGTCCACCGCGCACGACGCCCGCGCCAGCTTCGAGCAGACCGCCGACCGGCTGGAGAAGCGCCTGCGCCGCTACAAGCACCGGCTCAAGGAGCACGCCCAAGGGCCGAACGGGGGCCCGAACGGCGCCGCGGTCGAGGCGGCCTATGCGGTCTTCGCCGCGCCGGAGGAGGACGAGGACGAGCCCGACGACGGCTCGAACCATCCGCCGATCGTGGCCGAGAGCACCAAGACCCTCAAGCGCCACTCGGTGAGCGAGGCGGTCACCGCGCTGGACCTCACCGGCGCCCCGGTGATCGTCTTCGTCCATGCTGGCACCGGCCGCATCAACGTCGTATACCGGCGCAGCGACGGCGCGATCGGCTGGGTCGACCCGCCGAGCGCCGCGGCCTGAGCCGAGGGAGCCGGAACCGGCCCGTCGGCGCGGGGATTGATGTTTTCGGGGCTGGGCCGCGCGGACAACGCGGCGCGCCCCCTCTTCATGGGGGCGGGGCCCCCATGGCTTTCGATCGGACGGGCGGTCCTTCAATGCCGATGCTGGAATTCCTCGATCCGGATTCCGTGGTGCCCTCGCTCCGCGCCCGGGCCAAGAAGCAGGTGCTGCAGGACCTCGCCGCCCAGGCCGTCCGCCGCCTGCCGGCGCTCGACGCCCGCGACGTCTACGAGACCCTGCTCCAGCGCGAGCGCCTCGGCTCCACCGGCATCGGCGACGGCGTCGCGATCCCGCACGGCAAGCTGCCGGGGCTCGACCGGCTGTTCGGGCTCGTCGCCCGCCTCGACCGCCCGGTCGACTTCGAGTCCCTTGACGGCCGCCCGGTCGACTTCGCCTTCCTGCTGCTCGCCCCCGAGGGCGCGGGCGCCGACCACCTGAAGGCGCTCGCCCAGGTCGCGCGCATCCTGCGCGAGCCGGGAATCCTCGACCGGATCCGCGCGGCCCGCGACGGGCACGCCCTCTACGCGCTGCTCACCCACACCTCGGCCTCGCAGGCCGCATGAGCGGGCCTCGCATCCTGCGCCGGGCCGCGCTCGCGGCGTTCCTCGCCATGCCCGCGGCGGCCGCGGCGCAGCAGGGCGCGGCCGACGGCACCTGCGCCCGCGACGTGCTCGTCGCCCAATCGATGCAGCGGCAGGCGCTCGACCAGCTCGAGCAGGCCGACGGCGACGACGCCAAGGCCTGCCGGATCTGGCGCCGCCACGTGGACACCATGCGCCGCGTCGCCGGCGTCTACGGCCGCTGCCTCTCGGGCTCCGAGCGCGGCGCCCGGCTGACCCAGGTCCAGGACTCCGAGAAGGAATTCTCCGCCGCGATCAAGGCCCGCTGCCGCGGGTGATCGTGAAGGGGGGTGGAGGCCGGTTCCTGTCGGCCCGGCGCCCCGTGCCGTCGTTTCGCTCCCGGCTCTCATCCCTGCAACCGAAGTCGCGACGCCTCTTCCCTCCCCCGTCCCCAAGTCGGGCCTGCCCGACTTGGGCACACAGGGTGCGGATCTCGGGCAAGCCCGAGATCCGTCGGGGGGAGGGAAGAGCGTGGCGTTTCGCGCGCGTCCTGGTCATCGCGCACGCTGCGGCAACCGCTGCGAAATATTTCCCAAGCAAGCCGTGCGTGATCGCAAAGCTCGTCGCCGTCGTTAGCCGCCGACACGATGTTCTCGCAAAATATAAAGTGGAACGCTTCGCGCCACAAAGGAATTGAAGGGGACCAACAGTAGAGGAAACCGCCTTGCAACGCTATCTGACCGCCATCGCGCTCGTCACCCTTCTCGGTACGGGCACCGTGTCCGCACAGACCACGACGACGGGCAACCCTGCTCCGGACGCCAAGTCCAGCGAGAAGTCCGGTGGCCAGGAAGCCGTCACGCGTCCGAACACCGACCGGCCCGACGCCGGCAAGCCCGCCACCGCCAACGCGGCCGCGCATGCCAAGCTGGAGGAAGGCGCCAACAGCTTCACGGAAGCCCAGACGCACAAGCGCCTCGAGGATGCCGGCTACAAGGACGTTCGCGGCCTGATGAAGGACGACAAGGGCATCTGGCGCGGCGACGCGATGCTGAACGGCAAGCCGGTCAAGGTCGGCGTCGACTTCAAGGGCAACGTCGCCGCGCAGTGATCGTCGTCCCCGGACGGCTGAGGCGCAGGCACGCAATTCCCACGACATCCAGGATTTGACCATGGCTCAGCAAACCATCACGGCGCTCTACGACGATTACGACGCGGCCAGCACCGCGGTGTCCCGCCTCGAGGCGGCCGGCGTCTCGCACGGCGACATCAGCGTCGTCAGCAACAACGAGGGCGACCGGCATGCCGGCCGGCTCGGCACGGGCGACCATGCCGAGACCGCCCATAAGGCCGAGACGGGAGCCGGGACCGGCGCCTCGCTCGGCACGGTGGTCGGCGGCGCGACCGGCCTCCTCACCGGCCTCGGCCTGCTCGCCATCCCCGGCGTCGGGCCGGTCGTGGCGGCCGGCTGGCTGGTCGCGACCCTGACGGGCGCCGGCATCGGCGCGGCCGCGGGCGGCCTCGTCGGCGCGCTCACCGGCGCCGGGATCAGCGAGAACGACGCCCACACCTACAACGAGGGCATCCGCCGCGGCGGCACCCTGGTGACGGTGCGCACGGACGACGCCCACGCCACGACGGCGATGGACATCCTCGAGCAGCACGGCTCGGTCAACGTCGACGAGCGGTCGCAGAGCTGGCGGTCCGAGGGCTGGAGCGGCCCGGCGCTGACCGCGACCGACCCGTCCGGCGCGACGGCGAGCCAGGGCGTTCCTTCGGGCGCGGCCGCCCGCCCCGGCGTGCGCACCTACCCCGCCAAGCCGCTCTGAGCGACGCTCAGCCTTCGATCGGCCCGTCGCCTCGGCGACGGTGCCCCCGATCAGCCCTGCGATGCCCCGGCACGCAGGGCTTTTTCGTGAGGTGGGGCCGGCGAGCGGCGCGGGCGGCCTACTGCAGATCGCGCAGCAGCGGCTCGGCGACCATCCGCACCGGCGCCTTCACCGGCTTGCCGCGGCCGATCAGGATCGCGACGCGCGAGCTTTCCGGGTCGGTCTCGAAGCGGGTGCGGACCCAGGCGACCAGGAACTTCAGGTATTCGGACGCCAGCAGCTTGGTCGCCGAGGGGCTGTGCCACCAATCGGCGGCGTCGAAGCCTTCGGCGATCACCGGATGGGGCACGATCCGGTCGGCGCCCTGGAGCGCGTGATCGAGCTCGATCAGGGTCCGCGGCATGTGGTAGTTCGAGGTCACCACCGCGACGGTGCTGAAGCGGTTGTGGCGCATCCAGCGCCGGGTCTCGATGGCGTTGCCGATGGTGTTGCGCGCGCGGTAGTCGAGGTCGACGCAGCAATCGATCCAGTGGCGCTGCGTCGGGTTGAGCCGGGCGATCTCGTCGCGGCTGGTGCGTTCGTTGACGCCGGTGATCAGCAGGCGCCGGCCGTAGCCGCCGGCCAGCAGGTCGATCGCGTCGCCGATGCGCTGGGCGCCGCCGGTCAGCGCGACGATCCCGTCGGCACGGCCCTGCGGCACCCGCTCGCTGCGGTCGAGCGCGGCGACGAAGGCGAGGAAGCCGGAGAGCAGCGCGACCGCGCCGAGGCCGGCGAGGCCGAGGATCGTCAGCGCCACCGGGCCGACGGGCCGCGCGGCGGGCGCGGCCGCCGGCATCGCCCTCGGGCGGGCGTCCCAGGCCCAGCCCGTGAGCTCGGCGCCGGGGCCGGCCTGTCTCGGATCGAAGGCGCGCGCCATACGCGTGGTCATGCTCCGGGAGAATAGCGCCGATTGCGGCGGGGCGGAGGCGGCATTTGCGGACGCAAAGCCTTTCCGGAGGGTTAACGCACGGCCAAGCACTTCCGATCACGGGGATTTTCGGAACCGTTCGTCTCCGATGCCCGGCGGGGCGCGGTGCCGGACCGGCCGGACGCGCGACTCAGGCCAGGAACCGCCGCACGGTCAGCCGGGAGATCACGGCGGTGACGAGCGAGGCGATGACGCCGATCGCCATCACGCTTGCATAGCCGCGCCAGCCGATGTGGAAGGCGCCGAACAAAGCCTCGACCTCGTCGCCCGCCGGCCCCGAGCGCCAGGTGCGGGCGAGCAGCCCGGCCAGCGCGAAGGCGGCGAGCGCCGCGGCCGAGCCGATGATCCCGCCGCGCAGCCCCAGCCCGAAGAAGCGGCGCTGGAAGGCGCGGGCGATGAAGTCGTCGTCGGCGCCGACGAAGTGGAGCACCTCCACCACTTCGCGGTTTCCGGCCATGGCGCCGCGGGTGGCGAACGCCACCGCGAGGCCGGTGGCGACCAGCACCAGCGCGACGATGCCGACGCCGATGCCGACGAAGGTGTTGGCCGCGGTCGAGAGCCGCTGCAGCCAGAGCGCATGGTCGTCGAGGCTGGCGACCCCCGGCATCGCCTCGGCGAGGCCGGCGCGCAGGTGCTTGAGGTCGGGGGACTGGTCGCCGAGCTTGAGGGTGATCAGGCGCGGCACCGGCAGGTCGGAGAGGTCGAGGCCGCTGCCGAGCCAGGGCTCGAGCAGGCGCTCGGCCTCCGCCTTGGAGAACACCCGCGTCGCGGCGATGCCGGGCTCGGCCTTGGCGATGGCGTCGGCCCGGGCGATGTCGGCGTCGAGGTCGCGGCCGGGGGCCGGACGTACCTGGATCGTCACCTCCTGCGCCACGGTGCCCTGCCACTGGCCGGCGCTCGACGCGACGATCTCGGCCGCGCCCGCGCACAGGCCCGCGAGGAAGGTGAGGATGGCGATGACGGCGGCGAGCGAGCGGCTCGCGGCCGAATCGGTCGGGACCAGGGGCGCGTTGCGCCGCAGGGTCGGGGGCAGCGCCGGATCGACCGCGCCCCTGTCCGGGGCCGTCCTGGCGGCCTGGCTGCGTTCGCGGGTCGTGTCCATCAGCCTTCGATCCGCAGGCGGCCGTCGCCGATCACCATCCGGCGGGCATCGACCGAGTCCATGATCCCGAAATCGTGGGTGGCGATGATCACCGAGGTGCCGAGCTTGTTCAGCTCGAGGAAGAGCCGCAGCAGGCGGCGCCCGAGGCTCGGGTCGACGTTGCCGGTCGGCTCGTCGGCGAGCAGCAGGTCGGGCCGGGCGATGAGCGCCCGGGCGATGGCCGCGCGCTGCTTCTCGCCGCCCGAGAGCAGCGGCGGCAGCACGTGCATGCGCTCGCCGAGGCCGACCCAGCGCAGCAGCTCGACGACCTCGGCCCGGTAGCTGGTCTCTGCCCGGCCCTGGACGCGCAGCGGCAGCGCCACGTTCTCGTAGGTCGTGAGGTGGTCGAGCAGGCGGAAATCCTGGAACACCACGCCCATGCGGCGGCGCAGGCCGGTGAGCGACGCGCTGGAGATGCCGCTGACCTCGTTGCCGAACACCGAGACCAGCCCGCGGGTCGGGCGCACCGAGAGCAGGATCAGCCGCAGCAGCGTCGTCTTGCCGGCCCCCGACGGCCCGGTGAGGAACTGGAACGAGTGCGGCTGGATGCGGAAGCTCACGTCGGACAGCACCTCCGGCCCGAGGCCGTAGCGCATGCCGACGTTCTCGAACTGGACCACAGGCCCTTCCGCCCCGGAGAGCAGGCTTTTCGTCGTCGCCGTTTCGCGCAAGGGCCCGTTCGCTCCCGTTCCGTCCCGGTCCATGCCGTCCGCACCGGGATGACCGCCGCGCATGGCCATTTCAAGCCGGCTCCCGGCGGTTTCACCGGAGCTTAACCCTAACCGAAGACGATCGCCCAAGGGTTTTCGCCGCAGGTCCCGCCCGGCTGCCCCCGCCAACGAGCGTGCCGCGTATGCTGATCGTCTGCCCGACCTGCGCCAGCGAATATCGCATCGAGACCGCCCGCGTCGGCACCGAGGGGCGTTCGGTGCGCTGCGCCGCCTGCCGCGAGACCTGGTTCGTGTCGCCGGCCGAGGTGATCGCCGCCCACGAGGCCGAGCTGCAGGCCGCAAGCCCCGGCGCCGACGAGACGGTCTCCGAGGATGCCTGGGCCGAGGCCTCCGCCGCGGTGCGCAGCGCCGCGACGGCCGACACCATCGACAACGTTCCCGCACCGCCGCGCGGCACGCGGGCGAAGAAGGCCAAGCTCGGCTACAAGCCGCTCGGCCGGAACCAGGGCAAGGGCGGGATCGCCGGGCTGTCGCCGGCCCTGGCCGCCTGCCTGGTGGTTTTGGCCGCGATCCCGCTCGCCTGCCTCGCCCGCGTGCCGGTGGTGCAGGCGCTGCCGCAGGCGGCCGGGCTGTTCGCCCGCATCGGCCTGCCGGTGAACCTGCGCGGCCTCGAGATCCGGGACGTCGCCGCCGTCCGCACCCCGGCCGACGGCGAGAAGCCGGCCGAGCTCGCGGTCGAGGGCGACCTCGTCGGCATCGCCCGCGGCGGCGTGCCGGTGCCGCCGATCAGCGTCGTGATGCGCGACGCCGCCGCAGGCGTCGTGAGGACCTACACCATCGCCCCGCCGCGCAGCCGGCTGGCGCAGGGCGAGACCGCGCGATTCGCCGGCCGGTTTTCCGATCCGCCCGAGCAGGGCCGCGGCATCGAGGTCCGGTTCTCGGATGCGGGCAAGCCGGAGTCGGGCAGGCCGGAGACGGCCAGACCCGAGACGGCGAAAGCGGAGTAGGTCGCGGGCAACCGCGCCGCCGTCGATTTTCCGCCGGCGGCCCGTGGCCGGACGGCGCCGGAATAGGGTATGGAGGCGCATGACCACGCCCTCCCGACGCGTCCGCGTCCTCTTCGACGAAGCCACCATCGCCACGCGCAACGAGGCGTTGGCCCGCGAGATCAAGGCGGCCGCCCCGCAGAACCTGCTCGTGGTGGCGGTGCTGAAGGGCAGCTTCATGTTCGCCGCCGACCTGCTGCGGGCCCTGCACCGGGTCGGGCTGTCGCCGCAGGTCGAGTTCGTGCACCTGTCGAGCTACCGCACCGGCACGATCTCCTCCGGCCAGGTCGAGATCCTGCGCGACGTCCAGAGCGAGGTGCGCGGCCGCGACGTGCTGCTCGTCGACGACATCCTCGAATCCGGCCGCACGGTGGTCTTCGCCAAGGACCTGCTGATGGCCCGCGGCGCCTCGCGCGTCCTCACCGCGGTGCTGCTCGAGAAGCCGGGCAAGCGCGCGGTGCAGATCGACGCCGACTTCGTCGGCTTCACCTGCCCCGACGCCTTCGTCGTCGGCTACGGCATGGATGCGGCCCACGCCTTCCGCCAGCTCCCCTTCGTCGGCGTCGTCGACTACGACAGCCAAGATCCGGACCTGTTCGGCGGGGCCTGAACCGCGTTTCGGGACGCGGCATTTTCGCAACCCTCCGGCACTTCCAGGCTTTTCGTCCTCAAATGTCTTGACAGGACGGCCGATGTTTAGACGATCTCTAGACGTGTCCGGGCCGGCCGGCCTTCCCTCGGTGGATCGAATACAGGCGACATGGCGCGCATCCTTCTGGTGGATGACGAAGAGACGGTCCGCGGCTTCCTCAAGCGAGGCCTCGAGATCGACGGCCATGCCGTGGTCACGGCGATCGACGGCAGCGACGGCCTCGACCGGCTGAACGAATCCGACGGCGCCTTCGACCTGATGCTCACCGACATCCGCATGCCGCTGATGGACGGCATCGCGTTGGCGCTCGCGGCCAAGCGCGACTTCCCCGACCTGACCATCCTGCTGATGACCGGCTTCGCCGACCAGCGCGAGCGCGCGCGCGGCCTCGACGCCATCGTCACCGACGTGCTGACGAAGCCGTTCTCGCTGGCGGACCTGCGCGCCACGGTGAGCCGGGCGCTCGCGGCCTGAGGGGCAGCCGGCGAGGCCTTGCGTCGATCCCTCCCCGTCATTCCGGGGCTCCGAAGCAGAGCCCGGAATCCAGAACCGCTGATCGTGCCTCGATCACCCATCCCGGCGGCTCTGGATTCCGGGCTCGCCTGCGGCGCCCCGGAATGACGGAGCGCGTTGAGGGGCCGACGGTGGGATCCCTCACACCACCAGGTTCACAATCCGCCCGGGCACGACGATGACCTTGCGGGGCGTCCGACCTTCGAGGGCGCGCCGCACCGCCTCGTCGGCGAGCACCAGGGCCTCGACAGCCGCCGCGTCGGCGTCGCGCGGGACGGTGACGTCGGCGCGCTTCTTGCCGTTGACCTGCACCGGGAGAGCGACCGTATCCTCGACCAGCAAAGCGGGGTCGAAGCCGGGCCACGGCGCCTGCGCGACCAGCCCGTCGCGGCCGAGCACCGCCCAGCAGCTCTCGGCCAGGTGCGGCATCATCGGCGCGATCAGCTGGACCAGGATGCCGGCGGCCTCCCGGCCGGCCGCCGCCGAGGCGCCGCCGCGGAACGCGTCCTCGAGGGCGTTGGCGAGGGTGTAGACGTGGGCGACGCAGCGGTTGAAGCGCAGGCGCTCCACGTCCTCGCCGAAGGCGGCGAGCGCCTTGTGCGCGGCCTTGCGCAAGGCCGCGTCGCCGCCGCCCGATCCGGTGGCCGAGACGGCGGCGTTCACCAGCCGCCACACCCGCTGCACGAAGCGGGCGGCGCCCTGCACGCCCTCCTCCGTCCAGATCACGTCGCGCTCCGGCGGCGAATCCGAGAGCATGAACCAGCGCGCGGTGTCGGCGCCGAAGGAGGCGATGATGTCGTCGGGGTCGACGACGTTCTTCTTCGACTTCGACATCTTCTCGATCGGGCCGATCGCGATCGGCGCCGAGGTTTTCACGTGGAACCCGCGGCGCTCGCCGTCTTCGGTCGAGAACCGCACCTCCGTCGGCGGCACCCAGGCGCCGGCCGCGTCCTTGTAGGTCTCGTGGACGACCATGCCCTGGGTGAACAGGCCGGCGAACGGCTCCGAGACGCCGGACCAGCCGGTCGCCTGCATCGCCCGCATGAAGAAGCGCGCGTAGAGCAGGTGCAGGATCGCGTGCTCGATGCCGCCGATATACTGGTCGACGGCGAGCCAGCGATTCACCGCCGCCGGGTCGGTCGGCCGGTCGGCGAGCCACGGCGCGGTGAACCGGGCGTAGTACCAGGACGAGTCGACGAAGGTGTCCATCGTGTCGGTCTCGCGCCGCGCCGCCGCGCCGCAGGACGGGCACGGCACGGTGCGCCAGGCGTGGTCGCGCTCCAGCGGGTTGCCGGGCTGGTCGAACGAGACCTCCTCGGGCAGCCTCACCGGCAGGTCGGCGACCGGCACCGGCACGGGGCCGCAGGCCTCGCAGTGGATGATCGGGATCGGGCAGCCCCAGTAGCGCTGGCGCGACACGCCCCAGTCGCGCAGGCGGAACTGCACCTTGCGGGCCGCGACCGGCCGGCCGGAGAGGACCTCCGCCTCCAGGCGGTTCGCCACCGCCTCGAAGGCCTCGCCCGTCGTCATGCCGTCGAGGTAGCGCGAGTTGATCATCCGCCCGTCGCCGTCGAAGGCGGTGTCGGTGATGACGAAGCTGTCCTGATCCTGGTCCTCGGGGCAGACCACGGGGGTGTTGCCGAGGCCGTACTTGTTGGCGAAGTCGAGATCGCGCTGGTCGTGCGCCGGGCAGCCGAAGACGGCGCCAGTGCCGTACTCCATCAGCACGAAGTTCGCGACGTAGACCGGCAGCGTCCAGGACGGGTCGAGCGGATGGCGCACGGTGAGCCCGGTGTCGAAGCCGAGCTTCTCCGCCGTGTCGATCGCCGCCTGCGCCGTGCCCATGCGCCGGCATTCGTCGACGAAGGCCTGCAGCGCCGGGTTCGCGCCGGACAGGGCCGCCGCCACGGGATGGTCGGCGGCGATCGCCAGGAAGCGCGCGCCGAACAGGGTGTCGGGCCGGGTGGTGTAGACCTCGATCGCCTCGCCGACCCCCTCGACCGCCGTCGCGAGGGCGAACCGGACCTGCAGCCCTTGCGAGCGCCCGATCCAGTTCCGCTGCATCAGCCGGACCTTCTCCGGCCAGCGCTCGAGACCGTCGAGCGCGTCGTAGAGATCCTGCGCGAAGTCGGTGATCTTGAAGAACCACTGCGTCAGCTCGCGCTGCTCGACCGGCGCGCCCGAGCGCCAGCCGCGCCCGTCGATCACCTGCTCGTTGGCGAGCACGGTGTGGTCGACCGGGTCCCAGTTCACCTTGGCGGTGCGGCGCGTGACCAGCCCCTTGCCGAGGAAGTCGAGGAACATGCGCTGCTGGTGCTTGTAGTAGTCCGGATTGCAGGTCGCGATCTCGCGGCTCCAATCGAGCGACAGGCCCATGGATTGCAGCTGCCCGCGCATCGTCGCGATGTTGGCGTAGGTCCAGTCCCGCGGGTTGGTCTTCCGCTCGATCGCGGCGTTCTCGGCCGGCAGCCCGAAGGCGTCCCAGCCCATCGGGTGCAGCACCGCGAACCCCTTGGCCCGCTTGTAGCGCGCCACCACGTCGCCCATCGCGTAGTTGCGCACGTGGCCCATGTGGATGCGCCCCGACGGATAGGGGAACATCTCCAGCACGTAGTATTTCGGGCGGGCGTCGGCGTTGTCGGTCTCGAACAGCCGCGCCTGCGCCCAGGCCTCCTGCCAGCGCGGCTCGGAATCCTTGGCGTTGTAGCGCTCGAGGGTCTGGTGGCTGGGAGGATGGGTCATGGCGTCGTCGAAAACCGGGATCGGGCGGGGCGGACCGGGGAAGCGGCGGCGTTAGCACATTCGCGGCGGGCTCGGCCAACGGATCTGCCGGCGTGGCAATCGAGGCCGATCCATCGGCGCGTGATCCCTGTGGCGGATGCAAGCACAGATGGCTTTGCGCCGGGCGCGCGATCCCGGCATTGAGGTGCAGAATCGCCCTCACCCGCGCGGCGGCGTTGGACAGCGCCGCGGGCCCGCCCACCTTTCCCCGGCGATGGCCGGACGACCCGCCCAAAGGACTTCAATGACCGACACGCCGATCGATACGCCCCCGACCTCGGAGCCGCCGATCTCCGGCAAGCCGCCCGTCGGCGAGGCCGACGTCGCCGCGGGCCTCGCGGAGGTGCTGGCCGGGATCGCCCGGGCGAGCGAGGATTGCGCGCGGGATCCCGCCGGCATCCGCCTCATCGCCATCTCGAAGACCGTGCCGGCCGAGGGCATCCTGCCGGCCCTCGAGGCCGGCCAGCGCCTGTTCGGCGAGAACTACGTGCAGGAATCGCGCACCAAGTGGCCCGCGCTCAAGGACCGCTACCCGGACGTGGAGCTCCACCTCGTCGGGCCGCTGCAATCGAACAAGGCGCGCGAGGCGGTCGAGCTGTTCGACGTGATCCATTCGCTGGACCGGCTGTCCCTGGCCGCGGCGCTGGCCAAGGAGATCGCCCGCACGGGGCGCACGCCGAAGTTGCTGATCCAGGTCAACACCGGGGACGAGCCGCAGAAGGGCGGCGTCTCGCCCGACGCCCTCGACGTGCTGCTCGCCGAATGCGTCGGCACCCACGGGCTGGCGATCCAGGGGCTGATGTGCGTGCCGCCGGTGGAGGACCCGCCCTCGGCCCACTTCGCCCTGCTCGCCGCGCTCGCCCGGCGGCACAACCTGCCGATCCTCTCGATGGGCATGAGCGCCGATTACCCGGCCGCGATCCAGATGGGCGCGACCCATGTCCGGGTCGGCACGTCGATCTTCGGGGCGCGGACGCGGAAGGCCTGATCCGCGCCGGGCCGTCGCCGGCAACGACGACGGAAGGTTGCCTTGGGCGAGCTGGCGGACCCTGCGGTCGCAGGGCGAAATCCGCCGCCGTCACGGACCGCCCGGAGGCTCGCCCGGCGCGGCAAGGCCCGTGCGAAGCAGGACGATGCCGGTGATGATCGCAAGGAAGGACGTGGTGGGGGAAGTAGGACTCGAACCTACGAAGCTTACGCAGCGGATTTACAGTCCGCCCCCTTTGCCGCTCGGGACATTCCCCCAAAGGACAGCCCATCGGGCCGCGCGGGGCCCTTATGGTGAGGGGGGGGCGGCGTGTCAACCGTGCCGCGCGGCCGACGGCTCAGTGCCCGGCGGTGCTCGAGAAGCCGTTGATCACCACCACGCCGGCGACGATCAGGCCGAGGCCGATCAGGGCCGGGGCGTCGAGGCCCTGGCGGAACACCAGCCAGCCGACGAGCGAGATCAGGACGATGCCGACGCCCGACCAGACCGCGTAGGCGACCCCCATCGGGATCGTCCGCAGGGTGAGCGCGAGGAAGAAGAACGCGACGCCGTAGCCCGCGACCGTGATCAGCAGCGGCACCGGCCGCGAGAACCCGGCGGAGGCCTTCAGCGCGCTGGTGCCGATCACCTCGGCGACGATCGCGATCGCCAGATAGATCCAGTTCACGGCCGCTGCACTCCCGGTTCGTCGGATCGGCGGCCCATTCAGGCGTCGTCGGCCCCGAGGACGAGGCGGAGCGACCGGGCGAGCTCGTCGCGGCGATAGGGCTTGTTGAGCACCGGCAGCTCGCCGCGGCCGATGACCTGGCCCTCGTCGAGGTCGGCGACGTAGCCCGAGGTGAGCAGGACCTTGAGGCCGGGCCGCAGGCGCTGCGCCTCGGCGGCGAGCTGCGAGCCGTTCATGCCGCCGGGCATCATCACGTCCGAGAACAGGATGTCGATGCGCTGGACGTCCTTGAGATGGGCCAGCGCCTCGGCCGCGTTGCGCGCGACGACGACCTTGTAGCGCAGCTCCTCCAGGCTCTCGACGGCCATGGTGAGGACCTGCTCGTCGTCCTCGACGAGCAGCACGGTCTCGCCCTCGCCGGCGCGGCGCAGCGGCAGCACGCCGCGCTCGCCCATGCCCGTCTCCTCGCCGGCGGGGTCGGCCGAGCGCGGGAAGCGCAGGCGGAAGGTGGTGCCGCGCCCGACCTCGGACTCGATCGCGACGAAGCCCTTGGCGCTGCGGGTGAAGCCGTAGACCTGGCTCAGGCCGAGGCCGGTGCCCTTGCCGACCTCCTTGGTGGTGAAGAACGGCTCGAACACCCGCGCCATCAGGTCCGGCGCGATGCCGCTGCCGGTGTCGGACACCGCGATCTCGACATAGGCGCCCGGCGGCACCCCCTTGTCGGCGACGGCCGCGGTGTCGAGCCGGACGTTGCGGCTGCGGACCTCGATCCGGGCGCTGCCGGTTCCCGCCTCCATCGCGTCGCGGGCGTTGACGACGAGGTTGAGGATCGCCGCCTCGAACTGGGCGGGGTCGACGCGGATCGGGTCGAGGGCGGGGTCGAGGTCGAAGGCGAGCTCGATCGCGGCGCCGGCGGCGCGCTCGGCCAGCGGCCGGAAGTCGATGAGCAGGCGGTTCGGGTTCAGCGTCTGCGGCCGCAGCATCTGCCGGCGCGAGAAGGCGAGGAGCTGCTGCGTCAGCTGCTCGCCGCGCCGGGCCGCCGTCATCGCGGCGTCGGCGAGGCGCTTGACCCGCTCGACGTTGTCGGGCTTGCGCAGGACCATGTCGAGGCCGCCGACGATGACCGTCAAGAGGTTGTTGAAGTCGTGCGCGACGCCGCCGGTGAGCTGGCCGATCGCCTCCATCTTCTGCGCCTGGCGCAGCGCCTCCTCGGTGTTGCGCTGGTCGGAGCGGTCGAGGACGATGCCGGCCATGCGGACCGGCGTGCCGTCGGCGCGGTATTCCGCCCGGCCCTTGGCCGCGATCCAGCGCACGGCCCCGTCGGGGCGCACGATCCGGTATTCGATGTCGAGCGTCCCCGCCCGCGCCGCCTGCGCGAAGGCCGCCGTCACCGCCTCCCGATCCTCCGGGTGGACGTGGGCGAGGAAGGTCTGCCGGCCCCAATGCGGGAGCGGCGCGTCGTAGCCGAAGATCGCGTCGTGGCGGGCCGACCGGCGGGCGGTGTCGGTGAGGAGGTCGAGGTCCCAGGTTCCCATGCCGGCGGAATCGAGGGCGAAGGCCAGGGTCTCGCGGGCGGCCTCGACCTCGCGGGTGCGCTCGGCGACCCGCCGCTCCAGGGTCTCGTTGGCGACGCGCAGGCGCTCCTGGTCCTGTTCGCGCTCGCGGATGTGCCCGCGCGCCTGGTACTGGCGCCGCCGCACCCGCAGCGCCGAGGCGACGGCGCTGATCAGGGTCTCGGCGTTGATCGGGCGCTCCAGCAGCACGACGTTGCCGAGGCGCTCCACCATGGCCGCGCCCCGCGCCGGGCGGCGCCCCGCCTGGCGCGTCGCCAGCATGATAAACGGGAAGTCCGACCAGGGCGGCTGGCGCTCGATCCAGGCCGCGAGGGCGTCCGGGTCGACCTCGGCCAGCGCCTCCTCGGTGACGATCGCCGAGCCGGCCGAGGCCTCGAGGCCGGCGAGCCACGCGGCCCCGTCGGCGCAGACCGTGGCGGCGGTGCCGGACTTGGCCAGCAGCTGCTCCATCACCACCGCGTCGCGTCCGCGCGGCGCCAGGATGAGGACGCGGGTCTCGTCGGGGCCGGGCCGGCTCATTCCGCCGTGTCGCTGCGCAGCATCGCGACCTTGCCGCCGTAGGCGGGCAGGCCCGAGAGCACGCCCTCGAAGTCGGTCAGCGTCTCCCCGACCTGGATCCCGTTGCGGGAGAGCCTCAGCTCGCGGATCGTGCGCTCGTGCGCGTTGACCCGGCTCTTGACCGCCGAGAGCGCAGTGCGGACCTCGCCCTTGGCCTCGAAGTAGCGGAACAGGAGGATGCCGTCGCTGAGATAGCTCAGGTCGATGTCGGAGCGGACCTCGCCGATGACGCCGTGCTGCCCGAGCACCAGCAGAGTCGTGACGCCCTTCTGGTTCAGGTAGGTCAGCAGCTCGTGCATCTGCAGGATCAGGAACTGCTCGCCCGGCATCGCGTGGATGTAGGCGTTGAGGCTGTCGACGACGACGCAGGACGCGCCGTCCCGCTCCACCGCCTCGCGGACGCGGCAGGCGAACTCGCCCGGCGCCAGTTCGGCCGGATCGATCTGCGCGATGCTGAGGTCGCCGTCGGCGATGTGCGGCTGCAGGTCCATCCCGAGGATGGCCGCGCGCGCCAGCAGGGTCGCCCGGCCCTCGTCGAACAGGAAGTAGGTGGCCTTCTCGCCCCGCTCCAGGGCCGCCAGCATGCAGCGCACCGCGGTCGTGGTCTTGCCGGCCCCGGACGGCCCGAGCAGCAGCGTGTTGGTGCCGCGCACCAGCCCGCCGCCGAGCAGGAGGTCGAGGCCCGGCGCGCCGGTCGTGACGGTCACCGGCGCGAAGTCGGCGTGGTGCTCGGCGGCGATCAGGCTCGGGAACACCTCGATCCCGCCGGTCTCGAGGACGAAGTCGTGGTACCCGCCCCGCGCCTTCACGCCGCGCATCTTCAGGACGCGGAGGCGGCGCCGTCCCGCGCCGAACTCGCGCGGGGTGTGCTCCAGGAGCAGGACGCCGTGCGCGATGCTGTGGAGCTGCACGTCGGTGGTGCCGTCGTCGAGCAGGAACACCGTGCAGCCCCGCGCCGCGAAGAGCTGCTTCAGCGCCAGGATCTGGCGGCGGTAGCGCAGCGGGTTCTGGGCGAGCAGCCGCAATTCGGACAGGCTGTCGAACACCACGCGGTTCGGCTGCAGCGCGTCCACCCGCTCGATGACCTCGCGGACGGTCTCGCCGAGCTCCACCTCGGAGGGGTGCAGGATCGACTGCTCGCTCTCGGGGTCGAGGCCGAGCTCGTTGACGAGCTCGTAGAGCTCGACGCCGTCGAGCGACCAGCCATGCGACGCCGCCGAGGCCCGCAGCTCCTCCGCGCTCTCCGACAAGGTGACGTAGAGGCTCTTCTCGCCGTGCGCGACGCCGTCGAGCAGGAACTGCAGGGCGAGCGTGGTCTTGCCGGCGCCGGGCGTGCCCTCGAGCAGGTAGAGCCGCCCCTTGGTCAGGCCGCCGGACAGGACGTCGTCGAGCCCGGCGATCCCGGTCGACAGGGTGTCCCGGACGTAGGGTGCGACGCGCGGTGTCTGATCAGTCGTCATCGTCATCACGCAGGGTGGATCGGGCGCTCGGCCGGCGGCCCCTGAGGGAGTGCTTTGCCTCAGGAACGGCCCTGCCTCAACGCGGCAGCCGTCGATAGGTCCCGAGACCCTCGGATGGCGGGCACCGCGGCGATCGTCCGGACCGGCGCCGGATCACGCCGGGCGTCGCGGCTGCACCTATGCCGCAGTACCATCGGGCGGCGCCGGACGTTGCCCGTGACCGGATTCCGACGATCTCCCGCAAGGCCCCCATGCTTCGACTGCTCATCGCGGACGGCAACACGCGCGACGACCGCGCCCAGCACGTCGCGGTCACCGGCCGCACCTCGGCCGAATCCTACGCCGACGTCGTCCACGCCTATCGCCCGGAGGCGCAATGCCGGCTGCTCAGCCCGGCCGACGCCGACGCCGCCCTGCCCGACGGCGCGGCGCTTACCGCCTACGACGGCGTGATCTTCACCGGCTCGCCCCTGAAGGTCGGCGAGCGCAGCCCGGCGGTGACGCGCCAGTGCGACCTGATGCGCGCGGCTCTGGAGGCCGGGCTGCCGGTGTTCGGCTCGTGCTGGGGGACGCAACTGGCCGCGGTCGTCGCTGGCGGCGACGTCGGCCCCAATCCGCGCGGGCCGGAATACGGCTTCGCCCGCCGCATCACGGCGACGGCGGAAGGCCGCGGCCACCCGCTGCTGTCGGGCCGGGGCGCGGCCTGGGACGCGCCGGCGATCCATTCGGACGCGGTGATCGCGCCGCCGCCGGGCGCGCGAGTGCTGGCCGGGAACGCGCTGCTCGAGGTGCAGGCGATCGAGATCCCGCACGGCGGCGGCCTGTTCTGGGGCACGCAGTACCACCCCGAGCTCGACTTCGACGAGCTCGCGGCGATGCTGCGGGTCAGCGCCGCGGACGTGGTCGAGGCCGGCCTCGCGCCCGATGCCGCCGCGGTCTCGGCCTATGCCGCGGAGATCGCCGCGCTCCACGCGGGCGGCGCGGCGGCCGGCCCGCTCGCCTGGCGGCACGGGCTCGGCGCCGACGTCCTGGAGCCGGACCAGAGACGCCGCGAGATCGGCAATTTCCTCGACCGGCTGGTCGAGACGGGTGCCGGCGCGCCTTAGGCCGCCTCGGCCATGGCGCCCGCGTACGGCGACACCTCGTCGGTGTGCACGTCGAACTGCATCAGGTAGGCGGTGCCGAAGCTGGTGGTGAGCGCGCAATCCGTCGCGTCGCGCCCGCGCGCCATGACGATGCGGGCGATGCGCGGCGTGTTGTGGCGGGCGTCGAACGTGTACCAGCGATCGCCGAGATAGACCTCGAACCAGGCCGAGAAATCCATCGGCGCCGGGTCCTTCGGCACGCCGATGTCGCCGAGATAGCCGGTGGCGTAGCGGGCCGGGATGTTCATGCAGCGGCACAGCGCGATCGCCAGGTGGGCGAAGTCGCGGCAGACGCCGACGCGCTGGACGTAGCCGTCATGGGCGGTGCGGGTGTTGTCGGCCAGCTGGTAGTCGAACCGCAGGTGGTTGTGGACGAAGTCGACGATCGCCTGCACGCGGGCCCAGCCCTCCGGCGTCGCGCCGAACAGCGACCAAGCGGTGGCCGAGAGCTTGTCGGTGTCGCAGTAGCGCGAGCCGAGGAGGAACGGCAGCACGTCGTCGGGCAGGTCCTGCACCGGGTGCTGGCGGGCCTGCGGCGCAAACGCGTCGGGCTCGTCGGAATCGCCGATGGTGAAGTCGGCCGACATGGTGATCCGGCCGCCCGGCGCGACGATGCGGGTGCAGACGTTGCCGAAGGCGTCGACGTGCTGCGTCGCCGGCACCGGCGGATCGAAGGCGATGACCTCGGGCGTGACGAGGTCGGCCCGACGCTCCGGCCGCACGTTCAGCAGCAGGTTCATCGGGGTCGGGCCGAAGGTGTTGAAGGCGATGGTGAAACCGGTCTGGACGAGCATCGTAGATCCGTGGAAGCCGCGCGTGGTGTCGCAGGTAGGGTCGCAGGTAGCCGTTGAACACCGAGCCGATACGCAAGGTTCCGCAGATCAGGCGTGCTTCCTGCGCAGGTTCTGCCCAGATTAAAGGCAGTCTTCATCGCTCGAGCCGCCGACGTTGCTGCCGGTCGACAGACCTCGTCATCCGCAGACGAAGGTGTCGGCCCGGGCTCGAGCCTCGGCACGGGTCCGATCCGGCCGGCCCGCGCGCCGAAGCTCCGGTCGCCCGGGACGCGCGGTCGGCCCGATTTCCGTGCCGGCCCGCCGACTGGCTCTGATGATGCATCCGGGGCGGGGCATCGACCCATCGGCCCCTCGGGATGTCATGACCGTTCCTCCGCATTCCCCCAGGCCCGTCGGGGCGATCCTTCGCGGCGCCGGGGCCGACGCCCGCCCCGCGCCGGGCCGCGGGTCCCGCGCATGAGCGAGGCGATCGCCTGGGCGGAGCGCCGCCGCATCGCCGAGCAGGCGCGCGGCGAGCGGGCGTGGTCGCTGTGGGGGCCGTATCTCAGCGAGCGGCAATGGGGCACCGTGCGCGAGGATTACAGCCGCGACGGCAACGCGTGGCGCTCGCTCACCCACGAGGAGGCCCGCTCGCGCGCCTACCGCTGGGGCGAGGACGGGCTCGCGGGGATCTGCGACGAGCGCGGGCAGCTCTGCCTCGGGCTCGCCCTGTGGAACGGGCGCGACCGCATCCTGAAGGAACGCCTGTTCGGCCTCACCAATGAGGAGGGCAACCACGGCGAGGACGTCAAGGAGATCTACCACTACCTCGACGCGGTCCCGAGCCACGCCTACCTGAAGTTCCTCTACCGCTATCCGCAGGGGGCCTACCCCTACGAGGACCTCGTGCGCGAGGGGCTGCAGCGCAGCCGCGAGGTGCCGGAATACGAGATCGAGGAGACCGGCCTGTTCGAGGGGTCGCGCTTCTTCGACGTGACGGTGGAATACGCCAAGTCGGACGTCGACGACGTCCACGCCACGATCACCGCGACGAACCGCGGCGCGGACGCCGCCGACCTCCACCTCGTGCCGCAGCTCTGGTTCCGCAACACCTGGTCGTGGCGGAACGACGGCGCGCTGCCGCGGCCCCGGATCGCGCGCCATCCGGAGGGCGGCATCGCCTGCGAGCACCCGCGGCTCGGGCGCTACCAGCTGGCCTTCGAGGGCGAGCCCGAGGTGCTGTTCTGCGAGAACGACACCAACTTACGCCGGCACGCCGGCCAGCCGGAGGCCGAGGGCCCGTTCAAGGACGGGCTCCACGCCGCGATCGTCGAGGGCGACGCCGCGGCGGTCCGCCGCGACGCCGGGACCAAGCTCGGCCTGCACTACGCGCTTCGCCTCGCGCCCGGCGAGACCCGGCGGGTGCGCCTGCGGCTCTCCGCCGGGACGCGGACGCGCCCGATCGACGCCGACGACGCCGTGCGCGACCGCCGCATCGCCGAGGCGGACGCGTTCTACGACGACCTGCAGGACGGGATCGCGGATGCGGACGCGCGCGCGATCTTCCGGCAGGCCTCCGCCGGCTTGATCTGGTCGAAGCAGCTCTACGCCTACGACGTGCGGCGCTGGCTGCAGGGCGACCCGCTCCAGCCGGTGCCGCCGCGGGAGCGCGACGGCGGCCGCAACACGCAGTGGCGCCACTTCGCCGCCTCCGACGTGCTCTCGATGCCCGACAAGTGGGAATATCCGTGGTTCGCCGCCTGGGACCTCGCCTTCCACTGCCTGCCGCTGGCGCTGCTCGACCCGGACTTCGCCAAGAAGCAGCTCCTGCTGCTGACCCGCGAATGGTACATGCACCCCAACGGCCAGCTCCCGGCCTACGAGTGGGAGTTCTCCGACACCAACCCGCCGGTCCACGCCTGGGCGACCTACCGGGTGTTCGAGATCGACCGCGACCGGCGCGGCGGCCGCGGCGACCTCGCCTTCCTCGAAGGCGTCTTCCACAAGCTGCTGATCAACTTCACCTGGTGGGTGAACCGCAAGGATGCCGGCGGCCGCAACGTGTTCCAGGGCGGCTTCCTCGGGCTCGACAACGTCGGCGTGTTCGACCGCTCGCGCCCGCCGCCGGGCTTCGGCATGGTGCACCAGGCCGACGGCACCGCCTGGATGGCGATGTACGCGCTCAACATGATGCACATCGCCCTCGAGCTCGCGCTCCACAACGACGTCTACGAGAGCACCGCCTCGAAGTTCTTCGAGCACTTCCTCCTCATCGCCGAGGCGATGACCGACATGGGCGGCGAGGGCTTCGGCCTCTGGGACGAGGAGGACGCGTTCTACTACGACGAGGTCGACATGCCCGGCGGTGGGATGCTGCCGCTGCGCGTGCGCTCGATGGTCGGGCTCGTGCCGCTGTTCGCGGTGGAGGTGATCGAGCCCTTCGTGCTCCAGCGCCTGCCGGACTTCGCCCGGCGCCTCAACTGGCTCCTGGAGAACCGCCCGCACCTCGCCTGCCTGGTCTCGCGCTGGGACGAGGGCGGCGTCGGCGACCGAAAGCTGCTGTCGCTGCTGCGCGGCCACCGGATGAAGGCGCTGCTGCGGCGCATGCTCGACGAGGCCGAGTTCCTCTCGCCCTTCGGCGTGCGCTCCCTCTCCAAGGCGCACCGCGACCAGCCCTACGTGCTCAACGAGTTCGGCGCCTCCTTCACGGTGCGCTACGACCCGGCCGATTCGACCTCGAACATGTTCGGCGGCAACTCGAACTGGCGCGGGCCGGTGTGGATGCCGACGAACTACCTGATCATCGAGGCGCTGCGCCGCTTCCACTCCTATTACGGCACCGACTTCCTGGTGGAGTTCCCGACCGGCTCGGGCGCGATGTGCACGCTGGCCGCCATCGCCGACGCCCTGCAGGAGCGCCTGATCGGCCTGTTCGCCAAGGACGCGGAGGGCCGCCGCCCGGTCCACGGCGCGCGCGCGCCGATCCCGTCGGCCGAGGGCGCCGAGGAGGCGCTGCTGTTTCACGAGTTCTTCGACGGCGACACCGGCCGCGGGCTCGGCGCCTCGCACCAGACCGGCTGGACCGCGCTGATCGTCAACCTGCTGCACCACCGGGCGCAGCGCGGGGGTGCCTAGGGCATCGTCCAGCGGGGCGGGTCCCGGCGGGGCTTTCGCACGATGCGCTCCGCCCGGGATCCCTGCGTGGACGCCCGCGATTGGCGGACGCGGCCGCGGGATGTCATCATGGGCGACGCGATCGGGACAGGTTCGCAGGCACGGGCTTCACGTTGACGGGATGACGGGTCAGGCTTCGAACCACCGCGCCGCGTGGCTTCCGCAGAACGGATTCGCCGCCCGCATCGCTTCCGCGCGCCAGCTTCAGAGCTTCAACGACCTGAGCAGCTTCGCGATCAACTTCGACGTGCTCCGCTCGGTCAAGCCCGACATCCAGATGATCGGCAGCAAGGGCAGCACCCTGTGCTTGTGGGAAACCCGTTCGTCCAGCGGCTTCATCAGCAAGCCCAGGGTCGATTCCGACATGATGACGGTCCGGTTCATCGCGAACGGGCACATCACCTACCGCAATCATGCGGGCAGGACGCGCGGCACGCCGAAACATGCGACCCTCGTCGGCTTCGAGGAGGTCGGCGAGATCCAGGCCTCGCAGGCCTTCAACGCGATCAACGGCACGATCACGTTCGAAGCGCTCGCGGCCGCCAACGCCGCGCTGACGGGCGGACAGCACGGCGTGCCGTCCTTCGAGCCGATCGCCGATGTCTCGACGCCGGGCATGATCGCCCTGTTCCACATGATGCGGCAGGTGCAGCGCCGCGGGCAGGCGTCGGATCGCTGCGGCGACATCGCGTTTCCGCTGATCCAGGAGATCCTCAGCTATCAGCTGCTGTCCGTCTGGCCGAAGCGCGCGCGCGTGGCACCGGCCCCGGCGACGGACGCCTCCGCGTCACGCTTCGGCATCGCTCTCGAGTTCATCGAGGCGAACCTCTCGCGGCCCATGACCCTGTCGCTCATCGCGACGGCGGCCGGGCTCAGCGTCCGCTCCCTCCAGAGCCAGTTCCGTCAACGGATGGGGCAGACGGCGATCGCGTTCATCACCGAGCGGCGGCTCGCGCGCACCCACGAGGACCTGACCTCCGCCTTCGATCCCGAGATCACGATCGCGGAGATCGCCCGGCGGTGGGGCTTCGTGCACATGAGCGACTTCGGGCAACGCTACAGGCGTGCCTATGGGCGCACGCCCTCCGAGGCACGGCGCGATGCCGGCCCGCGGGGCTGACCCCGCGCCCGCCTCAGGGCGCCCACTGCCAGAACACCGAGCTTTTGAACGAGAACACCGTCTCGCCGCGCTGGTTGACGCCGACGTTGTCGGCGAAGGCGAGGCCCCAGCCGGGGCGGGAGGCGGAGGCGCGCTTGTCGGTGAGCGTCGTGGCGTAGCGCACGGTGTCGCCGGCATAGACGGGCTTCAGCCAGCGCATGTCGCGAAAACCCGGCGACGGGCCGGTGGTCGGCGCCTGCCCGCGGGCGGCGGTGTGGGCGTGGTCGCGGGCGCGGGTCGCGAGCAGCCGCTTCATGTAGGCCGCGGCCGTGTGCCAGCCCGAGGCGCACAGCCCGCCGAAATGCGTCGCCTTGGCGGCCTCGGGATCGGTGTGGAACACCTGCGGGTCGTAGGCGCGGCCGAAGGCCAGGATCGCCTCGGCCGGGAAGGCGTAGGCGCCGAGATCGCGGGTCGCGCCGATCGCCGCGTCCTTCAGGAACGGCAGGATCTCGGCGTCGTCCGGCTCGACCACCGCGGGCGGGACGCCGGTCTCGACGATCCGCGGCGGCGCCGGCTCGGCCCCGCGCCGGGCGAGCATCACGGTGAAGGCCTGGGTCATCACCGCCTCGCCGCGGCCGTTCTCCAGGGTGAGCAGGCAGGCGGCGAAGCCCCGGTCGGGCTTCGAGGCCGAGGCGCGGGTCTCGTCGACGCGCAGGGTGGCGGAGAGCGTATCGCCCGGCAGCACCGGCTTCAGCCAGCGCAGCTCGGCGATGCCGGGCGATCCGAGCGAGGAGTGCCCGCCCATCGGCCCGGCCTGCAGCAGCCGCATGCCGAGGGAGGCCGTGTGCCAGCCCGACGCGATCAGCCGCCCGGCGAAGGTCGTCTCCGCGAGCCGCTCGTCGAGATGGAACGGCTGCGCGTCGAACGCGCGGGCGAAGGCGACGATGTCGTCGCGGCTCACCGTCAGCGGCACGCCGGTGCGGACCTGGCCGGCGGCGAAATCCTCGAAGTGGAGGCCGGACGTGTCGGGGCCGGGCATGGGCGACCGCCTCAGTTGGCGAAGCGGAAATGCAGCACGTCGCCGTCCTGCACGAGGTACTCCTTGCCCTCGAGGCGGAGCTTGCCGGCGTCCCGCGCGCCGGACTCGCCCTTCAGCGCGGTGTAGTCGGAGAACGCGATGGTCTCGGCGCGGATGAAGCCCTTCTCGAAGTCGGTGTGGATCACGCCGGCCGCCGCGGGCGCGCGGGTGCCCTTGGTGATCGTCCAGGCGCGGGCCTCCTTCGGGCCGACGGTGAAGTAGGTGATCAGCCCGAGCAGGTCGTAGCCGGCGCGGATCACCCGGTTCAGGCCGGGCTCGGCCAGCCCCACCGCCTCGAGATAGTCGCCCTGGTCGGCGGCCGGCATCACCGCGATCTCGCTTTCGATCTTGGCCGAGACCACCACCGCCTGGGCGCCCTCCGCCGCCGCGCGCTCCTGCACCGCCTTTGAGTAGGCGTTGCCCTTGTCGGCGTCGCCCTCGTCGACGTTGCAGACGTAGAGCACGGGCTTGGCCGTCATCAGGCCGAGCTGCTGGAACAGGCGCTCCTCCTCGGGCTTGCGCGCGACCATGCGGGCGGGCTTGCCCTCGCGCAGGTACGGCAGGGCGCGGTTGACGAGGTCCAGGAATTCCTTGGCCTCCTTGTCGGCGCCGCGGGCCCGCTTCTCCAGGGCGAAGACGCGCTTCTCCAGGCTGTCGAGGTCGGCCAGCATCAGCTCGGTCTCGATCGTCTCGATGTCGGCGCCCGGGTCGACCTTGCCCTCGACATGGGTGACGTCGCCGTCGTCGAAGCAGCGCACCACGTGGGCGATCGCGTCGCATTCGCGGATGTTGGCGAGGAACTGGTTGCCGAGCCCTTCGCCCTTCGAGGCGCCGCGCACGAGGCCGGCGATGTCGACGAAGGTCAGCCGCGTCGGGATGATCTCCTTCGAGGCGGCGATCTTCGCCAGGTCGTCGAGCCGCGGGTCGGGCACCGCCACGTCGCCGACGTTGGGCTCGATGGTGCAGAACGGATAGTTGGCGGCCTGCGCCGCCGCCGTCTGCGTCAGCGCGTTGAAGAGGGTCGACTTGCCGACGTTCGGCAGGCCGACGATGCCGCATTTGAAGCCCATGATATTCCTCAAGAGTCCATCAGGATCGTCTCGGGTGAAACCCGGAACGGATTGATGATCGTCGTTCCCTCGACCTCGCGGCCGTGTTGATAATCCTCGGAGAGCAGGAACCGGCAACCCGATCGGATCGCCGCCCCGAGGATCACGCAGTCCCACCATTGAAAACCGGTCCGCTCGCGCAACGACCATGCATCGGCGATCAGATCGAGATCCGTCGCACCGGAGGACCAGCCTTCCAGCGCGAGCGTCGTACGGCGCGCCTCCTCCGGCGCGATTCGAAGCTTTCCCCGCAGGAGGACGGCGTGAATCTCACCGAGAACCTGCGGACCGACGACGATCGAACCTCGTTTCGCCAACGCCGCGAGCCAGCGCAAGGCTTCGGCCTGCTTCTCCGGAAATCGGTCGTCCCGGGCATACAGGAACACGTTCGTGTCGACGAACACGCGCGGGTCGACGATCGCGGATCCGGCAGCGAAGGCCGGATCACTCGTCACGATAGCGCTCGTTCCTCGGCGGCGCCTTCCCGTTCTCGTCCAGAACGTGGAGCGGCGGCCCGGCGAGGAACCGCTCCAAAGCCTCCGTCTGGGTCGTCGGATGCCCGATCCGACGTTCGACGGTCTCGCTGATGAACTTCGACAGGCTCTTGCCCTCCGTCGCGGCGGCGATTCGCGCGCGACGGAGCACCGCCTCGTCCATCGTCACGGTCACGTTCTTCATCGGACGGCCTCCAACGGCCTTCGATATCGTGTCCTCGTGTTTTCGTGTCAATTCTTGGCGGCCTTCTCGCCCGGCCGCTTCACGTCGGCCCAGCCGCGACCGACCATGGCGAGGTGGACCTTGTTCTGGAAGCTCTCGTTCTCGTTGGCCGCCAGCAGGGCCACCTCGTCGGCGATCGCCCGGCACAGGTCCTCGACCCACGGCTCCTCGGACTTCGCGAAGTCGTTGAGCACGTAGGCGTGCACCAGGGCCTTGTCGCCGGGATGGCCGATGCCGAGGCGCACCCGGCGATAGTCGTTGCCGCACTGGGCGGTGATCGAGCGCAGGCCGTTGTGCCCGGCATTCCCGCCGCCGAGCTTCACCCGGATCTTGGCCGCGGCGAGATCGAGCTCGTCGTGCAGGACGATCACGTCCGACAGCGCGATCTTGTAGAAGCGCTGCGCCTCCGAGACCGAGCGGCCGGACTCGTTCATGAAGGTCTGCGGCTTCAGCAGGATCGCGCGCTCGGCCCCGAACGACACCTCGGCCGCCTCCCCCTGGAAGCGGCGCCGGAACGGGCTCGCCCGGTGGACCCGGGCGATCTCGTCCACCGCGAGGAACCCGATGTTGTGACGGTTGCGGGCGTAGGCTTTGCCCGGATTGCCCAGGCCCACGATGAGCCGCATGACGACTGTCTCCGACCTTCCCGAAACGACGATGCCCCGGCCTCGCGGCCGGGGCATCGTCTCGAAGCCGCGCCGCCGCGGGGCGGCGGCGCGGGAGGATCGCGCCCGCGAAGGGCTCAGTCCTCCTTCTTCTCCTCGGTGGCCTCGGCCTCTTCGGCCTCGGCTTCGACCTTCTCGGCCTCGGCTTCCGCCGACTGCGCCTCGGCGATCGCGGCCTCCTCGGCCTCGACCTCGGCGCCGAGCACGGTCGGCGGCACGACGTTGGCGATCGGGTCGGCGGCCTCGCCGGTGTAGGTGACGCCGGCCGGCAGGGTGACGTCGGAGACGTGGATCACGTCGCCGATCTGGCGGCCGGTGAGGTCGATCTCGATCCCATCGGGGATCTGGTCGGGGGCGACCTCGACGGCCAGGGTGTGCAGCGAGATGTTGAGCGTGCCGCCCTGCTGCTTGATGCCGGGGGCCGCGTCCTCGTTGTGGAAGTGTACCGGCACCTCGACGGTGACGGTCTGGCCGGCGACGACGCGCAGGAAGTCGACGTGCATCGGCACGCCGCTGACCGGGTCGAGCTGGAAGTCGCGCGGGATCGCGCGGGTCTTCTTGCCGCCGGCGTTGATCTCGAACAGCGTGGTCTTGAAGCCGCCGGCGTAGATCAGGGTGCGGGTGCGGATGAGGTCGATGGCGATCGACTGCGGCGGCTGGCCGCCACCGTACACGACGGCGGGAACCTGGCCCTGGCGACGAACGGCCCGGGCGGCCCCCTTGCCGACCCGGTCGCGTGCCACGGCCTCAAGCGTCTTGACTGCGCTCATGGCGTGATCCTTCGATTGATGAATGGTCGGGGAAACGACGAAGGCCGCCCGAGACGGACGGCCGAACCGAAACCCCACGCGCCCGTGCCTCCAAGGGTGTCTGGCGGGCGTGGAGCGCCTATAGCGGGGTTGGGCCCCGATGGCAACGCGGAGGGCGGATCGTCCGGCGGCTCACGGCCCGATCCGGAGCCCGGACAGCACCCGCGCCCGCACGCCGTCCGGATCGGCGAAGGCCAGGCGCACCGGCAGCACCCGCACCCGCGCGGCGAAGGCTTCGGGCAGGCGGACGTGGTCCTTCTCGGTGGTAGCCAATTCCGCGCCGAGACGGTCGGCCTCCGCTGCGAGCCGCGCGAGGTCGGCGTCGCGGTAGGGATGGTGGTCGGGGAAGCTGCGGGTCGCGGCGATCTCGGCGCCGGCCTCGCGCAGCGACGCGAAGACCTTCTCAGGACGGCCGATGCCGGCGAAGGCCAGCACGCGGCGGCCGGCGACCGCGGCGCCCTCGGGGACCAGCCGGGCGCGAAGAACCGGCAGGCCGCGCGCCAGGGCCTGCGCCGCCACCGCCTCGCCGGCCGCGCTTTCGCCCGCCCTGCCCTCGCCGATCAGCACGAGGCCGCCGACATGCGGCCATTGCCGCGCCAGCGGCGCGCGCAGCGGCCCGGCGGGGAAGGCCAGCCCGTTGCCGGTGCCGACGCCGGCATCGACGACGGCGAGCGCGAGGTCCTTCGCCAGGGTCGGGTTCTGCAGGCCATCGTCCATGACGACGACGTCGGCGCCCGCCGCCACGCAGAGGCGCGCGCCGGCGACGCGGTCGCGGGCGACGACGACCGGCGCGTGGCGGGCGAGCAGCAGCGGCTCGTCGCCGACGTCGCGCCAGCCGCGGCGGGCGGGATCGACGAGGACCGGCCCGGGCAGGCGCCCGCCGTAGCCGCGGCTGAGGAAGGCGGGCGTCCGTCCGAGGTCGCGCAGCAGCGCGGCCAGGGCGATCGCGCTCGGGGTCTTGCCGGCGCCGCCGAGGGTGAAGTTGCCGAGGCACAGGACCGGGCACTCCGCCCGCGCGCCGGGCCGGTCCATGCGGGCGGCGGTGTGGCGGCCGTAGGCGCGCCCGAGCGGCGCCAGCAGACGTGCGGCCGGATGGTCCGGGCCGTCCTGCCAGAAGCGCGGCGGGCGCATCAGCCGTGGTGGAAGGCGGCGAGCTTCATCTGGGCGATGAAGGGGTCGAGCACCGCCAGCGTCCGCTCCACCGCGCCCTCGAACGGCACCAGGGCGCGCTGCCCGGCCCGGGTCATCGCGTCGATGCGGTCGGGGGCGGCCATCAGGTCGGCCAGCGTCGCGGCGAGCTCGGCGGCGTCGGCGACCGCGGCGGCGCCCCCTCCGGCATCGAGGGCGCGGTAGACCTCGGTGAAGTTCTCCGTGTGCGGCCCGTGCAGCACGGCGCTGCTCAGGCGCACCGGCTCGATCGGGTTCTGGCCGCCATGCGGCACCAGCGAGCCGCCGAGGAACACCAGCGGGCTCAGGCGGTAGAACAGCCCGAGCTCGCCGATCGTGTCGGCGACGTAGAGGTCGATCGACGGGTGCGGGCGCCCGCCCGCCGAGCGGCGCGCGCTGCGCAGGCCCTGCGCCGTGGCGCAGGCCGCCACCTCGCCGCCGCGATGGGGGTGGCGCGGGGCGACGATGGTCAGGAGCCGCGGGAACCGGCCCTTGAGCGCGGCATGGGCCTCGGCCGCCGCCGCGTCCTCGCCCGGATGGGTGCTCGCCGCGACCCAGACCGGGCGGTCGCCGATCATGTCGCCGAGATAGGCCACCTGCTGCGGATCGGCCGGCTGAACGGCGGCGTCGTACTTGAGGTTCCCTGCCACGCTCACCCGCGGCGCGCCGAGGCGCACGAAGCGCTCGGCGTCGTCCCGCGTCTGCGTCAGGCAGATCGCGATCCGCGCGAGCAGCGCCCGCGCCGTGCGCGGCGCGCGCGCCCAGCCCGCGTACGAGCGTTCCGACATCCGCCCGTTGACGAGCAGCAGCGGGATGGCGCGGACATGCAGCGCCACCACCGTGTTCGGCCAGATCTCGGATTCGGCCACCAGGGCGAGGTCGGGCTGCCAATGGTCGAGGAAGCGCTCGACCCAGCGCGGCGCGTCGAGCGGCATGTACTGGTGCACGGCGCCGGCCGGCAGGCGCGCGCCGATCAGCTCGGCGGCGCTGCGGGTGCCGGTGGTGACCAGCACCGAGAAGCCGCGGGCGATCATGCCCTCGACCAGGCCGACCAGCGAGAGCGATTCGCCGACCGAGGCCCCGTGCATCCAGACCAGCGACCCGACCGGCCGCGCCCGCCCGGGCAGGCCGCGGCGCTCGGGCAGCCGCGTCGGGTCCTCCTTGCCCTGCCGCGCCCGCCACGCCAGCAGGCCGGCGACCGCCGGCTCGCCGAGCCACAGGCCGCCGCGATAGGCCTTGAGGGCCAAGGTGAGGGGCGGCGCCCTCATGCCCGGATCCTCATGCCGGGCTCCTCATGCCGCCTCGGCGCGCGGCGCGGCGGCCCCGAGCCAGTTGTCCCCGACCCGGTCGAGGCGGCCGACGAGGGTGTAGGCGCGGTCGTGGACCCGGTTCATCTCGGCCTCGAGGCGGGCGCGCAGGGCCTCGAACGTCTCCGGGTCGGGATCGCGCGGCACGAAGACCGCCTCGCCGAACACCACCGCGCCGCGGCCGAACGGGAGCCCGAGGCAGGCGCGGTCCCAGCTGCCGAAGCGGATGTGGCGGCTCGTCACCACCGCCACCGGCACGATCGGCCGGCCGGAGAAGCGCGCCAGGGTGAGGATGCCGGCATCGGCCCGGCGCGAGACCTTCGGAACGTCGGCCGAGAAGGCGACGATCTCGCCGTTCTTCAGGGCCCGGATCATCGCGCGCAGGCCCTCGGCGCCGCCCTTGGCCTTGGCGTCCTTGACCACGCGGCCGCGGGCGCCGGAGGCGCGGATCACCCGCACGCCCATCCGCTCCAGGGCGATGGTGTTGATGTTGCCGTCGGGATTCTTCGAGATGATCGTCGCGACCCGGTCCACCGGCCGCCCGGCGAACGACACCATGATGTGCTGGCCGTGCCACATCCCGGCGATGAACGGCGACATCCCGTCGAGCCAGGGATCGGCGCCGGCGGGCTCGACGGTGAAGCGGTTGGTCCGGCGCACGAGCGTGAGGTAGCCGGCCGCGAGCCGTCCCAGGGCGCCCTGCACGGCCGGATGGCGGATGACGCGCTTGCCCAGGCTCATCGTGCCGAAGCCCGGCGCACCCGGCCCCGTGCGGACGGGCCGCGATCGCCGGGCGAGGCCGCGCAATGCTGCGGCACGCGAACGGCGGGAACGGTCGGCGTGGGATTCATGTCTCGCTTTCCGAGGCTCGGCCGGGCTTGCGCGGGGGCGCGACGGCCGGAGGGCGGCAAGGCGCCGACCGCGCCTGGCGACGGGTCGGGCAGTTCGGACGCGACAGCGGGACGGCACCGTCCTGCGCCGCCCGGTGGCTGTCTAGACCCGTGGCCTCGGCCCGCGCAACCGAGACCAGGCGTCCCGGGGCGGCCGATCGCTGCGCGGCGTGCCCGAAAACACCTCGAAACCGCGCGAAACGGGTTGTTTGGATCAATTCCAATGTGTAGCTTGGAATCGATCTAAATAGGATATCGATCATGGACGCGACCCTCGTCGTCGACCCCCATACCCCGCAACCCCACGACGACGCCCACCGCGCCTTCGTGCTCGCCTACGTCCAGCCGGGGCTCGCCGGGCTGATCGACGGATCGGTCTCGACGCTGGCCCCGATCTTCGCCGCCGCCTTCGCCACGCACAGCAACGGCGCGACCTTCCTCGTCGGGCTCGCGGCCTCGCTCGGGGCCGGGATCAGCATGGGCTTCACCGAGGCGCTCTCGGACGACGGCCGCGTCACCGGGCGCGGGAGCCCGTGGATGCGCGGCCTGGTCTGCGGCGCGATGACGGCGCTCGGCGGGCTCGGCCACACCCTGCCCTACGCGATCCCGAGCCACTGGCCGAACGCCTTCGCGCTCGCGACCGGCCTCGCGGTGCTGGTGGTGGCGATCGAACTGCTCGCCATCGCCGCGATCCGCACCCGCTACATGGCGACCCCGTTCGGCCGCGCGGTGCTGCAGATCGTGCTCGGCGGCGCGCTGGTGCTGGCGGTGGGGGTGCTGATCGGCAGCGCCTGAGCGCGTCGCCCGATCCGACGGGGCGCCGGCCGCCACCATTTCGTCGCAGGCGATCCGAATCGGGAAACTGGGCGGTTCGGCCGCGCGATACCGGGTCATGTGGTATCTCTACGGACTGACCGTCCTCGCCGGCCTCGCGAACGCGATCCAGCCCGGGCAGAACGCGACCCTCTCGAAGAGCTTCGGCCTGCCGGTCACGGCGGCCGTGGTGATCCTCTTCGTCAGCACGGCCTTCACGCTGCTGGGCGGCCTGGCATTCGGCAAGCTCGCCGTGCCGAGCTGGGAGCAGGTCGCCGCGGTGCCCTGGTGGGGCTGGCTCGGCGGCTGCCTCAGCGTCCTGCTGATCCTGGCCCAGCTCTACGCCGCGCCCGCGATCGGCGCCGCGTCGTTCCTCGGCCTCATCGTGACGGTCGGCGTCGTCGCCTCGATCGTGCTCGACAACTACGGCTGGGTCGGGTTCGAGGTCCATCCGGCCAGCCTGTGGCGCGTGCTCGGGGCAGCCCTGATGATCGTCGGCGTTGGGATGGTCGCCTTCACATGAACCCTGATCGTCGCGCGGCATGAACCTCGATCGTCGCGCGGCGTGAGGCTCGGCCGGCGTGCGGCACGCGCCGGCTCGCTTGACGCGGCCGGCCTCAACCGCGATGCGGTCCCCCGTGTCCTTCCGCCTCGCCCACCTCACCGACCCGCATGTCGGCCCCCTGCCGCGGCCGCGCCTGCGCCAGCTCTTCGGCAAGCGCGCGACGGGCTACGCCAACTGGCGCCGCGGGCGCTCGCGCAGCCACGACATGGAGGTGCTCGGCGCGCTCGTCGCCGATCTGAGGCTGCAGGCGCCCGACCACGTCGCCTGCACCGGCGACCTGTGCAACATCGGCCTGCCGAGCGAGTGGGACACCGCGCGCATCTTCCTGGAGGCGCTCGGCACGCCCGAGGCGGTCAGCTTCGTGCCGGGAAACCACGACGCCTACGTGCGCGGCTCCCTCGAGGGCCTGCTCGCGGCCTGCGGTGCCTGGACCGCCGACGACGCCGGCGGCAGCGGCACGTTTCCCTATCTGCGCCGGCGCGGGCCGCTGGCTCTGGTCGGCCTGTCGAGCGCGATCCCGACGGTGCCGTTCGTCGCCACCGGCCGGCTCGGGCCGCGCCAGATCGCGGCGGCCGAATCGCTCCTGCGCACGCTGGCGACCGACCCGTCGCGGCCGGCGCGCGTCGTGATGATCCACCACCCGCCCCATCCCGGCGGCGCGAGCCCGGGCCGCGACCTGCGCGATGCCGCGGCCTTCAGCGCGATGCTCGGCCGCGTCGGCGCCGACCTCGTCCTGCACGGGCACAACCACGTGGCGAGCGTCGCCCACGTGGCGGGGCCGGGCGGGCGGGCGATCCCGGTGGTCGGCGGCGCATCCGCCTCGGCGCGGCCCGGCGCGCAGGCCGGCGGGCACGGGTCGGAGGCCGCCCGGCGGGCAGCCTACATCCTGTACGCGTTCTCGGAGAGCGGGGGGCGCCACGTCGTCTCGGCGGCGCAGCGCGGGATCGGAGCGGGCGGAACCGTGATGGATCTCGGCCCGCTCGCACTGGGCTGACGTTCGGCTCAGGCGGTGGCGGCGAGAAGCCCGGAACGCCGGCGGTCGCCGATGCTGGCCTCGTAGCGTTCGGCCTGGAGCCGCGTGAGGCCGGAGATCAAGGCGGTGGACCCACGATAGACCGTATAGGTGCCGTCCTGGGTAGGCTTGACGCGAATCGTCTCGGACATGGGGACCATCCTGTGCTGCGTTGACCGAATCGTTAGCCGTCGCTCTTCTTCCGCGGTGATTCTCCGATCCTGTAATGATGCCCGACGTTACCGCTTCGGCTTCCGCGCGCAAGGGCGGCGCGGCGCGGATACGTAAGTAATTTTGCATTCGATCGACATGGAGCACGGGACGACGCGCGGGCGGCGCGCTTCGCACCGTGGCGGCACGCGGGAGGCACGAACGAAAAGCCCGCCGGCTTTCGCCGACGGGCCGGTGGCAGGGGCCACGTTCCCGGGTTCGAGGGTGCTGTCCGGCGTGCGTCCCGCGGCGCTCGGGGCCGCGGGGTCGGGCGCCTAAAACCCTCCCGAAAACCTCTATCCCTGTCGATGGGCGCTCGGCGGATCGTCCTGGTCACCGGCACCGGTGTCGGCGGAATGGACGTGGGTGGGGCTTGCATGCATGGCAGACCTCCTCTTCGTCTCGCTCCGGCGACGGAGCCTCGCATCGGGGAGCCGCGTCGCCATGAGGAGAGGCTAGACCCGCCCGGCCCACGCTGGCAAGGGGCGTTTTCGAGGATTCGCCAGCCGGCTCGCCGGGCCCGGCTCAGGCCCGGGCGGGGCTCCGCGCGGACGGGAGCCCGAGGATCGCGGCGCCGACCAGGCCGGAGAGCAGGGAGCCGGCGAGCACCCCGAGCTTCACCTCCGTCTCGTGGGCGGCATCGGAGAAGGCGAGCGCGCCGATGAACAGGCTCATGGTGAAGCCGATGCCGCACAGCACGGCGACGCCGTAGACCTGGACCCAGCTCGCCCCGCCGGGCCGGCGCGCGAGGCCGAGCGCCACCGCGAGGCGCAGGGCGGCGAACACGCCGGCCTGCTTGCCGAGGAACAGCCCGAACGCGACGCCCAGCGTCACCGGGTCGAGGAAGGCGGTGGGCGACAGGCCGCGCAGCGGCACCCCGGCATTGGCGAAGCCGAACAGCGGCACGATCCCGAAGGCGACGAAAGGCGTGATCGCGTGCTCCAGCCGGTGCAGCGGCGAGGTCGCGTCCTCCGGCCGGCCCGGGCTCACGCGGATCGGGATGGTCAGCGCCAGCAGCACGCCCGCCACCGTGGCGTGGACGCCCGAGCGCAGCACCAGCACCCAGAGCACGAGGCCGAGCAGCAGGTAGGGCGCGAGCGCGACGACGCCGAAGCGGTTCAGGCCGACGAGGAGCGCCAGCACCACGGCCGCCAGCCCGAGCATCGTCGGATCGAGGCTGCCGGTATAGGCCAGCGCGATGATCAGCACGGCGCCGAGGTCGTCGACGATCGCCACCGCGCCGAGCAGGATCTTGAGCGAGACCGGCGCCCGCCGGCCGAGCAGCGCCAGCACGCCGAGCGCGAAGGCGATGTCGGTCGCCGCCGGGATCGCCCAGCCCCGCGCGGTCCCGGCGCCGGCATTGAAGGCGAGGTAGACCAGGGCCGGCACCACCATCCCGCCGAGCGCCGCGATGCCGGGCAGCGCCCGATCGGGCCAGGTCCGCAACGCGCCGTCCAGCGCCTCGCGCTTGATCTCGAGGCCGACGAGCAGGAAGAACACCGCCATCAGGCCGTCGTTGATCCAGTGCTGGATGCTCAACGGGCCGAGCGGCGCGTGCAGCGCCTGGGCGTAGGTCCCGGCGAGCCCGGTATTGGCGACGACGAGGGCGCAGGCGGCGGCCGCCATCAGCACGAGGCCGCCGGCCGCCTCGCTCGCGAGCGCGGTGCGGATCGCGGAACGGGGGCGCGGCTTCGTCATGGCGCCGGGGGTGCCCGGGTTTGCGCCCACGGGCAAGCCCTGCCGGTGGCGGTCCGGGCTCGGGACGTCTATGCGGGCACCGATGACGCAAGGACGCGCGATGACCGCCACGACGACACCGGACCACCCGGCCCTGAACCGCAAGGCTGTCGGCGCCGTGGTCCTCGGCAACGCGCTCGAGTTCTACGACTTCACGCTCTACGCCTTCTTCGCCGTGCCGATCGGCGCGGCGTTCTTCCCGTCCGACAACGCCACCGACAGCCTGCTCGCCTCGCTCGCCCTGTTCGGCATCGGCTACGTGATGCGGCCGATCGGCGGCATCGTGATCGGCGCCTTCGCCGACCGGGCCGGGCGCAAGCCCGCCATGCTGATCACCATCGCGCTGATGGCGGTCGGCATGCTGATGCTGGCGCTGGCGCCGTCCTACGCGACGCTCGGCGGCTGGGCGCAGGTGATCGTCATCGTCGGGCGGCTGATCCAGGGGCTGGCGCTCGGCGGCGAGGTCGGCCCCTCCACCGCCTACCTGCTGGAGGCGGCGCCCCCGAGGCACCGCGGCTTTGTGGCGAGCTGGCAGATCGCGAGCCAGGGCTGCGCCGCCCTGTTCGCCGGCATCGTCGCGACGGGGCTCACCATCGTCCTCGGCGAGGCGGCGATGGCGGATTGGGGCTGGCGCGTCATGTTCCTGCTCGGCATCGGCGTCGTGCCGGTCGGCCTCGTGATCCGCAGCCACCTGCCCGAGACCGCGGGCGAGGGCGAGGATCCGGCGGCGGCGGCCTCCACCGGCGCGGTGGTGGTGCGGCTGCTGCGCGAGCACGGGCGCCTGCTGCTCCTGACCTTCGTCGTCATCGCCGCCTCGACCGTCTCGAACGCCATCGGCACCAACATGCCGGTCTACGCGCACGCCACCCTCGGGCTCACCGAGACGGTGTCGACGGCGGTGCCGATCGCCCTCGGCCTCGCCTCGGTGGTGTTCCCGCTGCTGGGCGGCTGGCTCGCCGACCGGTTCGGGCGGCGCCCGGTGCTGGTGTGGCCGCGGGCCGCGATCGTGGTGCTGGCGGTGCCGGCCTTCTGGTGGCTGGCGCAGGCGCCGACCGCGGCCTCGGTCTACGCGGTGACGTTCCTGATGTCGGCGCTGTCCTCGATCAACGCGGCGGCGATCATCGTCGCGATCCCCGAATCGCTGCCGCGGGCGGTGCGCAGCGCCGGGCTCTCGATCGTCTACGCCTTCTCGGTCTCGATCTTCGGCGGCAGCACGAACTACGTCGTCAACAAGCTGATCGCGATCACCGGCGACCGGCTGGCGCCGGCCTACTACCTCGTCGCGTTCAGCGTGCTCGGCACGATCGCCGCCTGGATGATGCACGAGACCCGCGGGCGCGACCTCGACGCCGACACCGAGGCGTGAGGCGCGCCGAACCGACGCCGCGCCGTCAGGGCCTGTCGTGAGATGGCATCGTCCACACGCGAGCCGGAATCCACCGCGCGCGACGAGGCTCTAATGCAGGTTCGAGCCGTCCTGCGCGGTGGCGGAGGCCCGGACGAGCTCGCGGCCGACCTCGTGCAGGGCGACCTCGACCGCGGCCAGCGCGCAGGTGCCGCCGCCCTGCATGATCAGCGCATGCGCGGTGATCAGGTGGTCGGCGACCAGCTCCAAGACCGAGCGCGGCTCGGAATCCGCCACCGGCGACGGCAGGGTGAAGCGGCCGAGCGACCCGGTCGCCGTGCTCTTGGGCGGCGGCGACGCGAGCCGGCTGATGGAGCCGAAGAAGCCGAGGAAGGTCCGCTCGGGCGGCCCGAAGGACGGCACCGCGCCGGCCACGACCCAGGTCGCCCGCCCGTCCGGCGACAGCAGGCGATAGCGCACCGTGAACTCGCTGCGGGCGACGCTCGCCTCGGCGACCACGGTCCGCACGACGGCGAGGTCGTCCGGATGGATGACCTTGCTCCATCCCTGTTGCGATACGTCTTCGATCTGCTGACCGGTCAGAACAGTCCATTCATCACTGAGATAGACCACCTTTCCGGCTGCATCCGTTACGAAGATCATGGCCCAACCTCGGCTATAGCCGAGCTATGGCGCAGGGTCCGGCCTCAGGCAATCGGGCATCGCGGCAAATCATCCGTCGGCCCCCGGCTTCGCGCCTTGCCTTAAAGTCCAATGGACAGCGCGCCCGCGCTCCGAAGCGGGCTCAGGACGTGCGCCCGAGGGCCGCCCGGATCAGGGCGAGCCCGTCCGGGCTCGACCATTCGGCCGGCCCCTTCATCACGCCGATGGTGCAGCCGGCGGGGTCGACCAGCAGGGTCGTCGGCAGGCCGGGCGAGCCGGTGTCGCGCTGCACCGCCGGCAGCACGCGCCCGCCGGGATCGGCGTAGTAGGCCAGCCGCGCGATGCCGTTGTCCCGCATCCAGACCGGCGGCCTGTCGAGGTTGCGCGTGTCGAGGTTGATCGCGACCACCGCGAAATCCTTGCCGCCGAGCACGGCCTCGAGCCGGTCGAGGGCCGGCATCTCGGCCTTGCACGGCGCGCACCACGTCGCCCACAGGTTCAGGAGGACGAGGCGGCCGCGGAAATCCGAGAGCCGCAGGTCGGCCTCCCCTCCCCCGTCCTTCCCTCCGTTGCCCGGCCCCTTGAACGCGATGTCGGGTGCCGGCCGGGCCTTCTCGGGCGCCTGCATCGCCACGACGTCGCCGCGGGCGGCGGCGTCGACCCGGGCCACCGCGGCGGCCGAGCCGGCACAGGGCGCGGGGGCGTTGCCGGGCCCCGCACCGGTCCCGTATAGGGCGAGGCCGGCGGCCAAGGCGGTGACGAGGCCGGCGCCGATCGCGGCGCCCATCAATCGTCCAGGCATCATCGTTGCGTACCCCAGAGCATTTTCGAGCGCGGCGGATGCCGGCGCGCGTGAAGAGAATGCGACCACACGAGAGGCGGGCGCATTCCCCGTGATCGCGGGATCACGGGGAATGCTCGAGCGCGAGCGGAAGGATCGGGAAGACCATGAGCAACCGGATGTGGGGCGGACGCTTCGCGAGCGGCCCCGCCGAGATCATGGAGGAGATCAACGCCTCCATCGGATTCGACAAGCGCCTCGCCCCCCAGGACATCCGCGGCTCGCTGGCGCATGTCGCGATGCTGGGCGCCCAGGGCATCCTGCCGGCCGACGATGTGGCAGCCATCGAGGGCGGCCTCAAGGCCGTGCAGGCGGAGATCGAGTCCGGCGGCTTCGTGTTCAAGCGCGAGCTCGAGGACATCCACATGTCGGTCGAGAGCCGGCTGACCGAGATCGTCGGCCCGGCCGCCGGGCGCCTGCACACCGCGCGCTCGCGCAACGACCAGGTCGCCACCGACATGAAGCTGTGGGTGCGCGACACCCTCGACAACCTCGACGCGCAGGCCGCCGGGCTGCAGCGGGCGCTGGCGGAGAAGGCGCTGGCCCATGCCGGCACGGTGATGCCGGGCTTCACCCACCTGCAATCGGCCCAGCCGGTCACCTTCGGGCACCATTGCCTCGCCTATGTCGAGATGCTGGCGCGCGACCGCGGCCGTTTTCGCGATGCGCGCGCCCGGCTCAACGAGTGCCCGCTGGGCGCGGCCGCGCTCGCCGGCACCTCGTTCCCGATCGACCGGCACGCCACGGCCGCGGCGCTGGGCTTCGACCGCCCGACGGCGAACTCGCTCGACTCCGTCGCCGACCGCGACTTCGCCCTCGAATCGCTCTCGGCCGCCTCGATCTGCGCGATCCACCTCTCGCGCTTCGCCGAGGAGCTGGTGGTGTGGACCTCGGCGCAGTTCGACTTCGTCAAGCTGTCGGACGGGTACACCACCGGCTCGTCGATCATGCCGCAGAAGCGCAACCCCGACGCGGCGGAGCTGGTGCGGGCCAAGAGCGGGCGCATCGTCGGCGCGCTGATGGGCCTGCTCACGGTGATGAAGGGCCTGCCGCTGGCCTATTCGAAGGACATGCAGGAGGACAAGGAGGGCACCTTCGACGCGCTGCAGGCGCTGTCGCTGTGCCTGGCCGCGATGACCGGCATGGTCCGCGACCTCGAGCCGAACGCGGAGGTCCTCGCGCGGGCCGCGGGCTCCGGCTACAGCACCGCGACCGACCTCGCCGACTGGCTGGTGCGCGAGCTCGGGCTGCCGTTCCGCCAGGCGCACCACGTCACCGGCCGCCTCGTCGGCATGGCCTCGGCCAAGGGCGTCGGGCTGGAGGCGCTGTCGCTGCCCGAGATGCAGGAGGCGGAGCCGCAGATCACGCAGGCGGTCTACGCGGTGCTGGGCGTCGCGAACTCGGTGGCGAGCCGGGTCAGCTTCGGCGGCACCGCCCCGGCCAACGTCCGCGCGCAGGCCGAGGGCTGGCTCGCGCGGCTCGCGGAGCCGGCTGCCTGAAAATGGTGCACAGCAACCGAAAGCCGCCTGGCGCGTTCACGGTCTAGCTAGGTAAGCCCTGCTACAGCGGCGCAAGCGCATCGGAGACCGCGAGCATGCCCGTCGAGAGTTGGACGAAGCCGGAGGAGACCCCGGCACTCGCCGCCACCGCCACCGCGATGATCGACGCGGCCCTCGTCGGCTCCGGCCTCGCGCGCGACGCCTACTGGGCCGCCGTGCGCAAGGGCTACAACACGCCCTACAACGATCCCCAGCCCAAGCCGGCCCCCGCGCCGACCCCCCCGGTGCGGATCGACCTCGGCGAGGCGCCGGCTCTGCCGGTCGCGGCGATGGCGGCCCAGAACGCCGCCGCCGAGATCCACGCCGGCTGACGGCGCCGGGCGGCGCCGATCCGGGCGGCCCGAGCCCCCATCTTGCCGAAGCGGCGCGCAGGCTTCATGACTCCCGCGTCCGGTGCCGGTGTCGCGCCGACCGAGCCCTCGGCGCGCCCGGCGCGCCGGCCAGCCGACCGGGAAGTGACGATGCGTTCAGCCCTCTGCCTGCTCCCGCTCGGCGCGCTCGCGCTGACGTGCCTGCTGCCCGCCGGCAGCGCACCGACGGTTGCGCGGCTGCTCGGGATCTCGGCGGCCTCGGCGCAGGACGCGGAGGCGCCGGCCGCCGCCTCCCACCGCCGCCGCCGGGGCGGCCGCGAGCGGACGCAAAAGGAAGCGCCGACGCCGCCCGGCATGCAGCAGGCGACGCCGGTGGCGATCTTCGGCGACTGGAACGTGTTCGCCAGCGGCCAGGGCAAGACCCGCCTGTGCTACGCCATCGCCCAGCCGCAGACCCGCTCTCCGGCGACGCTCAAGCGCGACACCGCCTACCTGTTCGTCACCGTGCGCAAGGGCGAGAACGTCCAGAACGAGATCGCGGTGATGCTCGGCTTCCCGTCCAAGCCCGCGGCCGCCCAGGCCAGGCCCGGTGCCGCCGCCGCCCCGAGCGACCCGGCGATCACCCTGGGCAGCGCCCGCTACGGCCTCGTGGTGAAGGACGGCAACGCCTGGCTCCAGAACCCCTCGGAGGAGGCCCGCGTCGTCTCCGAGATGAGCGGCCGGGTGCCCAAGCTCCTGGTCAAGACCATCTCGATGCGCGGCCGGCCGACCAGCGACGAGTACGCGCTGGCCGGCTTCGGCGAGGCCATGAAGCGCACCCGCGAGGAGTGCAAGTAAGGGGGGATCCTCCCTCCCCCCCCCCTGAAGCGGGGAGGGAGAGAAGGGTAGCCCCCCTCAGACCGCGGCCGGCCTGCCCCCGCCCGGTCGGGCGCCCGACACCCGGGTGCGGGCCCGGAACCGCTCGCGGGCGGCGCGGGCGGCCTGCTCGGTGCTGCGGAACACCGTGCCGTCGAGCTCGTCGAAGGCACGAGCCGAGGAGAAGAAGCGCACCCCGCCTGGCTCGGGCACGGCGATGCCGGCGGCGATCTCGCCCACCTCGATGATCCGGGTCGGCGGCGGCTCCGCGTGCAGGCGGTTGCGGGCGCGCTGGGTCAGGTGGTCGGCGAACAGGTCGTGCGTCGGGGCGGCCTGCGCGGCCGGATGAAGCTGTGGCATGACGGATGTCTCCCGGGGCCGGTCGCGATGCCGGCGGTGCTGGGCGGTCGGATCGTCTGTCGGCGCGCGAACGTCAGCCGCGACAGCGACCACGAGGCCGGCGCATACGCGCGCCGTGCACGGGGAGAGCGGGGGTCGAGGGGTATCGGATCACGGTAGGAGTCCTCCTGACGTTGAAGGACCGCAGGACGGCGTCGTCCGGCAGTGCTTTAGCGTTTGATGACGCGGCGCAAGCGATGCTCCTCAAATCACCGCGGTCGGCGATGCTTGACATCGCCGACCTCGCTAAGATGGAGATCTGCCGGCGCGGCGTCAAAGGAAGCCGTTTCCGTTTTTTTGCAGTTTTCGGGCACAAACCCGCGCCGACGTCCCGGGCGGCAGCCCGATCCTGCCTCAGCCCTGCGCGCCGATCGCCGCCAGGCTCGCGGCGAGGTCGCGGTGGTCGCGATAGACCCGCGCGGCCCCGGCCGCGAGCAGGTCGGCCCCGTCGCGGTCGTGGCCCCAATGGCCGCCGCCGGTGAAGCCGAGCACCCGCATCCCGGCCGCCCGCGCGGCGGTGACGCCGGGCACGCTGTCCTCGATCACCAGGCAGGCGTCGGGCGAGGCCCCCATCCGGGCGGCGGCGTGCAGGAACAGGTCGGGAAACGGCTTGCCGCGGGCGACCTCGACCGCCGAGTAGATCCGCCCGTCGAACAGCGGCAGCAGGCCGGTGAGGCCGAGCGAGTGGCGCAGCCGCACGGGATCGCTGCTCGAGGCGACGCAGGTCGGCAGCGAGAGGGCGGCCACCGCCTCGGCGATCCCGGCCATGGCGCGCAGCTCCGCGTCGAAGATCGCCAGGGTCTCGGCCTTCACCGCCGCGACGAACCCCTCGGGCGCCGTGACGCCGTAGTCGCGCGCGACGTGGCCCATGATCGAGGCCATGGAGGTGCCGGCGAAGCGTGCCCGCACGGTCTCGACGTCGATCGCGACGCCGATGCGGTTGAGCCCGGCGGTGAGGCAGGCGAGGCTCAGGGGCTCGCTGTCCACCAGAACGCCGTCGCAATCGAAGATGACGAGGGCCGGCGGCACCGGGGCCTGTACGCGGATGGTCACGGGTGGTCGGTTCCTGTCGCCGGGGCCGCCCCTGTGGCACGGCGGGCGCGGGCGCGGCAACCGCTTGCGCGGCGGGGGCGGGGCTCGTACGCCCTCCGGACCGGCCGACGCGCGTGCTCCCGAGACCCGACGATGTTCCGTTTCCTCCTGCGCCTCCTCGGCTTCGTGCTGCTGGCCGGCGGCTTCGTGGCCCTGGTCTACGACGGCGCCCGCTCGGTCGCCAACAACGGCCTGCGGATCACGCCGCTGAGCGAATTGCTGTTCACGCTGTTCAAGGACAAGGCGAGCGCGCTCCAGGCCACGGTCGAGGGCGTGGCGCCGTGGCTGTGGAACCTCGCGGTGCTGCCGCTCACCCTGGCGCCGGCCTCGCTGCTCGGCCTCGGCCTCGGCGCGGTGCTGCTCTGGCTCGGGCAGCCGGCGCGCGAGCCGATCGGGTTCCTCACGCGCTCCTGAGGCGACCGGCCGCTTCATCAACCGGGCGGGCGACCCCATATACGGGTTTGACGCGAACCCGCCGCCCGAAGGATGCCCGATGCTGCAGATGTTCCGCAAGAAGGCCGAGATGCCGAGCCCGGCCGACGCGCTGCCCGGCCGCCCCGATCCGCTGCCGACCGCCGAGACCCACTTCGTCAACGGCAACCCGCTCAAGGGCCCGTACCCGCCGGGCACCGAGACGATCGGCCTCGGCTTCGGCTGCTTCTGGGGCGCGGAGCGCAAGTTCTGGCAGCTGCCCGCGGGCGTGTTCGTCACGGCGGTGGGCTACCAGGGCGGGTACACCCCGAACCCGACCTACGAGGAGGTCTGCTCCGGCCGCACCGGGCACAACGAGGTCGTGCTGGTCGCCTTCGATCCGGCGGTGCTGCCGCTCGAATCCGTGCTCAAGACCTTCTTCGAGAGCCACGACCCGACGCAAGGGTACCGCCAGGGCAACGACGTCGGCACGCAGTACCGGTCCGGCATCTACCTCACCGATCCCGCGCAGGAGGCGACGGCCAAGGCCGTGCGCTCGGCCTACGCCGCCGCGCTGAAGGCCCGCGGCTTCCCGGACGTCACCACCGAGATCGTCTCCGGCCAGATCTTCTACTTCGCCGAGGCCTACCACCAGCAGTACCTGGCCAAGAACCCGGCCGGCTATTGCGGCCTCGGCGGCACGGGCGTCGCCTGCCCGATCGGGACCGGCGTGGCGGCCTAGCCTCCCGCAAACGCTAGCGGCCGAACGCGGACCGCGCATCGCGTTCGGCTCCGGTCGCCGCCGACCCCGCCTCGCAGGGCCGCGGCCGCGAGGCGGGCGCTCCGCCAAGCCGGCGTCCTCGGGCGACGAAGCCTTGCGCTGACGATGCCGCGCGGACCTTCGCCCGACGGCCGGGCTCCCCGATCGAGGACGACCGCTCCGGCGTTCGATCGGACCTATCGGGCTCGATGTGCGTCTCTGGTCGGATCCGGTTCGCCTTCCTGCCTGCCTCGACGATCCCGCCTCAGGTGTCTTGCGCCGAGCCACGGCGGATCCTGCCGATCGTCGAGCCTCCGCGGGGCACCCGTCGCGTCGCCGGCCGGCCTTTAACCAAGCCCTTCGAAGCGGCTTGTCGAGACTCGGACCGCCTGCAATCGTCGCCGCGCCCTGCATCCGAGGGCGAACGCGATCGATGCCGTCATGCGCCGCCTCCACTGCATCGATTCGATCCGCGGCTTAGCCGCCTTGGCGGTGATCTACGCCCATACCGTCGAATTCGGTCTCAGGGCTCAGCTCGGGCCGTCTCCGCTGGAGCGAAACCTGCTCGGGCACCTGACCGCGTATCTCGACGTCGGCAAGATCGCGGTCACGCTGTTCTTCGCCGTCTCCGGCTTCGTCGTCCCGTTCTCGCTCTTCAAGCCGAGCCGCCGACCGGTCCTGGCCTTCGCCGTCTCGCGGTTCTTACGCCTCTATCCCGCCTACTGGCTCTCGATCCCGTGCGGCCTGCTCGTCCTGTTCGTGTGGGCCGGCCGCGACGTGCCGAACCTGCTCGTGCCGGCCAACATGACCATGCTGCAGCAGTTCCTCGGCGTGGAGAACATCATCGGCCTGTATTGGACGCTCCAGATCGAGCTGATCTTCTACGCCATCTGCGTGGGGCTGTTCGTCATCGGTCGCCTCGACGACCGCACGGGTGCCGTGGTCTGCGCGCTCTCGCTCATCGCGGCCGCCGTCGTCCTGGCCGGCCTGCGCTTCCATCTGGAACGCAAGTTCCCCGTGGCGGTGCCGCTCTCGCTCGCCGTGATGTTCTGGGGCCTGTGCCTGCGCTACCATGTCTTCGAGCAGCGGGCGGGCTGGGGCTCCGCATCGGCCCTGGTGACGGCGGCGCTGATCCTCGCCGTGCCACTGGTGTCCGTGCTCGCCTACAATCGCGACATGGGTTTTCACGAGAGCTGGGTGAAGTACGTCATCACCTACTGGCTGGCGATGGCGCTCTTCGCGCTCCTCGCCGTGAAGGTCAGGATCGAAGGACGGGTCTTCGTCGGCCTCGGTGCGATCAGCTATTCGATCTACCTGTTCGGGCCCGTGGTCCAGGTCGTGCTCGAGCACGCGCTGGCGGGATACGAGCCGGTCGTCCCGGTCCACGTCTTCGCCGCGGCGACCGCGCTCGTGACCGTCGGCGTCGCGACGCTGATGTATCGATGGATCGAGAGGCCGGCGATCGCGCTGGGCCGCCACGTCGTGCACCGGTTCGGCGACCGACCCCGCCTCGGGGAATCGGCGGTCGCCGTTGCGGCCGCCCCGAACCGTCGGCTTGCCGGCTAGCACCCTTTTTGCGATCCTCGTATCACGAAACGAGCACCGGCTCATGGCGTGGTCGCATTGTCGTCACGCGAGGCGGTATCCGCCACGCTCGACCCTGCTTCAGGACGTCCGCTCCACCGCGATCGCCGTCGCCTCGCCGCCGCCGATGCAGAGCGCGGCGATGCCGCGGCGGCCTCCGGTGCGGGCGAGCGCGGCCAGCAGCGTCACCACGATGCGGGCGCCCGAGGCGCCGATCGGGTGGCCGAGGGCGCAGGCGCCGCCGTGGACGTTGACGCGGTCGGGCTGCAGGTCGAGGTCGCGCATCGCGGCCATGGCCACCACCGCGAAGGCCTCGTTGATCTCGTAGAGGTCGACGTCGCCGGCCCGCCAGCCGACCTTGTCGAGCAGCTTGCCGATCGCGCCGATCGGCGCGGTCGAGAACCAGGCCGGCGCCGCGGCGTGGCTCGCGTGCCCGCGGACGATGCCCAGCGGCGCGACGCCGCCGCGCTCGGCTTGCGACCGGCGCATCAGCACCAGGGCCGCCGCCCCGTCCGAGATCGACGAGGCGTTGGCCGCCGTCACCGTGCCGTCGGGCCGGAAGGCGGGCTTGAGGGTCGGGATCTTCTCGGGCCGGGCCCGGCGTGGGCCCTCGTCGGTCGCGGCCCCGCCGACGGGGACGATCTCGTCGGCGAAGGCGCCCTCCGCCGTCGCGCGGGTGGCGCGGGCCAGCGATTCGAGGGCGTAGGCGTCCTGCGCCTCCCGCGTGAACTGGTAGGCTTGCGCGGTGTCCTCGGCGAAGGTGCCCATCAGGCGGCCGCGATCGTAGGCGTCCTCCAGCCCGTCCAGGAACATGTGGTCGAGCATGCGCCCGTGGCCGAGGCGCTGGCCGCCCCACGCCTTGTCGAGGAGGTAGGGCGCGTTCGACATCGATTCCATGCCGCCCGCCACCACGGTCCCGGCCGAGCCCGCCGCGATCATGTCGTGGCCGAGCATCAGCGCCTTCATGCCCGAGCCGCAGACCTTGTTCAGGGTCGCGCACGGGGTCGCCTCGGACAGGCCGGCCCCGAGCGCCGCCTGGCGCGCCGGCGCCTGACCGAGGCCCGCCGGCAGGACGCAGCCCATCACCACCTCGGACACGCCGTCGGCGGCAAGCCCGGCCCGCGCCACCGCCGCGCGGATCGCCGCGGCGCCGAGCTCCGGGGCCGCCACCCGCGCCAGCTCCCCCTGGAACGCGCCCATCGGCGTGCGCGCCGCCCCCGCGATCACGATCGGATCGGACATCGTCGCCTCCCGTGCCGGCCTTCGCCTGATGCGGCCATTCCAGTCCGGCGGCGGTGGGATGTCCAGCCTGGGTGGTGCGGCGGGCTTGCGCTGCCCACCGCGCCGGCCGTCATGCGTCCGCGTCGCTGCCGGAAACAACGCAGGCCCCCTCTCCCGTGCGGGAGAGGGGGCGGGTCGGCGCCTCGAACGATCTGTCCGGGTCGCCGCAGCGAAGGACGGGAAACCGAAAAGGCCGGCTCCCTTCCGGGAACCGGCCTCGCGATCCACGACGGGCGGAGCGATTCAGCGGGCGGGGCCGCCCGAGGTGGCGCCGGCGTTGGGGGCCATCTTGTTGGTCTGGTCGGCGTTGCCGCCCTTGGCGGAGTCGACGGCACCGGCGCCGGGGGTCGCGCCCATCTCGCCGGCCGGGCGGATGGCGGTGCTGCCGGTGGTCATCGCGCCGCCGGCGCCGGGTGCCGTGTCGCGCGGGCCGCCGGTGGTCTGGCCGGCCTGGGGCACGGCGCGCGAGGGCTGGCCGACGTTGCCGGCATCCTGGGCGAGGGCGGGGCCGGAGATCAGGGCGCCGACGAGGGCGAGGGATGCGAGGCGCATGGAGATCCGTTTCGATGGCGTGCGATGGGACCGAGCAACGGGCGGCGGGCGCTTCCGTTCCGGTTCCACCGGCCGACGCCCCGCATCGCATCCGGATCATCCCCGCGGGATCCTGGATTCGGGCCCGGCTCGAGCCCCGCGCGGGCCTGCCGAAGACCGGTTTCGCGCCGATCCGCCGCGACGAGATCAGGCGTCGAGGCCGCCCCCCTCCAGGAAATGCTCAAGCCAGTGGATGTCGTAGGCGCCGTTCTGGACGTCGGGGTTGCGCACCAGGGTGCGGAACAGCGGCAGCGTGGTGTCGACGCCGTCGATGACGAACTCGTCGAGCGCCCGGCGCAGGCGCATCAGGCACTCGTTGCGGGTGCGGCCGTGGACGATGAGCTTGCCGATCAGCGAATCGTAGTGCGGCGGCACGCGGTAGCCCTGGAAGGCGGCCGAGTCGACGCGCACGCCGAGGCCGCCGGGCGGGTGGTAGTAGGTGATGAGGCCGGGCGAGGGCCGGAAAGTCGCCGGGTGCTCGGCGTTGATGCGGCACTCGATGGCGTGCCCCTCGACCTTGATGTCGCCCTGCGCCACCGACAGGGCGCCGCCGGCCGCGACCCGGATCTGCTCGATCACGAGGTCGATGCCGGTGATCATCTCGGTGACGGGATGCTCCACCTGGATCCGCGTGTTCATCTCGATGAAGTAGAACCGCCCGTCCTCGTACAGGAACTCGACGGTGCCGGCGCCCAGATAGCCGAGCTTGCGCATCGCGTCGGCGCAGATCTCGCCGATCTCGGCCCGCATCGCCTCGTTGAGCGCGGGCGAGCCGCCCTCCTCCCAGACCTTCTGGTGCCGGCGCTGGAGCGAGCAGTCGCGCTCGGCCAGGTGCACCGCGCCGCCGCGGCCGTCGCCCAGCACCTGCACCTCGATGTGGCGCGGGTTGGTGAGGTACTTCTCCAGGTAGACCGCGTCGTCGCCGAACGCCGCCTTGGCCTCGGAGCGGGCCATGCCGAGCGCTTGGCTCAGCTCGGCTTCCGAGCGCGCCACCTTCATGCCGCGCCCGCCGCCGCCGGCCGCCGCCTTGACCAGCACCGGGTAGCCGATCTCAGCGGCGACGCGCTTGGCCTCCTCCGGGTCCTCGATGCCGCCGTCGGAGCCGGGCACGCACGGGATGCCGAGCTTGAGCGCGGTGCGCTTGGCCTCGATCTTGTCGCCCATGATCCGGATGTGCTCGGCCTTGGGGCCGATGAAGCCGATCTCGTGGTGGGCCAGCACCTCGGCGAAGCGCGCGTTCTCCGAGAGGAAGCCGTAGCCGGGATGGACCGCGTCGGCGCCGGTGATCTCGCAGGCCGCGATGATCGAGGGGATGTTGAGGTAGCTGTCGCGGGCGGCCGGCGGGCCGATGCAGACGCTCTCGTCGGCGAGCCGCACGTGCATCGCGTCGGCGTCGGCCGTCGAGTGCACCGCCACGGTCTTGATGCCGAGCTCCTTCGACGCCCGGAGGATGCGAAGCGCGATCTCGCCGCGGTTGGCGATCAGGATCTTGTCGAACATGGCAGGGGCGCTTTCGAGCGGAGGGTGCGCGGTTCGGGTGGGGACAGGCGCGCCCGACTACTCGATGACGATCAGGGCTTCGCCGTACTCGACCGGCTGCCCGTCCTCGACGAAGATCGCGGCCACCGTGCCGGCGCGGGGCGCGACGATCTCGTTGAAGGTCTTCATCGCCTCGATCAGCAGCAGCTTGTCGCCGACCTCGACCCGGGAGCCGACCTCGACGAAGGCCTTCGCCTCGGGCGAGGGGCGCAGGTAGGCGGTGCCGACCATCGGCGACGGCACGGCGCCGGGATGGGTCTTGCCGCGCTCGGGGGCGGCGCCGGGGCCGGGGCTCGGCACGGGCGCGAGCGCCGCCGGGGCCGCCATCGCGGCGGGCGCGGCCACCTGGACGCTCACGGGCTCGATCCGGCGGACGACGCGGATGCGCAGATCCCCCTTCTCGACCTCGATCTCGGACAGGCCGGTCTCGGTGACGAGGTTGGCGAGCTCGCGCACGAGATCGGCATCGATGGGGTCGTGCTTGGACATCGGGCCTGTCTTCTGGGGGCTTGACCTGGGATTGGGGTGACCGCCGCGGCGGCGCCGATCCGCCGGCGCGGCCGCGCGACCGGGGCCCGGATCCCGCGAAGGCGCCGGTCTTAGACGACCGGGCGCGTTCGCGACACCCTTTCTCGCCTCAGCAGGAGGCGTGGCCGCACTGGCGGACGTCGGCGATGGTCTTGCGGATCGGGTCGACGCCGACGGCGCCGGGGATGATCTCGTCGCCGATGATGAAGGCGGGCGTGCCGGACAGGCCGAGCTTGTCGCCGAGGCCGCGGTTCTCGGTGAGCGCCGCCTTCACCTCGGGGCCCTGGGCGTCCTTCTGCAGCCGGGCCACGTCGAGCCCCATCGCCTTGGCGACGTCGAGGGCCTTGGCGCCGTTCGCCCGGCCCTTGGATTCGAGCAGCTTCTGGTGGAACTCGAACAGCTTGTCGCCCTTGATCTGCTGCTTGGCGGCGAGCGCGATCTGGCTGGCCTCGAGCGATTCCGGGCCAAGCACCGGGAAATCCTTGATCACCACGCGCAGCTTCGGATCGGCCTTGATCAGCGCCTGCACGTCGCCGAGCGCCTTGCGGCAATAGCCGCAATTGTAGTCGAAGAACTCGATCATCGTGACGTCGCCCGCCGGGTTGCCGGCGACGACGTCGTGCGGGCTGTCGAGCAACGCCTTCTGCGATTCCTTGAGCGCGGCGGCCTGGGCCAGGCGCTGGGTCTCGGCCTGGCGCTTCTCGCCCTCGGCGATCGCCTCCTGCAGCACGTCGGGGTTCTTGATCAGGTAGTCCTTGACGATCGCCTCGATCCCGGCGCGCTGCGCATCGGTGAAGGGCGCGGCCGGCGCGGTCTGCGCCCGGGCCGGGAGGCCGAGGGGCATGGCCAAGGGAACGGCCAAGGGGACGGCGAGCAGCAGCGCGCGGCGGGAGGCCGAGAGGAAACGGGAGAGAGGCATACGTCCTCGCTGGGCGGGCGCGGCGGGCGGGCCGGACCGGGGTCTGGCCGGTCCGCTATCGGCCGGGTTAGGCGTTTTCACGGCGGCGGGTCAAATCCCGTCGTGCCCGATCGAAGTTTCTCCCGCGAGGCGTCACGCCGATGATCAATCCCATCCGGGCCTTCCGGCTCCGCCCGCGCCTGCTCGCGGCGTTCGGCATCATGGCCGCGGGCGCGCTGCTGATGCCGGGCGCCGACCTCGTCACCCGCCTGCTCGCCGGCTGGTGCGCCGGAATCGTGGCCTACGCGGTGCTGATCGTCCACCAATCCACCGGGCAGTCGCGCGACGCCCTGCGCCTGCAGGCGTCGCGCCTCGACGACAGCGCGGCCCTGGTGACGGTGTTCACCCTGCTCGCGGCCGCGGCGAGCTTCGCCGCCGTCGGCGTGCTGGTGCTCGGCGGCAAGGCGAGCGGCGCCGGCAAGGTCTTCGACCTGACGCTCGCCGGGGCGACCGTGCTGTGCACCTGGGCCTTCGTGCAGCTCGTCTTCACGATCCACTACGCCCACGTCTACTACGGCGACGACGCACCCGGCGAGAGCCGCGGCGGCCTCGACTTCCACGGCGACGACGCCCCCGACTTCTGGGACTTCCTGTACTTCACCGTCACCATCGGCGCGGCGGCGGCCACCTCGGACACCAACATCACCAGCAAGCGCATGCGCCGGATCGCCACCGTGCAGACGGTCTACGCCTACCTGTTCAACACCGGCGTGCTGGCGCTCGCCGTCAACATGGCGGCGGGGTTCGTCGGGCATTGAGGGGGGTTGCGCAGCATCGCCGACCCGTCCGAGGGCTGACCCGCGGCCGCCGCCCGGGTACAAGCATCCGATGATCCCCATCTCCCGCCGTGCCGCCGCCGTCGCGCCCTTCCTCGCCATGGACGTGATGGCCGCCGCCGCCGGGAAGGCGCGCGCCGGCGAGGACGTGGTGCGGATGGAGGTCGGGCAGCCCTCGGCGCCGGCGCCGCGGGCGGTGATCGCCGCCGCGCAGCGCGCGCTCGAGGGCGGCCGCGTGCCCTACACCGAGGCCCTGGGGATGCCGGAGCTGCGCGCGCGCATCGCGCGGGACTACCGCGAGCGTTACGGCGTCGCGGTGGCGCCGGAGCGGGTCGTGGTCACCACCGGCTCGTCGGCCGGCTTCATCCTGGCGTTCCTGAGCCTGTTCGACGCCGGCGCCCGTGTCGGCGTGCCCCAGCCGGGCTACCCGGCCTATCACAACATCCTCGCGGCCCTCGACCTGGTGCCGGTGCCGATGCGGCTCCGCGCGGCCGACCGCTACGCCCCCACCGCCGCGCTGCTGCGGGAGACCCATGCCGCGCACGCCCTCTCGGGCGTTCTGGTGATGAGCCCGGCCAACCCCTCGGGCACGGTGATCGGCGAGGCGGCGCTGGCGGAGCTGTGCGCGGCGGCGCGGGCGCTCGGCCTGCCCTTCGTTTCCGACGAGATCTACCACGGGCTCGGCTACGGCGTGCCGACGACGACCGCCCTGCGGTCCGACCCGAACGCGATCGTGATTAACTCGTTCTCGAAGTACCACTGCATGACCGGCTGGCGCGTCGGCTGGATGGTGGTGCCCGACGCCCTCGTGCGCCCGATCGAGCGGCTGGCGCAGCACCTCTACATCTCGGCGCCCACCCTCTCGCAGGTCGGCGCGCTCGCCGCCTTCGACGCCACCGAGGAACTCGACGCGGTGCGCGACGGCTACGCCCGCAACCGCGCGATCCTGCTCGACGCGTTCCCGGGCCTCGGCCTCGGGCGGACGCATCCGGTCGACGGCGCGTTCTACCTCTACGCGGACGTGGCCCGCCTCACCAACGACGCCTCCGCCTTCTGCCGGCGGATGCTCGACGAGGCCGGCGTGGCGGCCACCCCCGGCCTCGACTTCGACCGGGAGGCCGGCCACCACCACGTCCGGTTCTCCTTCGCCGGCTCGGAGGCCGAGTGCCGGGAAGCGGTGCGGCGCCTGCGAATCTGGCTGGCGTGAGCGCGGCGCGGACGCCCCGGTCAGGCCGCCAGGACGGCGGCGTCCGCGACCGAGGCGGCGGCCAGCGCCGTCGCGGTCGCCGCCTCGAAGGCCTGGAAGGCGGCGGTCGCAGCGGTCCAGTCCTGCGCCTTCACCCCGGCGCAGAGGGCAGCCGCGCGGGCGGCGGCATCGGCGACGCCGGCGCGGACGCCGGCGGGCAGGATCGGATCGACGGTGATCGTCATCATGCCGGTATGCGGCACCGCGCCGATCAGCACCGAGGCGAGGCGGCGCTTCCAGGCGGCGCAGTCGGCCGGCAGGCGGGCGAGGGCGAGGGTGAGCGGGTCGCCGTCCATGCGGTCGAGCAGGGTGCGGCTCAACGCTTCGAGCGCCTCCAGCTGGCCGATCGCGTCCTGGATCTCGCCGCGGGACTTCTCGGTGCCGGCGGCGATCCGGCCGACATTGGTCGCGATCTCGCCGGTGGCGAGGATCTGCTGCTCCATCACCTCGGCCATCGCCCGCATCTCCGAGGCGGCCTCGGCGACCGCCGCGCTCTCCGCCTCGACGCGGGCGTTGGCGCGGTCCATCACCTCGGAGCCCGCCGCGACCGCGGCGCGGCTGTGGCCGACCGCGGCGTGCATCGCCGACAGCTCCGTCTGGAGCGCGGAGAGCCGCGCGCGGATCTCGTCGGTGGCGCGGGCGGTCTGGCCCGACAGCGCCTTCACCTCGCCGGCGACGACGGCGAAGCCCCGCCCCGCCTCGCCGGCGCGCGCCGCCTCGATGGTTGCGTTGAGCGCCGACAGGTTGGTCTGGGCCGAGATCGAGGCGATCGCGGTCGCCATCTCCTCGATCCGCCGCGCGGCCGCCGCGAAGCCTTCGAGGCGCCCGCCGATCTCGGACGTGCCGACCTGGATCTCCTGCATCCGCTCGCCGGCCTGGCGCATGTCGGCCGCGCAGACCACGATGCCCTCGCGCGCACGCTCGGCCGTCTCGGCCGAGGTCTGCGAGCGGGCGGCGATCTCGCTGGTCGAGGCGGCGAGTTCCTCGCTCGCCGCCGCGATCAGCCGGGCCTGGTCGGCGACCTGGGCGGAATCGTGGGTGAGCCAGCCGATCGAGGTCCCGGCCGAGGAGGCCGCGGCCGACAGGCGCCCGGGCAGCCGCAACGTCTCGGGGTCGGCCGGCGGCGCGACCGGCGCGGGAGCCTCGTCGGCGACGCGGTCGAGGACGGCGGGGGCAACGCTGGCGGGAGCGACTACCGAAAGGGCCGGCCTTTCAGTCCTGGCTTTGCGGAAGTAGCTCAACATCGATTGTGTCCCCTGCCGTAAAGCTTCAACCTAAGATGGAATAGGTCAATAAGGGGTTTAGACCGGGCGCGTTTGCTCGAAGAGCGGCCGACATTCGGCTGTTCCCGGGACCTCGACCCGTTGCCGTGGGCCGCGGGGACCGCCCGGCGCGACCGGCGGCGGCGGACGCAGGAACGGCGCTCCACCCGGCCGCCCGCGGCCGATTGGTGTCCATTCCAAAAAATTCGGCTCACGACACGGGGTGTCGTGAGCCGGATCCGGTTCAGCCCGTCTCGCGCAGGCTCATTCGCCGGTGAGCGCCGCCTTGGTGCGCGACCACCAGCCGGCCCGCTTCGGCCGGTCGGGATCGGACGGCTCGCTGAGCACCACCGCCACCGGCTCCGGAGCCCGTGCGGGGGCTGCGGGCGCGGGCTCCTCGGCGGCGGCCGGCTCGGCGGAAGGCTGCGCCGGGGCTTCGGCGGGCGGCGCCTCCACCGGGCTCGAGACCGGCAGCTCGACCGCGGTCTCGACGGGCGGCACGGCCGCGGCGATCGCCTCGGCGACGGCCTCGGCGCTCACCGGCTGCTCCGGCTGCAGCTCGGCGATCGGATCGCCGGCCTCGTCGGGCAACGCGTCGGCTTCGAACGCGGCGCCTTCGGACAGGGGGGACTCGGACAGCGTGGCCTCGCCGCCGTCCCGGCCGCGGCCCTCGGCGCGGCCGCGGCCGCCCCGACGTCCCCGGCGCCGGCGGCGGCCACCGGCATCCTCCTCGCCGTCGGCCGGCGCCGCGGACTCGCGGGCCTGCGCCTCGGCGGGCTCGGCGTCGCCGCCCTCCGTGGCCTCGCCTTCGTTGATATCGCCCGGGATGGCGTCGCCCTCGGCGTCCTCGTCGCCCGCCTCGGCGCCGGCCTGCGCGCCGCGCTCGGCCTCGCCGCCCTCGGGCCGGCCGCCGCGCTTGCGCCGGCGACGCCGGCGGCGGCGCTGGCCGTCGCCCTCGTCCGACTTCTCCGAGCGCTCGGCACCGGCCTCGCGCGCATCCTCGGCCTCGTCGTCCGCATCGGCCTCGCCGAGGGCGTCCTGCGCGAGCGCCTCCTCGGCGGTCTCGTCCTCGGCCTCCTCGAAGCCGTCGTCCTCCTCGATCTCGGAGATCGGCGAGATCGCCACGGCGCGGATCCCGGTGACCGGGCCCTCGGCGCGCTGGGCCGGCTCGCCGCGATCGAGCTGGTAGGCCGTGGTGGCGCCGAGCCGCTCGTCGGCGGCGATCGTCACGCTGACGCCGAAGCGCATCTCGAGCTCGTGCAGGTGCCCGCGCTTCTGGTTGAGGATGTAGAGCGCCACCTCGGTGCGGGTGCGCAGGATCAGGTTGTGGCTCGACGCCTTGAGCAGCGCCTCCTCGATCGCCCGCAGGATGTGCAGCGCGACCGACGCGGTGGCGCGCACGAAGCCCGATCCGCCGCAATGCACGCACGGGATCGACGAGGATTCGAGCACGCCGGTGCGGATGCGCTGGCGGCTCATCTCCATCAGGCCGAAGGGCGAGATCCGCCCGACCTGGATGCGGGCGCGGTCGTTCTTCAGGCAATCGTTGAGCTTCTTCTCGACCGCGCGGTTGTTGCGCTTCTCCTCCATGTCGATGAAGTCGATCACCACCAGGCCGGCGAGGTCGCGCAGGCGCAGCTGGCGGGCGACCTCCTCGGCCGCCTCCATGTTGGTGCGCAGCGCGGTGTCCTCGATGTCGTGCTCGCGGGTCGAGCGCCCGGAATTCACGTCGATCGAGACCAGGGCCTCGGTCGGGTTGATCACGAGGTAGCCGCCGGACTTCAGCGTCACGTGGGTCGAGAACATCGCGTCGAGCTGCTGCTCGACGCCATGCTTGGCGAAGATCGGCGTCGGGTCGCGATAGGGCTTCACCACTTTCGCCTGCTGCGGCATCAGCATCCGCATGAAGTCGCGCGCTTCCGCGTAGGCCGCCTCGCCCGAGACCAGGACCTCGTCGAGGTCCTTGTTGTAGAGGTCGCGGATCGCCCGCTTGATCAGCGAGCCCTCCTCGTAGACCAGCGCCGGCGCGGTCGAGGACAGGGTCAGCTCGCGCACGCTCTCCCACAGGCGCATCAGGTATTCGAAGTCGCGCTTGATCTCCGGCATGGTGCGCGAGGCGCCCGCCGTGCGCAGGATCACGCCCATGCCGTCCGGCACCTCCAGCGCCTGGGCGGTCTCCTTGAGGCGCTTGCGGTCGGCGGCCGAGGTGATCTTGCGGGAGATCCCGCCGCCGCGGCCGGTGTTCGGCATCAGCACCGAGTAGCGGCCGGCGAGCGACAGGTAGGTGGTGAGCGCCGCGCCCTTGGTGCCGCGCTCTTCCTTGACGACCTGCACCAAGATGATCTGGCGGCGCTTGATCACCTCCTGGATCTTGTAGTGGCGGCGGTGGCTGCGCGGGCGCTCGGGCAGCTCGCCGAGCGCATCGCCGTTGCCGCCGACCTGCGAGATCTTCGGCTCGGCGTCGGGATCCTCGTCGCCCTCGTCCTCGTCGGACTCCTCGTCGTCGCCGTCCTCGTCCTCGTCGTCCGAGTCGTCGTCCTCGTCCTCGTCGTCGGACTCGTCCTCGTCGGACTCATCCTCGGACGCCGCCGGCGCCTCGGCGACGGTGAGGCTCTCGGCCACGGCGACGATCGCCTCGGGGCGCGGCGCCGCGTCGGCGGCCTCGGGAGCGGCCGCATCGCGGGGCGCGTCGGCCTCGGGCGCGTGGGCCTCCGCCGTGTCCTGCGTCTCCGCGGCGGGCTCGCCGATCGCCGTCTCGGGCAGGCTGGCGGATGCGTCGCTACCCGGCGCGATCGCACCCTCGGCCGGCGCCTCGCCCGACGGCGTCCCGCCGGCGTGATCCGCGCCGGACCCGGTCTCGTGCGCCGGCGCCTCGTGCACGTGCGTCTCGTGCGCCTGCGTCTCGTGCCCTTGGGCCTCGTCGTGACGGGGCTCGCCGGCCTGGGCGCCGTGCTCGTCCGCGTGCGAAGCCTCGTGCGACGTCTCGGTCGCGTGCGCGACGTCCTCGGTGCTCACGGTCTCGTCGAGCTTGGCCGCGGCGGCCTCGGCCCGGCGCCCGCGGACGCGGCGGCCGTTGTTGCGCGGCGACTTGCGGCGGCGCTCCTCGCGCTCGCGGTGCTCCTCGGCGTCGCGGGCCTCGTCCTCGAGCAGCGCCTGCCGATCGGCGAGCGGGATCTGGTAGTAGTCGGGGTGGATCTCCGAGAAGGCGAGGAAGCCGTGGCGGTTGCCGCCGTACTCGACGAAGGCGGCCTGGAGCGAGGGCTCCACGCGCGTCACCTTGGCAAGGTAGATGTTGCCGCGAAGCTGGCGCCGGTTGGCCGCCTCGAAGTCGAATTCCTCGACCCTAGAACCGTGAACCGTGACGACCCGGGTCTCTTCCGGATGCATCGCGTCGATGAGCATCTTGTTGTTGGCCATGACGAACTTTCGACATGGCGGCGGACGTCGCTCTCCTGGGCCCGTGTCCCGGTGGAGCCTCGCCCGGCCTGAAGGCCGTCAGGGAGAGGGCTCGCGCCGGCCTCGAAACCGAGGCCGCGGGGGCTGAACTGAAGGGATTGCCGTCAACCGCCGCTCGGCGCGCGCTTCCGCTGCGCCTGGGGTTGAACCTGATCGGGGGAACGGACGGATCGGCGCGACGCGCATCGCGCACGCTGACGGCACGGGCAACGGCAATCGATGCTGTGCCTCCGTCCATCTGTATTCCCGACCTCGCGAAAACCATCTCGACCGTCCCGTCATGCCGAGGCGGCCGCGAATTCCATGAAACTCATGCGCCGGGACGAGGCCCGTCGCGTGTGCAGATCCCCGGCCGTCCAGGGCCGCAGCGGCGGAGAAGCGTCGCCGCCGAGGGCGCGCCGTCGCCCGTTCGCGGGCGTCGGCGCACAAACGATCCCGTGAGGACCGGACAGGGCCTGCCATCATTACAGATCGTCGCAGGGCTTTGGCAAGGCCGAGCCGAAACGCCGCCGGAGCGGGCCCGGCGTGGCGTGGGTTTCAAAGCGGGCGGCGTGTTCGCGGCGGGCCCGGCGGCCCGCTCCGCCGGCCGCATGGTTCCGGGATCGAGCCCCTTAATCTCGCCGGCTTTGGAGCGCGTCCTGACGGCGTGGCCCCAGCGGCACCGCGGATGCGGCGCCCGGCCGGGGCCGCCGCGATGACGATTCTGCCGGACGACCCCCTCGGATGGAGCGCGCGAGCCCTTGTTGAAAACCATTGCCCTGGTCGCCTCGGTCGCCGCCTTCCTCGCGGTCCGGGCCCTCGTGAAGTTCCTGCTGCTGCCGTTCCGCGCGCTTCGGCACCTGCGCAAGGACAGCCCGGTCTCGACCTGAGCCCCGGCTCTGGCGGCGCGCATGCGCGTGCCGCGGGCAGGGCGACGGCATCGCTGAAATCAGCCGTTGCAAGGCTCGGCTGCAAGGCTCGGCTGCGAGGCCGCCGGCTGTCGCAACCGTGAACGGCAGGGTGCCGATCGCGCCTTCCCGCCGGCACCGGAATCATGACAGATCGCCGCGGGGGCCTTGAGAGCCCGGCCGTGGGAACACCGAATCGATGGCCATCCGAGAGCCGGTGCTGGCGCCCGTCCCGATCGCGGATCTGCGCCCGACGCAGATGACCGTGGGCTACCGGGAGGTTGCCGAGAAGCGCCGGCGCTGGCGCGACTACGACGAGGACAAGCGCGCCGCCTTCCTCGGGGCGCACATGGTGCCGACCCTGCTCGGGCCGAAGAAGCACCACTACGTCATCGACCACCACCACCTCTCCCGCGCCCTCATGGAGGAGGGCGTCGCGAGCGTTCTGGTCACCGTGGTCGCCGACCTGCACCACCTCGAGAAGGATGCGTTCTGGACGGTGTGCGACCACAAATCGTGGGTCCACCCCTACGATGCGGACGGCGTCCGCGTCGGGTTCAAGGAGATCCCGAAGACGATGGGGGATCTCGCCGACGACCCCTTCCGCAGCCTCGCCGGCGAGCTGCGCCGGGCCGGCGGCTTCGCCAAGGACACCACGCCGTTCAGCGAGTTCCTCTGGGCCGACTATCTCCGCCGCCACATCAAGCCCAAGCGGGTCGAGAACGACTTCTCGGCCGCGCTCGAGGAGGCGATGGCCTTGGCCAAGGCGCCCGAGACCAACTACCTGCCGGGCTGGTGCGGGCCGACGACGTAGCCGGGCCGCGCCCGCGTCACAGGCCCCAGTACGGCGCCGCGTTGTAGTAGCGGTGGACCCGTTCCTCCCAGGCGCGGTCCTCGGCCGGATCGGTGCCCTCGGGCGAGCGCGGCGGCGCGTCGCGCAGCTGCGCCTCGGTGATGTCGACGACGTAGGCGTCGTGCTCGGGCGAGAAGCGCAGCACGCCCCAGGGCAGGGTGTGGAACCCCTCGCCGAGACCGAGGAACCCGCCGAAGCTCATCACCGCGTAGGCGACCTGGCCCGAGCGCTTGTCCAGCATCAAGCGCTCGATCCGCCCGACCTTGGTGCCGTCGGGGCGGCGCACGTCGGTGCCGACGACGCGGTCGTGGGCGATCAGGCTGCGGGGCTGCTCGTCGGGGTTCGCGGCCGGGATCTCGGGTGCGGGCGTCATGCGGCGGCCTCGGGCTCGGTGGGTGCGCCCGCGCTCGGCGGGCGCGGCACGGGTCTGCCCGAAAAACGCCCCGGCGGCGGGCGACGTTCCGATCCTCGACGCGCGACCGCCGGACCGGATACACAGACCCGCATGCACAAGCGCCGCCTCGCCCTCCCCGCCGCCCTCGCGCTCGCCTCGGCGCTCGCGGCCTCCGCCGCCCACGCCCAGGACAAGGGCAGCCTCAACCCCAAACCCCTGCCGCCGCTGGAGAATCCCGACGCGCCCTCGACCCCGGCCAAGGCGCTGTTCGGCCGGGTCACCGGCCCGACCTCCGGCCCGACCCACGCCTACGGCTCCTATGCCAAGGGCTGCTTCTCGGGCGGCGCCGCGCTGCCGATCGACGGGGCGACGTGGCAGGTGATGCGCCTGTCGCGCAACCGGAACTGGGGCACGCCCTACCTCGTCGACTTCCTGGAGCGGCTGGCCGGCAAGGCGCCGCGGGTCGGCTGGCCGGGCTTGCTCGTCGGCGACATGTCCCAGCCCCGCGGCGGCCCGATGCTCACCGGCCACGCCTCGCACCAGCTCGGGCTCGACGCCGACGTGTGGCTCACCCCGATGCCGGACCGGCGCATGACGCGGGCGGAACGCGAGGAGACCTCGGCCACCGACATGGTGCGGCCGGACCGCCTCGACATCGACCCCGACACCTGGACGCCGGAGCGGCTGAGCCTGATCCGCCTCACCGCCGAGCAGCCGGAGGTGGCGCGCATCTTCGTCAACCCGGCGATCAAGAAGGCCCTGTGCCGCGAGGCGGACGGCAACCGCGGCTGGCTGCGCAAGGTGCGCCCGATGTACGGGCACAACTACCACTACCATATCCGCCTCGCCTGCCCGGACGGCCAGGATTCCTGCGGCGACCAGGCCGCCCCGCCCCCGGGCGACGGCTGCGGCGAGGAGCTCGCCTACTGGTTCAGCGACGCGATCCTCCACCCGAAGCCGGCGAAGACCAAGCCGAAGCCGCGGCCGCCGATGACCATGGCGGCCCTGCCGGCCGAGTGCCGGATGGTGCTGAAGGCGCGCTGAGGCCCGGTCTTCCGAGCTTGTCCGCCGGCGCGTCGGATCAGGCCAGCTCCTCGCCGGGCGTCGGCTCGGCCGCGGCGGCGCCCGGCTCCGGCGCGGGGGCCGGCGGGGCGGCGGGCGGCTGGTCGACCAGCGTGCCGATCAGGTCGAGCAGGGCCCGGTGCTCCGGCCCGCCCGCGCCGGCGCGCAGGAAGGCGCCGATCGCGGTCTCGGAGGTGCGGCCGCCGGACGACGCGTTCGGCTCGTGCAGGATCACGGCCTCGGCGCCGTCGGCGCGGCGGAGCCACCAGCGGTCGCCGTTCTCGCTCGCGTAGATCAGGCGTCGGTCGGTCTTCATGGCGTCGCTGTCCTGGTTGGCCCGCACGGGAAAGTCGGCGGGCGCGGTTTCGCTCCCGCGCCTCAGGCCCCCGCCTGCCGCCGGTCGAGGCTCTGGGTGAGCTGGTCGGCGAACTTCGCCGCGGCGACGGACAGCAGGCGCCCGCGCAGCTGCCCGAGGATCATCACCATTGGGTCGAGGTCGCGCCCGTCGATCGGGCGGCTGACGAGGCGGGGATCGTCGGGGATGCCGCTCGGCACCTGCAGGCTGACCGCCTCCTCGCGCAGCACGAGGTTGCGCAGGAACTCGAGCGAGCTCGATTCGACCACCGGCCCGAGCGGCACCCCCCGCCGCGCCAGGGCCTGCTCGAGGTGCAGGCGGATCGCCAGCGACCGGTCGGGCAGCGCCATCGCGTGGGCGAGGCAGTCGCGCAGGCGCACCGGCCCGGTCTCGCGGGCGAGGGGATGGCCGGCCCGCATCAGCGCGCAGAGCGGCTGGCGGCAGGAATATAAAACGTGCAGGTCGGCCGAGGGCGGCGGCTGCAGCACCAGGGCGAGGTCGGCCTCGAACGCGGTCAGCGCCGCCACCGCCTGGACGTGGTCGCGGACCTGCACCGTGAACCCGACCAGCGGAAACCGCGCGCGATAGGCCTGGACCTCCTCCGGCACCACCTGCGTGACGAAGGCCTGGCTGCAGGCGAGCGCCACGTGCCCGCGCCGGACCCCGGAGAGGTCGGCGATCTGCGAGCGCACCCGCTCGAGGTCGGCGAGCTGGTCGCGCGCGTGCCGGACCAGCAGCTCGCCGGCCGCGTTGAGCCGCATCCCCTGCGCCAGCCGCTCGAAGATCGGCGTGCCGAGCTCGTACTCGATGTCCTGGACCTGACGGGTCAGCGCCGAGGGCGCGATGTTCAGGCGCTCGGCCGCCCGGCGGATCGAGCCGCTCCGGGCGATCTCGGCGATGCAGGCCAGCGTCCGGGTGTGCTTCATCGCCAAGACCCGCTTCGGGCACGGGTCCTGCAACCCGCTCCGGCAAGCCTAGGCCACCCGTTGCCCGCACCGCAACGGCACGATCCCGAACGAGCACTCGTTTGCAACGGTCGGCGCAACTAGGCTCCAAATCGTCGCCGACCCCGGAGTGAAGCCATGATCGACCGCCGCACCCTCCTCGCCGGCCTCGGGGCCGGGCTGGTCTCGGCCCCGTTCGTCGCCCGGGCGGCGGAGCCGGTGACGATCCGCATGGGCTCGCTCAAGCTGATCCACTCGATCGCGCCGTACTTCTACGAGCGCTTCACGCCGGCGGGCACCCGGGTCGAGGTGATCCCGTTCGAGAGCCCGACCGAGTGCAAGAACGCGGTGGTCACCAAGTCGGTGGATTTCGGCACCTTCGGCATCGCCTCTGCGACGCTGGGCGCGGCCGCCGGCGAGCCGCTGACGGTGATCGCCTCGACCTGCAACGGCGGCATGGCGATCATCTCCAGGAAGGATTCCGACATCCGCGCGATCAAGGACCTCAAGGGCAAGCGCGTCGCCCTGTGGCCCGGCTCGACGCAGGAGGTGTTCGCCCTCGAGCGCATGCGGATGGAGGGGCTGTCGATCCGGGACATCGTGCCGGTGCGGATCTCGTTCTCGGAGATGCATATCGCCCTGGCGCGGGGCGACATCGACGCCTATGTCGGCGCCGAGCCCGCCCCCGGCGTCAGCCTGTCGAGCGGAGTCGGCCAGCTCGTCGAGTACCCCTACGGCACCGCGATGGGCTCGCTCAACATGGTGTTCGGCACCCACCGCGACACGATCGCGAGCAAGCCGGACCTCGTGCGCACCATGCTGGAGATCCACCGCAAGGGCACCGAGTTCGCGGCCAAGAACCGCGACGCGATGATCGACATGGCGGTGGCCAAGCTCGGCCAGAAGCGCGAGGCGCTGGCGATCTCGGCCCCCAACGTCGACCTGACGTGGCAGCTCGGCCCGGACGAGGTCAAGAAGGCCGAGGCCTACGCCCAGCACATGCTCGCCCTCAAGCAGATCAAGCGCCTGCCCGAGCCCGGCTTCATCGACACCACCTTCGTCGACGCGATGCGGGACGCGTGACATGAGCGCGATGGCAGCGACGGAGGCCGGATCGGCCGCCGCCGGCGACGCGGCGCTCCCCCTCTCCCGTTCGGGAGAGGGTTGGGGTGAGGGGTCCGGTCTGTCCGGAGAGGTCATGCCCCTCGCCCTGTCCCCCTCCCGAACGGGAGAGGGGACCCGCGCTCCACGCCATCGCGACCGGGCCTCGTTCGCCGTGAGCATCCTCCGGCGCCTGACGGCGCCCGCCCTCGCGCTCGCCCTCCCCGTCGCGCTCGCGCTGGTCTGGCACCTCGCCACCGTCGGGAGACCCTACAGCCTGATCCCGCCGCCGGCCGAGGTCTGGACCGAGATGCGGGATCTGGCCGTCGGCGGGATCAACGACGACGCCTTCAGCGGCACGCTGTGGACGCATCTCGCCGCCTCGCTCGCCCGCGTCTTCGGCGGGTTCGCGCTGGCCGCGGCCGCCGCCCTGCCGCTCGGGCTGCTGATCGGACGCGTGCCGCTGATGCGGGCGCTGCTCGACCCGACCTTCCAGATCCTGCGGCCGGTGCCCGTCACCGCATGGCTGCCGCTGGCGATGATCCTGTTCGGACTCGGGCCGCGCTCGGCCTACTTCCTGGTCTTCCTCGGGGCGTTCTACCCGATCCTCGTCAACACGATCTTCGGCGTGCGCTCGGTCGAGCCGCGATTGTTCGAGGCCGCGGCCATGCTCGGATGCACGGGGACGGCGCAGTTCGCCCGCGTCGTGCTGCCGGCCGCCCTGCCCTCGATCTTCACCGGCCTGCGCCTCGGCCTCGGCTTCGCCTGGGTCGTCATCGTGGTGGGCGAGATGACCGGGGTGCAGACGGGTCTCGGCGCGATCATCATGGAGGCGCGCCAGCTCTCCCGCACCGAGATCGTCATCTGCGGCATGGTGGTGATCGGCGTCGCCGGGTTCGTCTCCGACCGGATCGTCATGGAGATCGGGCGCCGCCTGCTCGCGTGGAGCCCCGCGCATGGTTGAGAACCGGAGATCCTCGGATGGCTGACCCGACCCTGCCGATCGTCGAGGTGCGCGACGTCTCCAAGACCTACCGCTCGCAGGGGCGCAGCACCGAGGCCCTGCGCGGCGCCAACCTCACCGTGCGCCGCGGCGAGTTCGTCTGCCTGCTCGGGGCCTCGGGCTGCGGCAAGTCCACCCTGCTGCGGATCGTGGCCGGCTTCGAGGCGGCCACCGGCGGCGAGGCCCTGATGTGGGGCAAGCCGATCCCCGGCCCGGGCCCGAGCCGCGGGATGGTGTTCCAGGATTACGGCCTGTTCCCCTGGCTCAGCGTGCGCGACAACATCGGCTTCGGCCCGAAGGCGCGGGGCCGCCCGGCCGCGGAGGTGCGCGACACCGCCGCCCGCTACATCGACCTCGTCGGCCTCGCGGCCTTCGCCGACGCCTACCCGCACCAGCTCTCGGGGGGCATGAAGCAGCGCGTCGCCATCGCCCGCGTGCTCGCCAACGAGGCCGAGGTGGTGCTGATGGACGAGCCGTTCGGGGCGCTCGACGCGATGACCCGCGAGCGGCTGCAGGACGAGCTGCTCGACCTGTGGAGCCGCACCGGCCTCACCGTGCTGTTCGTGACGCACGCGATCGAGGAGGCGATCTTCCTCGCCGACCGCATCGTGATGATGTCGCCCGGCCCCGGCCGGATCGAGGCGGTGCACGCGATCGACCTCCCCCGCCGCCGCGACGTGTCGAGCCCCGCCTTCAACGACGTGCGCCGCATGCTCTCGGCCCAGCTCCACAGCCACCATGCGCCGAAGGCGGCCTGAGGTGGCTGCGGCAGCGAGGATCGTATCCGTCTCGGAGCCGCGACGCGGCCCCCTCTCCCAGGGAGAGAGGGTGGGGGTGAGGGGCGTGACCTCTCCGGACGGTTCTCATCCCTCACCCCAGCCCTCTCCCGCCCGGGAGAGGGGGCCCGCGCCTGCTTCGGAGGGCCTGGCGCCCGATCGAACGGCTGCGGCCTGAGCACGATCGCAAACCAGAGGCCGGCGACCATGCCCGAGACGACCGATTGGCAAGACCTCGACCGCGCGGCGCTGAGCCGGGCCTACGACAATTCCGGTGCGGTGGCCGACAGCGCCGCCATCGTCGCCGGCTGGCGCGCGCGCAGCGCCGCGTTCCGCGAGCGCCATGCCGAGGCGCTGGACCTCGCCTACGGGCCGGGCGAGCGCCAGCGCATCGACGTGTTCCGCTGCGGGCAGCCGAGCGCGCCGATGCTGGCCTTCCTCCATGGCGGCTACTGGCAGCGCAACGACCGGCGCGGGTTCTCCTGCATGGCCGAGGGGCCGCTGGCGCTCGGGCTCGACGTGGCGCTGGTCGGCTACACCCTGGCGCCGGAGGCGAGCCTGACCGCGATCGTCGCCGAGGCCCGCGCCGCCCTGGCGCTGCTGCGCGCCGATGGCGGCGGGCGCAGGCTCGTGGTCTCCGGCTGGTCGGCCGGCGGGCACCTCGCCGCGCAGGTCGCCGACGGGGCCGATGCCGGGCTCGCGATCAGCGGCCTCTTCGACCTCGCGCCGATCGCCGGCACGAATCTCAACGACGCCTTGAGCCTGAGCGCGGAAGAGATCGCGGCGCTCTCGCCGATCCGCCACCTGAGCCCGGGCGCGCCGCCCGTCGCGGTGCTGTACGGCGCCGACGAGCTGCCCGAGCTCCGGCGCCAGTCGGACGCCTACCACGCCGCCCGCCACGCCCTGGGGCTGGACGGGCCGCTGATCCCAGTGACGGGCGCGAACCACTTCACCGTGCTCGACGCGCTGATCGACCCCGAGGGCGCGATCGCCCGGACGGCGGCGCGGCTGGCCGGATTGTAGCGCCGACGCTCCCACCCCCCTCGTCCTGAGGTGCCGCAGCCGAGCGGAGGCCTCGAAGGAGGCCGCCTTCGAGACCCGCCGGGGCGGGCGCCTCGGGACGCGGGGCGGGATGGGATCGCTTTCGAGAAGCAACACCGCGAGACGCCATGCCCCCGTTCCCGACGATTCCCGCCCTGCACGCGGCCTACGCCGCCGGCGACGACCCGCGCGCGATCCTGGCGGAAGTCTACCGCCGCATCGCGGCCGCCGACGATCCCGGCATCTTCCTGAGCCTGGTGCCGGAGGCGGAGGCCGCGGCGACGCTCGCCGCGCTCGGCCCGTTCGACCCGGTGGGCAGGCCGCTCTGGGGCATCCCGTTCGCGGTGAAGGACAACGTCGACGTCGCCGGGATGGCGACGACGGCGGCGTGCCCGGGCTTCGCCTACACCGCGACCGAGACCGCCCACGCGGTCGAAAAGCTCCTGGCGGCGGGCGCGATCCTCGTCGGCAAGACCAATCTCGACCAGTTCGCCACCGGGCTGGTCGGCGTGCGCACGCCCTACCCGGTGCCGCGCAACGCCCTCGACCCGGCCTACGTGCCGGGCGGCTCCAGCAGCGGCTCGGCGGTGGCGGTCGCCCGCGGCCTCGTCGCCTTCGCGCTCGGCACCGACACGGCGGGCTCGGGCCGCGTGCCGGCCGGGCTGAACAACGTCGTCGGCCTGAAGCCCTCGCTCGGCAGCGTCTCGGCCCGCGGCATGGTCCCGGCCTGCCGGACGCTCGACACGCTCTCGGTCTTCGCCGGCACCGTGGCCGACGCCGACGCCGCCTTCCGCGCCATGGCCGGCTACGATCCCGCCGACGCGTTCTCGCGGAGCCTGCCCGTGCCCGCCGCGTCCGCGGTCCCGCCCGGCCTGCGCCTCGGCGTGCCGGATGCGCAGGGGCTGGACTTCGCCGGCGACGCCCTGTCCGAGGCGGCCTTCGCCGCGAGCCTTGCCGACCTCGAAGCCCTCGTCGGCGCCGGCCGCCCGGTCGACTTCGCGCCGATGTTCGCGACCGCGCGCCTGCTCTACACCGGCCCGTGGGTGGCCGAGCGCTACCAGGCGATCCGCGCCGTGATCGAGACGCGGCCCGAGATCCTGCATCCGACGACGCGGGCCGTGATCGAGAACGCCAAGTACTTCTCGGCGGCCGACGCCTTCGGCGGGCTCTATCGCCTCGCCGAGCTGCGGCGGGCGGCCGACGCGGTCTGGGACGCGGTCGACGTGCTCGCGGTGCCGACCTATCCGCGGCCGCGCACGGTGGCGGACCTCGCCGCCGACCCGATCGGGCCGAACAGCGAGCTCGGCACCTACACCAACTTCGTCAACCTGCTCGACTGGTGCGCGCTTGCCGTGCCCGGGCGCTTCCGGGCCGACACGTTCCCCGCGGGGGTGACGCTGCTGGCCCCCCGCGGCTGCGACGGGCTGCTCGCGGCGCTCGGCGCCCGGCTGCACGCGGCGTCCGGCGTGCCGATCGGGGCGAGCGCCGTGCCGGTGCCGGCGGCGACCGAGCCGGCGGGGCGGGCGGCGGGCGAGGCGATCGAGCTGGCGGTGGTCGGCGCGCACCTCTCCGGCCTCGCCCTCAACGGCGAGCTCACGCGCCTCGGCGCCCGCTTCCTGCGCGCGGTCGCGACGGCGCCGGACTACCGCTTCTACGCGCTGCCCGGCGGGCCGCCGCACCGGCCGGGCCTGCTGCGGGTGGCGGCGGGCACCGGCGTCGCGATCGAGACCGAGGTCTGGGAACTGTCGCCGGACGCCTTCGGCCGCTTCGTGTCCGCCATCCCGGAGCCCCTCGGCATCGGCACCCTGCACCTGTCCGACGGCACCCGGCCGAAGGGGTTCCTGGTCGAGGCCGAGGGCGTCGTCGGCGCCGAGGAGATCGGCCGCTACGGCGGCTGGCGCGGGTACTTGGCCCGCGCCCAGCGCTGAAGCCGGCCTGCGCGGGAGAGGGCTACTTGATGCCGGCGATCGCCGCGGCGAGGCCGTCGAGGGAGGTCGCGATGGCGACGGGGGCGGCGCTCTCGCTCCTGCGATAGCGGACGCGGACGGCGGCGCGCCCGGCGATCGCCCGCCGCAGGGCCTCGTCGACGGGCAGGAAGCCGAGGCACAGGCTGGCGTTGCAGCTTTCCAGGCGGATCACGGTCTCCTCGGCGGTGCCGAACGCCAACCCGACGGTGTGGGCCGACCACGCCCCGACCGGCGCGCGCACCACAAAGACCGGCGCGCCGGCGCTGGTGGCGGCGAGCGACCAGCTGAAGGCGAAGACCCCGTCGCCGTCGACGATCGATTGCGACGCGTTGCAGACCCGGCGGCGCCGGCGCAGGTTCTCGTCGCAGATCAGGGTCCAGCCGCCGAAGGCCTGGATCATCCGGCGGGTGTCGCCCGGCGCCTCGCCCGGCGGCGGCGCCCCCTCCGGCGGGTGGACGCGGTAGGCCGGCGCCGCGAACTGGGCGCGCGGCGGGTCGTCGGTGGAGACGGTGCCGCGCATCGCGATCGACCCGAGGGGGCCGTCTCCGCCCGACGGCCCGTGCCCCTGGCCGCACGCGGGCGCGGCGAGCAGCAGGGCCGCGAGGGCCGCCGCCGCGGTGGCGTGCGCGCGCATCGCCGGCCTCAGTTGAGGGTGAAGCTGGCGCCGGCGCCGATCCCGAAGTCGCGGCCGGCGGCGACGCCGGTGGCGTTGACCCGCGCGGACCCGTCGGGGAGCGTGTAGCCGATGCCCATCGAGGCCGCGCCCTCGCCGCGCCACACGCCGCCGCCGGCGGCCATGCTCAGCTTGCCCGGGCGGTCGTCGAAGCGGAGCGAGGCGGCGGCCAGGCCGATCGCCGCGCCGCGGCGCGCCTCCTGGCGGACCTGCCCGACCTCGTTCTGCAGGCCGGCGAGCTGGCTGCCGAAGGCGGTCATCTGCTTCTCCAGCGGCGCGACGCGGGCGTCGGTGTAAGCCGTGCTCGCGGCGTAGCTCGCCTGCACCCGCTGGTCGGTATAGGCGAAGCTCTGCGCCTTCGCGGTCGCGACCTGCCCCGTGACCTGGCCGAGATTGGCGGCGTCGGTCGGCAGCACGCCGGCGGCGACGTTGCGGATCAGCACCGGCTGGTTCGGGTCGCTGCCGGCCAGCGTCAGCGACTGCCCGCGCCCGCCGGTCGCCGGGTCGACGTCGTACTTGACGGCGAAGGTGTCGACCGCCGCGAGCGCGTCGCCGACGCCGGAATACGCCTTGCCGCCGATGGCATAGGTCGGCCCGGTGAAGCTGCCGTCGGCGGCAAAGCCCGCGCCGCCGCCCAGCGCGCCGGCGAGGTTGCCGCCGACCGCGCGGAGCTGGCGCAGGTTGACCGCATCCGTGTCCTGCGTGCCGCCGGCGACGTTGACGATCTGCCGCTCCGCGCCCTCGGCCCCGACCGAGACGGCGCCCGCGGTCGAGGCGACGGCGGCCCCCGAGAACGCCTCGGCGGCCCCCGAGAGCCCGGCGCGGCGGGCGACCGCGTTGGCGCCGAGCGCGACGCCGCCGGCCGCGCTCGCCACCGAGGCCGGGCCGATGGCGACGCTGTCGGCGCCGGTGGCCTGGGCCGCGGCACCGGTGCTGCGCACCGCCACGTAGCGGCTGCCGACGGTGTTGAGGTTGGTCACCGCGGCGTCGAGGCTGCCGAGCGCCGAGCCGACGTCGCCGAAGCGCGAGCCCTGGATCGCGTAGCTCGGTGCGGTCACCGACCCGTCGGCGGCCACGCCCGCGCCGCCGCCGAGGCTCTTGGCCAGCGAGGCGGAGAGCCCGTAGACCTGCCCGCCGTCGACCGCCTCGGTCGAGCCCGCGGCGATCCGGCCGCCGGCGATTCCGGTGAGCGTGCGCGCCGTGCCGTTGCGGTCGGCGAAGCTCACCGTGGTGCCGTCGGTATTGGCGCCGACGGTCAGCCCGCGCGTCGCCTGGTCCTGCTGGACCAGGCCGACGGTGCCGTTGGCGACCCCCGCCGACAGGCCCGCGACCGCCTGGTTCGTCGCGTAGAGCTGGCTGCCGTTGACCGCCTCGTTGGAGGCCGCCGACAGCGTCCCCGCCGCGACGCCGGCGACGGTGCGGCCGGTGCCGCCGGCATTGGCGAGGTTCAGCACCGTGCCGTCGGTCGCGGCGCCGATGCTCAGCTCGCGGCTGGCCTGGTCCTGCCGCAGCAGGCCGATCGTGCCCTGCACGATGCCGCTCTGGAGGCTCGCGAGGTTGCCGTTCGTGGCGGCGAGCCCGCTGGCATTCGCCGCCACCGCCTGGTTGGTGTCGTAGAGCTGCCCCCCGGTCACCGCATCGGCCGAGCCGGCGGCGATGGTGCCGTCGCTGAGGCCGGTGAGCAGGCGGGTGCCGCCCGAGGCGTTGCGCAGGGTCAGGCGGGTGCCGTCCGTACCCGCGCCGACGGCGATGTCGCGGGTGGTCGGGTCCTGCTGCACCAGGCCGATCGTGCCGGCTCCGATCGCCGATTGCAGGGTGCTGGTCTGGGCGCCGTTGGCCGCCACCGCCTGGTTGGTGTCGTAGAGCTGGCTGCCGTTGACCGCCTCGTCCGAGCCGGCGGCGACCGCGCCGGCGGAGACGCCGCGCAGGACGCGGCCGTTGCCGGCGCTGTTGCGGAAGTCGACGAGCGCCCCGTCCGTCGCCGCGGCGACCAGGATCGCGCGGCTCGTCGGGTCCTGCTGCACCAGGCCGATCGTGCCGTCGGTGATGCCCTGGCGCAGGGTGCCGATCGCGCCCGCGTTGGTAGCGATGTCGCTGGTGTTGGTCGCGACCCGGAGGTTCGTCGCGTAGAGCTGGTCACCGTTGACCGCATCGGTCGAGCCCGCGGCGAGGCGGCCGGCCGAGACGCCGCGCAGCGCGACCGCGTTGCCGCCGTTGCCCCGGGCGAGGTCGACCACGCCCGTCGGGTTGTTCGCGCCGTCCGGCACGTACTGCACCGCGAGGCGGTTGGTCGCCGCGAGCGCCGAGCCGACGTCGCCGTAGGTCTGGCCGCCGACGGCGTAGGCCGGGGCGGTGAACGCGCCGGTCACCGGGTTGAACGCGGCGCCCGCCCCGAAGATCTGCATCACGGCGTTGCCGCCGAGGCGAAGCTGGCCGACCGTCGCCGCGTCGCCGTCGGCGCTGCCGGCGGCGAGCCCGGTCAGGCGGCGCGCGCCCGCGGTGCCGGTGAAGTCGACCACGCTGCCGTCGGTGGCCGAGCCGACCGTGATGGTGCGGCTCGCGGCATCCTGCTGGACGAGGCCGATCGTGCCGGCGTCGAGGCCGCTGCGCAGCGCGGTGAGGTTGCCGGCGTTCGTCGCCACGGCCTGGTTCGTCGTGAACAGCTGGCCGCCGTTGACCGCGTCGGTCGAGCCCGAGGCGAGGTTTCCCGGGGCGACGTTGTGCAGGGCGACCGGAGCGCCGCCGTTGGCGCCGACCAGCGTCGCGTCGTTCGAGGGCGTGGCCGGGTTCGCGGTCGTCGGGTCCGCCGACGTGGAATATCGCAGCGGCATCTGCGACAGCGCCACGGCGCCGCTGTCGGTCGTCGCCGGCGCGAGCCCGGTGATGCCGACCGCCGAGCCGACGCTGCCGCCGCGGGTCAGGTCGATGCTGGCGAGCCGGTTGCCCGAACCGTCGGTGTCGTAGCGCAGGCCGAGCTGGTCGATGGCGCCGACGACGCCGGGCACGGTGGCGTAGGGCTTTCCGTTGTAGCTGTAGCTCGGCGCCGTGTAGGTGCCGTCGCTGCCGAAGCTGCCCCCGAGCGCGGTCGCGTTCCCGGCGACGCCGTTCCCGACCGAGCGGAGCTGGCGCAGGTTGACCGCGTCGGTGTCCTGCTGGCCGCCGGCGACGTTGGTGATCTGCCGCTCCGCGCCCGCCGCGCCGACCGAGAGCTCGGTGTTGGCCGAGGAGAGGGTGGTCGTGGTGTAGGCCTCGGTGCCGCTCAAGGTGCCGCGCAGCGCCATCGAGCCGGCGCCGAGCGCCACCGAGCGCGCCTTGGTCGCCGAGGCGCCGCTGCCGAGCGCCAGCGCCGAGCCGCCGACGGCGTTGGAATTGTCGCCGATCGCGATGTTGCTGGCGGTCGGGTTGCCGCCGGTCTCGCCGGCGACGGAGAGCCGGCCGAGCGCCAGCGCATCCTGCCCGTAGGCGCTGGCGATGAAGCCCTGGGCGAACGAGAAGTCGCCGACCGCGTAGGATTGCCGTCCCAGGGCGATGGCGACGTCGCCGAGCGCCTGGTTGTTGGTGCCGAGCGACAGGGTCGAGCGGCCGGTGGCGATGTTGGCGTAGCCGATCGCGACGCCGTAGGAGCCGGACGCGGCGTTGTTGGCGCCGATCGCGGTCGAGTTGAAGGTCCCGGTGCCGGCCGCGTTGTTGTAGCCGACGGCGACGCCGCCGGCGGCGCCGACGGTGGACTTCTTGCCGATCGCGGTGCCCGACGGCTGCGCGCCGGCATTGACCTCACCGGGACCCGGCGGCGTGGTGCTGCCGTTCGCGCCGTTCCGGATGTCGCCCCCGGTCCCGGCCGTCGGGTTGCCGACGCCGTTGGCGTCCCGGTAGTTGATGATGCCCTGGTTGGTCGTCGCCGATTGCGCGGCGGCGCCCGAGCCGATCGCCACGGATCCGGCACCGGACGAGCTCGCGTTGTAGCCGCCGGCGAAGGACTCGTCGCCGCCGGCCGCCGCGTTCGGGCCGACCGCGGTCGAATTCGCTCCGGCCGAGGTGGCGCCGGTGCCGGCATTGTAGGCCTGTGCCGAGGCCGAGCCCGTCGCGGCGAGGCCGAGCGCCAGGGCCAAGGCGGTCGTGGTCAGGAGGTCGCGGTGCAGGCGCGCAGCGGGGCGGTCGCAGGGTCGATGGCTGGGCATGACGGCCGGTATGTCCTCAAGGAACGCAACGCAGAGATCTGGACAGGCAAGGCGATGCCGCCGGCACGTGTGCGCAGGGCGCGCATGCCCGGGGTGGATTTCGATTGTTGGTCAAATCCTGCCGTGATCGTCGGATGACGCCCGACGTTTCAGGCAAGTGTGCTGGTGTCTTTGCTCGACGCGACTTCCCGATCTTGACGCTTGATTATTTTCTTATTTCCAGACCCGTTCGGCGCTATTTGCGTCGCTCGGGTCTCTATTTCAGCCTACCTTGCTGCTCGGTACGCGCTGTTCATGACTGGTTATCATTAAAACGATGCTACGCGCGGAGATGATAGCGCTGCCTCTCAAAGGGACAGGGCGGCGGCGCCCGCCCGGTCGTCTCGGCGGGCGGGCTCGGGCGCGGCCCGCCGCCTCTTCGATCTCACGGCGACGTGAACGCGCCCGAGCGATACGCCGCTGCGGGGGAGGCCCGCCGATCGCTAGCCGGCATGGTCGGCGCGTTCCGCGACCGCGTCGGGACGGCGCCGGGAGAGAGGATTATCGTCTCCCCCTGGCGCCCTCGGGCCGACGTGGCACGCTTTCGCCCCATTGATCGGCGACACGAAGCGTCTTTTGCGGCAGGGCGCCGCGGACGAGCGCCGCGTCGCCCACGCCCCTTCCCGCCCCACCCTGCCCCACCGCCGAGCACCCAAGGAATTCGATGAGCCGTCGCCCGTCCGCGCGCAGCCGAACCGCCCGCGAAACGCGCCTGCGCAGCCCGATCCGTCCGGTGATCGTCGCCTGGCTGGCGGCGCTGCTGCTCGCGCCCAGCCTCGTGCAGGCGCAGGCGCCCGCCGCGCAGCCGACGGCCCCCGCCAAGGCCGAGAAGGCGCCCGACGGCAAACCAGCCGAGGCCAAGTCCTCGGATGGCAAGCCGGTCGAGGCGAAACCGGCGGACGCCAAGCCGGCCCCTCCGAAACCCGAGATGTCCGAGGCGCTCAAGGCGGTCCGGGCCAGGCTCGACGCGGCCAAGAACGACCTCGCCGCGCGCGAGAAGGAGCTGGCCCGCACCGATCTCGGCACGCCGGAGCTCTCCGCCATCCGCGACGGCGTCGGCCCGGTCACCGACGAGATCCGCACGATCATCGGCCGTCTCGACGCGCCGCTGGAATCGGCGCGCGAGCGCCTGACCCAGCTCGGGCCGAAGCCGAAGGACGTCGAGGAGAGCCCGGAGGTGGCCCAGGAGCGGGTCGAGCGCGACGCGGCGGTCTCGCGCATCGACGAGACCCAGCGGCTGGCGCGCTCGCTCCTCGTCCAGGGCGACCAGATCATCGACCGGGTCTCGAACCGGCGCCGGGAATCCTTCACCAAGGGGCTGTTCGAGCGCAGCCAGGCGCTGGTCAGCCCGCAGCTCTGGAGCCGGGTCGCGGCCGACGTCCCCCGCGACATCCGCTCGCTCCAGAGCGCGCTGTCCGACATCCTGCTGCTGTTCTCGCGCAACGGAACGCTCGGCAACCTGCTGATGCTCGGCCTCGCCTTCGGCGTGTCCGTGGCGCTGTATTTCGGCCGGCGCAACATCGCCCCGCGGCTCGGCCGGCGCGACGCGGCGATGACCGACCCGAGCCGGCGCCAGACCCTGCTCGGCGCGTGGCGGGTGCTGCTGCTCGGCACCGTGCCGGCGGTGATCGGATCCTACACGGTGTACTACGCCCTCGACGCCACCGACCTGCTGCCCTCCCGGCTGCTTCCGGTGGCCGGCGCGATCCTGGCCGGCCTCGCCTTCATCGCCTTCGTCGAGGCCCTGTGCGACGGCCTGCTCTCGCCGGACAAGCCGCAGTGGCGGCCGGCGCCGGTGAGCGACGCGGCGGCGATCCGGGTGACGCGGCTCGCGGTCGGCATCGCCACGGTGATCACCGTGGTGAAGTCGATCGAGGCGCTGAACTCGGGCATCTCGGCGGCGCTGCCGATCTCGATCGCCACCCGCGGCATCGGCGCGGTCGCCACCGCGCTGATCCTCGCCATCGGCCTGCACCGCTTCGCCGACAAGGAGGAGGAAGAGGAGGCCTGCTTCGGCCCCTACGTGCCGACGAAGACCACCACCGGCATCGGCGGCCCGGCCCGGCTCGTCGGCTGGGCGGCGGTGGCCGTCATCGGCGTCGCCGCCCTCGTCGGCTACGTCGCCTTCGCGGCGTTCGTGATCGACCAGCTGGTCTGGACCGCGAGCCTGCTGGTGCTGCTCTACCTGCTGGTGCAGAGCGCCGACACCTTCGTCGGAGGCTCGCTCTCGGACGACACCCGGCTCGCCACCGCGCTCCAGGCCAATACCGGCCTACGCAAGCGTTCGCTCAACCAGATCGCGGTGCTCTCCACCGGTGCCGCGCGGGTGCTGCTGTTCCTGATCGTGGCGCTCCTGGTGCTCGCGCCCTGGGGCCTCGATTCGACCGACATCGTCTCCTCGATCCGGCAGGCCTTCTTCGGCTTCAAGGTCGGCGACGTCACGATCTCGCTCTCGACGATCGCGCTCGGCCTCGGGATCCTGGTCCTCGGCATCGCCATCACCCGCGCGGTCCAACGCTGGCTCGACCAGGTCTACCTGCCCGCCACCGACCTCGACGCGGGCCTGCGCAACTCGATCTCGACGGTGTCGGGCTATTGCGGCTTCCTGCTCGCCCTGGCGCTGGCCTTCTCCTATCTCGGCCTCAGCCTCGAGAAGCTGACGATCGTGGCCGGCGCGCTCTCGGTCGGCATCGGTTTCGGCCTGCAATCGATCGTCAACAACTTCGTCTCGGGCCTGCTCCTGCTCTGGGAGCGGCCGATCCGCGTCGGCGACCAGGTGGTGATCGGCGACTCGGAGGGCATCGTGAAGCGCATCTCGGTGCGCTCCACCGAGATCCAGACCTTCGACCGCTCGGCGGTGATCGTCCCGAACTCGAACCTGATCTCCGGCATCGTCAAGAACCGCGTCCGCGGCGACCGGACGGGCCGGGTCTCGCTGGTGGTCAACGTGCTGCGCAACCAGGACCCGGCGCGCGCCGCCGAGATGCTGCTCGCCTGCGCCGCCCAGCACGCCGACGTGCTGAAGGAGCCGGCGCCGCGCGTGGTGTTCCGCAAGATCGGCGACCCGTTCCTCGAGTTCGAGCTCGTGGTGATGATCGTCGACGTCAGCCTCGGCCAGAAGGTGCAGAACGACCTGAACTTCTCGGTGTTCAGGACCCTGTCCGAGGCGGGCTTCATCCCGCCGCTCGGGCCGGGCTCCAGCATCGTCACGGTGCAGGGCCTCGACGGGATGCAGGACGCGTTCTCGGAGATCGCCGGCCGGTTCCGCCCGCCGGCCGCCGAGGAGGGCCGCGACGGACGGCGCGACCTGAGCGCGATCGGCGCGCGGTAGCGCGCCGGCGGCACCGAAAGCACGCCTCGGTAGCTATCTCGCGCGATCATACTCGCTTGGGTTGCAGGGACGGGCGTCCTTGGCCAAACCTTCCGCATCGTTCGCGAGAGGGCGGGATGATTCGCGCAGGCGGCGGACGCGCGACGCCGCGGGCGACGCGACGGCCGCCGGGGGCGCGGACCCGCACGCCGCCCGCGGATCGGCCACGGATGTCGGGCCGTTCACGCGTTGAAGGCCCGGGTGCCGGCGGATATGCAGTCGCGGATCGCGGCGGCCTCTCGCTCATCGACCGACGGAATGTCACGTTCAGAGGGAGAGGCTTCGCAGATGAGCACCAAGACGGCACTGATCACCGGCATCACCGGGCAGGACGGGGCGTATCTCGCGCAGCTGCTGCTGTCGAAGGGCTACGCGGTGCACGGGGTGGTGCGGCGCTCGAGCCATGCCGGGGTGTTCGACCACCGGCTGAAGTGGCTCGGGATCGAGAACGACGTGGAGCTCCACGACGGCAACCTGCTCGACCTGTCGAGCCTGGCCCGCATCGTTCAAGCCGTGCAGCCGGACGAGGTCTACAATCTGGCCGCGCAGTCGTTCGTCACCGCCTCGTGGCAGCAGCCGCTGCTGACCGGGCAGATCACGGGCTTGGGCGCGGTCAACCTGCTCGAATGCGTGCGCACCCTCAAGCCCGACGCGCGCTACTACCAGGCCTCGTCGTCGGAGATGTTCGGCCTGATCCAGGAGCAGGTGCAGAGCGAGGCGACGCCGTTCTACCCGCGCTCGCCCTACGGCGTGGCCAAGCTCTACGCGCACTGGATGACGATCAACTACCGCGAGAGCTTCGGCCTGCACGCCTCGAACGGGATCCTGTTCAACCACGAGAGCCCGCTGCGCGGGGTCGAGTTCGTCACCCGCAAGGTCACCGATGGGGTCGCGCGGATCAAGCTCGGGTTGGCGAAGGAGCTGCGGCTGGGCAACATCGACGCCAAGCGCGACTGGGGCCACGCCAAGGACTACACCCGGGCGATGTGGATGATGCTGCAGCAGGACAAGCCCGACGACTTCGTGATCGCCACCGGCCGCACCACCACGGTGCGCGACATGTGCGCGCTCGCCTTCGCGCATGTGAATCTCGCCATCGACGACCACCTCGTCATCGACGAGAAGCTGTACCGGCCGGCCGAGGTCGAGGTGCTGCTGGGCAACCCGGCCAAGGCCGAGGCCGCCTTCGGCTGGAAGGCCGAGATCTCGCTCGAGGCGATGATCCAGGAGATGGTCGAGGCCGACCTGAAGCGCCTGGGCGGGCGCACGTGACCGGCCTGCGCCGCAGCGCGACGGCCCCGGCCCGCGTGCGGAGCCGCGTGCGCCCGTGAAGCGCATCCTGGTCACGGGGGCGGCCGGCTTCGTCGGGCGGCACGCGCTGGCGGCGCTGTCGGCCGGCACCGGGGCCGCGGACCGGATCCTCGGCATCGGCCGCGGCCGCCCGGCCGTCCTGCCGGAGCGGGTCGCCTACGAGACGGTCGACCTGCTGGACGAGGCGGCGCTGCACGCCAGCGTCGCCGCGTTCCGCCCGACCGACGTGCTGCACCTGGCCGCGATGGCCTCGGTGCAGCAATCGGCGGATGCGCCGGGGGAGACCTGGCGGGTCAACCTCGTCGGGCTGCTGAACCTCGCCGAGGCGGTGGCGGGATCCGCCCCCGGCGCGGGCTTCCTGTTCGTCAGCTCGGGCGAGGTCTACGGCCGGGCGTTCCTGGCCGGCCGGCCGCTGACCGAGGCGGCGGTGCCCGATCCGCAGGGGCCGTATGCCCGCTCGAAGTGGTTCGGCGAGACGATCCTGCGCGACCTGCTGGCCAAGGCGGAGGTGCGGCTGGTGATCCTGCGGCCGTTCAACCAGATCGGGGCCGGCCAGGACGAGCGCTTCGTGGTGCCGTCCTTCGCCGGCCAGATCGCGCGGATCGAGGCCGGGCTTGTGGCGCCGGTGCTGGCGGTGGGCAACCTCGCGGCCGAGCGCGACTTCCTGCCGGTCGGCGACGTGGTGCGGGCCTATGTCGATCTGATCGGGCGCGGCCTGGACATCGCGGACGGGTCGGTGTTCAACGTCGCCTCGGGGCGGCCGCGCAGCATCGCCAGCGTGGTGGACGACCTGCGCCGGCACGCGCGGGTGCCGTTCGAGGTCCGGGTCGCACCGGACCGGATGCGCCCGTCGGAGATCCCGGTGGCGGCCGGCGATGCGACGCGCCTGACGGAGGCCACCGGCTGGACGCCCAAGGCCGACTGGGACGCCGCGCTCGCCGACGTGCTCGAACATGCCAGGGCGACGCTGGGCCGATCCGTGCCGTAGGGGAATTTCGTCGACGATCGGTAAGAGGCGTGGAGAGGCCGTCGTGAGCAGCCTGAAGTTCGGGACGAGCGGCCTGCGCGGCCTGGTGACGGACCTCGTCGGGTGGCCGAGCTACGCCTATGCCGGGGCGTTCTTCCGCTCCGTCGGCGCGGCGTGCTGCCCGGGCCGCACCGTGGTGATCGGGCGCGACCTGCGCGACAGCAGCGCCGGCATCGCCGCCACCGTCGCCACCGCAGCCGCCGCGGCGGGCTTCGCGGCGATCGATTGCGGCGCGCTTCCGACGCCGGCGCTGGCGCTCGAGGCGATGCGGCGCGGAGCCTGCGCCGTGATGGTCACCGGCAGCCACATTCCGCAGGACCGCAACGGCCTGAAGTTCTACCGGCCCGACGGCGAGATCACCAAGGCCGACGAGGTCGCGATCCTCGCCGCCCTCGGCGACGTCGCCGCGGCCGGGACCATGGCGGCCCCCGTCGCCGCGACGCCGGACCCGGACGTGATCGACCGCTACCGGCGCCGCTACGGCGACGTCTTCCCGCCCGACACCCTGAGCGGGATCCGCGTCGCCGCCTACCAGCAGAGCTCGGTCGCCCGCGACCTGCTCGCCGACCTGCTGGCGGCGTTCGGCGCCGAGGTCACGCCGATCGGCCGCTCGGAGACCTTCGTCCCGATCGACACCGAGGCCCACCGCCCGGAGGACGTCGCCTTCATCGCCGAGGTCATGGCCTCGGGCGACTTCGACGCCCTGGTCACCACCGACGGCGACGCCGACCGGCCGCTGGTCGCGGACGCCGCCGGCGGGATCGTGCGCGGCGACGTGCTCGGCCTGATCACCGCGCGCCATCTCGGCGTCGACGCGGTGGTGGTGCCCGTCACCGCCGGCTCGGCGATCGAGCAGGCCGGCGGGTTCGGGCAGGTGCTGCGCACCCGCGTCGGCTCGCCCTTCGTCATCGCCGGCATGGAGCAGGCGCGGCGGGCGGGGGCGAAGGCGGTCGCCGGCTTCGAGGCGAACGGCGGCTTCCTGCTCGGCTCCGACGTCGCGGTCGGCGACAAGGTCCTGCCCGCCCTGCCGACGCGCGACGCGATGCTGCCCATCCTGGCGACGCTGGCCGCATCCCGGCAGGCGGGGCTGGCGCTGGCCGACCTCGTGGCCTCGCTGAACGTCGGCGAGATGGCGAGCGACCGGCTGCCCGACACGCCGGCCGAGCGCAGCGGCGCCCTCCTGCAAAGCCTCGGCGACGCGTCGTTCCGCCGGACCTTCCTGCAGCCGGTCGGCACCCCGGAGGCGGTCGACGCGCAGGACGGGATCCGGATCGCGCTCGACGGCGGCCGCACGATCCACTTCCGCGCCTCGGGCAACGCCCCCGAGCTGCGGTGCTACACCGAGGCGCCGACCGCCGCGGAAGCCAAGGACCTCCTCGCCTGGGGGCTCGACGCGGCGGCGGCGGCGATGGCGGCGGGAGCCGGACGCGCGTAGCCGTCGCCCCCGGGGCTCGACGGCGCGATGCCGGCCGGTCAGGCGAAGCGGATCGATGCGCCGTGCGTGCGGAGGGTGTTCCGCCCGGCGCGCTTGGCGGCGTAGAGCGCCGCGTCGGCGCGGGCGAAGGCATCCGCCGGCCCGCCGCCCGCGACGGCGGCGATGCCGACCGAGGCGCCGACCCGGATCGTGACGCCGCCGACCTGCATCGGGCGGCCCATCGCATGGACGATCCGACCCGCCAGGGCTTCGGCGCCGCGCGCGCTGCCATGGCCGCCGAGCAGGATGGCGAATTCGTCGCCGCCGATCCGCGCCACGAGGTCGGCCCGGCGGCAGAGCCCGGCGATGCGGTCGGCCGCCTCCCGGAGGCAGGCATCGCCCGCCGCATGCCCGAAGCCGTCGTTGACCGCCTTGAAGCCGTCGAGGTCGACGAGAACGAGCAGGCCCGCGCCTTGCCGGCACAGGAACGCGAGCCGGTCTTCGAAGCACATCCGGTTGGCGAGGCCCGTCATCCCGTCGAGATCGGCCCGTCGGCGCGCCGCCTCGGCGGCCAGCCTCTCGTCGGTGATGTCCTGCTTGATCCCGAACAGCCGCACCGCGACGCCCGCGCGCGCCTCCACCGTGGCGGTCAGGCGGATCCAGCGGAGTTGCCCGGCGGCGGTGCGGATCTCGGTGTCGAGGCGGAAGCCGGTCCGCTCGGCGATCGCTCGCGAGCGGGCCGCCTCGAGGGCGCGGCGCGAGGCCTCCGGGTAGTGCTCGAGGGCGCGCCCGCGCGACAGGGCCGTCCCGCGCGGGATGCCGAACAAGTCGTAGACGCCGGAGGACCAGTCGATCGCCTCGTCGCGCAGGCGGCATTCCCACACCCCGATCCCAGCCGCGGCCGCGGCCCGGTCGAAGGTGCGCTGGCGCTCGGCCAGCCGCTCGGCGTCCCGGCGGATCAGGCGCAATTGCGCCTCGGCCGAGCGGATCGTCGCCGACGCCGCGGCGACGTCGGGGTGGATGGGCGGTCCGGTCATGCGGCGGGCGACGTCGCACCGACGAAGCCGCCCCGCAGGTTCGCCTCGATGATTCCCACGCGATTCCCGACCCGGACCGGAGCGCGCCGGGACGGCCCGGCATCGACGGCTCCATTCGGTACAGCTTAAGCGCGAGCCGGTGAAGGGTTCGTCAATCCTGATGCACGGCGCCCCCGGGCACCCTATATGTCGCGGCGGTGGCCCGATCGACGCGGGCCGATGGCGAGCGGCGGATCGGACACGTGGGCAGCATCGGACGATACGGCGCGGGCGCCCTGCTGCTCGCCGGCGCGGCGCTGCTGGCCGGGTGCGCCACCGACACGCAGACCACCGCGGCGCTGCCGAGCCTCTACCTGCCCCTGTCGAACAACGCGGCCCACGTCGACACCGAAGCCGCGCGCGACATGATCTCGGCCTATCGCCGCGGCCGCGGCGAGGCGGCGCTCGCCCTCGACCCCGAGCTCCAGAAGCTCGCCGAGGCCGAGGCGGCGTCGATGGCGCTCGCCGACCGGCCGAGCAAGGCGCAGACCGTGAAGGGCGCCGTCGAGCGGCTCGGCTTCGCGTCGGCCAACGCCAACCTGTCGGCTGGCTACCACACCCTCGCCGAGGCCTTCTCCGGCTGGCGCGACAGCCCGCCCCACAACGCCGTGATGCTCGATCCGAAGGCCGCCCGCATGGGCATCGCCACCGCCTACGCGCCCGGATCGAAGTACAAGGTCTACTGGGCGCTGCTGACCGCGAAATGACGGCCGAGCGACGGCCCCGGCGCGGAGGCGGACACGTGCGATGCGGGTGAAGCCTGTTCTGGTCGCTCTCTGCCTGATGCTCGCCTCGTCCGCGCGGGCCGAGCCGCTTCGCCTCGTCCTCGGCACCGCCACCCCGGGCGGCGGCTTTCCGGCCTACGGCGCGGCGCTGGCGGCCTCAGTCCGCGCGGTCGACCCCGACCTGACCCTGGAGACCCGCGCCACCGGCGGCTCGGCCGAGAACGTCCGGCTGCTGCGCGAGGGCGCCCTCGACCTCGCGCTGGTGCAGGGCGAGTTCGCCTACGACGCGCTGGCGGCGGGTGACGGCCCGCGGCTCACCGCGGTCGCGCCGATGTACGCCACGCCCGGCCTGCTCGTGGTCGCGGCGGCGAGCCCGGTCCGTACCCTCGCCGACCTCGCCGGCAAGCCCGTCGCGCTCGGCACCCGGAATTCCGGGCTGACGGTGATGGGCCGCGCGGTGCTCGCCGCCTCCGGCCTCGACCCGGAGCGCGACATCGTCCCGATCCTCCTGGAGCATGCCGGCGACGGCCCGGCCATGGTCGCCGACGGGCGCGCGGCCGCGCTCTGGGGCGGCGGCATCGGCTGGCCGGGTTTCGCAGCGGTCGCGGCGATGCCCGGCGGCGCCCGCTTCGTCGGCCCGTCGCCGCAGGCGATCGACCGGGCGCTCGCCGCGCGGCCCTCGCTGCGCCGCATGACCGTGCCGGCCGGCAGCTTCCGCGGGCAGGATGCGGCGATCGAGACCGTGGGCTCGTGGAGCCTCGTGCTCGCCCGGCCGGGCCTCGACCCCGAGGCGGCCCACCGCCTGGTCGCGGCGATCGGACGGGCCGGCGCTGGGCTGGCCGGGCGCCTGCCGCAGGGACGCGACAGCGATCCCGCGAACCTCGCCGCCACGGTGCCGGCGGGGAGCCTCAACCCCGGGACGGCGCGGTACCTGCGCGAGATCGGCGCGGCGCGCTGAGCCGCCGGCCCGGGGCAGGTCCCCGTCGGCGCATCCTCGATCGGGCTCGAACCCCGTGATCCGCGATGCGGTCGGGCATCCGGCGCAGCGTCGGCGCGCGAGGTTCCGGCCGGCGCCGCCGGCGCCCGATCATGTGACCCGGGGGCCTGTGGCGCGGCCGGCCCGAACGTCGCGGTCGCGAGATCCCCGTGCACGACGCGCGATGCGAGAAATTCGCGCGCCTGCGCGCATCGCGCGCTTGTGGAGCCCTCGGGGACGAGGTTAGGAAATCTTGCTGAACGAACCGTAAAGGCCTCCCCGCAGCGGGGCGGATCCGTCAGGCGCCGTTCAGCCAGCCCCTGGCATAAGTCCCGTCGCGCCAAGCGTTTGGGAGCCCGGAGCTCGGGACTCCCGAATTCACCGTTCCGGCGATCGGACGGAGCGCGACGGAAGAAGGAAGACCCGGACCGCAGCCGCGGACCGGGTTCGAGGGGGAAGAGCGCGCTGGGCCCGGGCAACACGGGGCGCGCCTGAGGTCGGTGTTCGGAGCTGACATGTCGCTGTTTCGTCTGTACGCGCGCGTTCTGAGCCTTCTGGGCAACGACAAGCGGCTCGCCATCGGCCTCGGGTTCGCCAACGTCGCGCTGGCGGTGGCGGCCTTCGCCGAACCCCTGATCATGGGCCGCATCATCGACGGGCTGACCCACCTCAAGCGCGGCGGCAACGGCCTGCAGACCATGCTGCCGCTGATCGCGGCCTGGGTCGCATTCGGCTTCTTCACCATTGCGGCGGGCGTCGCCATCGCGCTCCACGCCGACCGGCTGGCCCACCGCAACCGCCTTTCCACCATGGCGAACTACTTCGAGCACGTCCTCGACCTGCCGCTCGCCTTCCACTCGGCGAACCATTCCGGCCGCGTGCTGAAGGCGATGCTGGAGGGCACCAACGGCATGTCGGCCCTGTGGCTCGGCTTCTTCCGCGACCACTTCGCGGCCCTGGTCTCGCTCGGCGTGCTGCTGCCGATGACGCTGTTCGTGAACTGGCAGCTCGGCTCGATCCTGCTCGTGCTGGTGCTGGTCTTCACCGCGCTGACCACCTTCGTCATGCGCCGCACCGAGACGCTGCAGGGCGAGGTCGAGTTCTACAATTCGGGCCTGGCCGCGCACGCCTCCGACGCGCTCGGCAACGTCGCCGTGATCCAGTCCTTCACCCGCGCCAAGGCCGAGAAGGACGCGATGCGCGACATCATCGGCAACCTGCTCGCCGCGCAGATCCCGGTGCTGTCGTGGTGGGCGCTGGCCAACGTCGCGACCCGCGCGTCGGCCACCATCACCATGACCGCGGTGTTCGTCACCGGCATCATGCTCTACCAGGCCGGCCAGACCTCGGTCGGCGAGGTCGTCGCCTTCATGAGCCTCGCCACCGCCCTGGTGACGCGCCTCGACCACGTGGTCGGCTTCGTCAACGGCCTGTTCCAGCAGGCGCCGAAGATCGCCGAGTTCTTCACGATCTTCGACACGGTGCCGGCCGTCCGCGACCGCTCGCACGCCGTCCAGGTCGCCCGCTTCGCCGGCGAGGTCGAGTTCGAGGGCGTCGGCTTCTCCTACGACGGCCGCCGCAAGGCGCTCGACGGGGTGTCGTTCGCGGCCCGCGCCGGCGAGACCATCGCGCTCGTCGGCACCACCGGCTCGGGCAAGTCGACGACGCTGGGCCTGCTGCACCGCAGCTTCGACCCGGGCGCCGGCGCGATCCGCATCGACGGGATGGACATCCGCGACGTCGCCGTGTCGTCGCTGCGCCACAACATCGGCGTGGTGTTCCAGGAGCCGATGCTGTTCGCCCGCTCGATCCGCGAGAACCTCCAGGTCGGCCGCCCGGACGCCACCGATGCCGAGATGCTCGACGCCCTGGAGCGCGCCCAGGCCTCCGCCTTCATGGCGCGCCAGCCCGACGGCCTCGACACGGTGATCGGCGAGCGCGGCCGCTCGCTCTCGGGCGGCGAGCGCCAGCGCCTCTCGATCGCCCGGGCGATCCTGAAGAACCCGCCGATCCTGATCCTCGACGAGGCGACGAGCGCGCTCGACGCCGCCACCGAGCGCCGCCTGCAGGGCGCGCTGGAAGCCGTGATGGAAGGCCGCACCACCTTCGTCATCGCCCACCGCCTCGCGACGATCCGCAACGCCGACCGCATCCTGGTCTTCCACGAGGGCCGCATCGTCGAGAGCGGCACCTTCGACGGCCTGGTCGCGCAGAACGGCCGCTTCGCCGAGCTCGCCCGGGCGCAGTTCATGGCCGCCGAGGCGGACGAGGGCGAAGCGGTGCTGGCTCTGGCGGCCTGAGGTCGTCCTGTTCACCGAAGACGGCGAGATCGTCGCGATCATCAAGGTGGCGCCCCGGGCAAGCGCCCACGATTGAGCGGCCGATCCCGACGATGCCCGCGCCATCACGCCCGACCGAGAAGGACGTTGTCATGAACGCGCATCGCTTCACGACACCGGCCGGCGAGCGACTCGTGATCCTGAGCGAGGCCGACTACACCGCGCTGACCCAGGCCGCGGAGGACGTGGCCGACCAAGCCGCCGTCGCGCAGTTCCGCCTGAAGCTTGCGACCGGCGAGGAGGAGCTGATCCCCGCCGAGGTCGTGGACCGGCTGCTCGGCGGCGACAACCGCATCCGGGTCTGGCGCGAGCATCGCGGGCTCACGATGGCGGCGCTCGCGGCGCAGGCCGGCATCGCCCAACCGTTCCTCTCGCAGATCGAGACCGGCAAGCGCGACGGCACCGTAGAGACCCTTCGGAGGATCGCGGACGCCCTCGCGGTCACGCTCGACGACCTCGTCGGCTGACGCCGGCGCGAGCGGCCAAAAGAAAACGGCCCGCCTCCCGTTTCGGGGAAGCTGGCCGGATGAGGTTTCGGATCACATGGAGTCCTGGGGCCAACAGCCCGAGGCGGACTCGGTTCCCGGCAAAGCGTCTCGTCCTAGGCAACCGGCGGACGCGCCTGGCGCGCGTGCATCCGCGCCCGCAGCCGGCTGCGCTTGGCCGCGATCACGGTGCCGTTGATCTCGCCGCCGAACAGGAACATCGCCGCGAGCCAGTACAGGAACACCAGGAACACCATCGCGGTGGCGAGGCCGCCGTAGGTCGAGGCGTAGGCGTTCGAGAAGCGGTCGAGGTAGAACCCGAAGCCGAGGCCGGCGAAGAACCACAGCAGCAGCGTCACGCCGATGCCCGGCAGCACCGCCAGGAACGAGCGCCGGCCGGCGGCGACGAACTTGTGGGCGATGATCAGCACCGCGGCGAGCAGCAGCGCGGTGATGCCGATCCGCGCGATCGCGACGGTGAGGCCCAGGGGCTCGAGCCCCGGCGCGACGAGAACGACGTTGCGCCAGATCAGCGGGCCGAGCACCACCAGCAGCGCGAAGGCCAGCATCGCGCAGGCGCCGCAGACGACGTAGCCGATCGATTCGAGCCGGGTCAGCCACCACGGCCGCATCTCGCGCAGGCCGTAGGCGCGGTTCAGGCCCACCCGCAGGCTCTCGACGCCGGAGGACGAGAAGTACAGCGCCAGCAGCGCGCCGACCGTCAGCACCCCGCCGCGCTGCTCGGTGAGCACCCGGTGGACCTCGCCGACGATCGGCTTGGCGACCTCCCGCGGCCACGCGTCGAAGATTAGCAGGCCGGCCTCGTCGGCCAGGGACTTGGTGCCGAGCAGCCCCGCGAGCGCCGCGAGCAGGATCAGGAACGGGAACAGCGAGGTCAGGATCGACAGCGCGATGTGGCTCGCGATCGCCCAGCCGTCATGGGAGACGAAGCGCTGCGCGGCGATGCCCGCGACCTCGAGGGCGGTGCGGAGGGGTTTCATGCCGCCCTCCCCGCTCCCCGCACGCGGGGAGGGGGCTTTGCCGACCACGTCGTCGGCAAAGCGCGGCGGCAGCCGATGGTGAGGGGGCGTCGACGGAGGAGGCTCTTTCGGGGCCGCCCCCTCACCGCCGCTCCGGCTTCGCCTGCGCTTCCCGCACGGACGACGAGGTCCGTGCGGGCCTCTCCCCGCGTGCGGGGCGAGGGGATGCGCGGTGATCGCCGAGATCCTTCCGTCAAAGCGTTTGTCACGTGCGGCGATGCTACCCGATGGAGGATGCGTTTTTTGGGATACGTGATCGCGTTCCCGTCCCCGTCAACGCGTCGAGGGCCGGGGGGCGGCGTTCGGTGCCGGGGTGAAGCCTTCGGGCAACGGCGGGGCGCCCCCTGTCCCGGGGCGGGGGCGCCCCGGCTTTTTCGGTTGTCAGCGCGGACGGCGCGTGCTGCCTGCGCGGCACCATGCCCGCCCTCCTCGCAAACGTCCTGATCCCGAGCCTGTTCGTCCTGATCTGGGCGACCGGCTTCATCGCGGCCCGGTTCGTGGCCCCCCATGCCCAGCCGCTGCCCTTCGTGGCGTTGCGGGTGATCGGCGTGGCCCTGGTGCTCGGCGCGATCGCCCTCGCGCTTCGCGCCCGCTGGCCGTGGACCCGCGCGGGATGGCGCGACGCGATGGTCGCGGGCGTGCTGATGCAGGGCTGCTACATCGTCGGCGTGTTCTGGGCGATCCATCGCGGCCTGCCCGCGGGGATCGCGGCCCTCGTCGGCAGCCTGCAGCCGCTGGCGACGGCGATGCTGGCCGGGCCGGTGCTCGGCGAGGCGGTGAGCCTGCGCCGCTGGTGCGGAATCGGGCTCGGCTTCCTCGGGGCCGGGCTCGTGCTCGCCCCGAAGATCGGCGCCGCCGACCCGGCCGGCATCCCGCCGGTCGCGCTCGCCGCCTGCGCCGGCGCGGTCGCCGCGATCACGCTCGGCACGCTCTGGCAGAAGCGCACCGGCGCCGACGCCGACCTGCTGGCCACCGCGACCCTGCAGTTCGTCGGCGCCTGCGGCGTCGCGGTGCCGCTGGCGCTGCTGTCGGGCGACGGCCTCGCCGTGCCGCCGCTGCTGCCGGTCTGGCTCGGGATGGCGTGGTCGGTGCTGGTCAGCTCCGTCGCCGGGATCCTGCTGCTGCTCGTGCTGATCCGGCGCGGCGCGGTGGCCGGCGTCTCGGCGCTGCTGTTCCTGGTGCCGCCGGTCTCGGCGACCATGGCCTACCTCATGTTCGGCGAGGCGCTGACCGGGCTCCAGGTCGCCGGCATGGCGGTGGCCGCGATCGGCGTCGCAGTGGCGAACCGGGGCTAGGCGAGAGGGCGCGGCGACGGCACCCGCCACAGCGCACCGGTTTCGCCAACCGGTTGCGGCGTTGAGGAAAATTGCACGCGACTGGATAGAAAATTCAAGACGAATTGCGGCTCCGAGCCTTAAGAATTTGCTACGTCCCGGTGGATCGGGCCTATATTGCTCGCAACCGGAAACGTTCAGACGAAAGTGCCAGCCATGTCCGCTTCGCCCGCCTTCCAGCCCGAGCCGCAGGATCTCGTCGCCCTCACGCAGGCCGCCGGCGAATCCGCGAAACGTCTCGTCGCCGAGGCGACCCGCCGGGTCCGCACCCGCGTGCTGGGCACGGACGGCAAGGTCGACGCCGCCAAGCTGGAGGCCGAGCAGCACGCCGCCCACGGCCTCGCCTGGATCGCCACCTACGGCGAGGCGGTGCGCGAGCTCGGCACCTACGCCGCCAACCTGCGCGCGGCCGGCCGCTTCGGCGAGACCGAGACGCTGCTCGTGAAGATCGGCGCGGGCGAGTACCTCGAGCAGATGGTCTCGGGCATCCCGATGAGCCAGGGCGAGATGGTGCGCCCGGTCGGCTCGCTCGGGCTCACCGCCCGCGAGGTGCAGCAGTTCCGCACCGACGCGGTCGAGGCGCTGATCGCCGACGGCAACACCCCGGAGAACCGCGCCGCCCTGGTCCAGAAGATCCGCGACGGCGTGGCGTCGGCCACCGTCGGCGATTCCGGCCTCGACGAGGACATGGAGGCGATCCGCTCCGAGATGCGCCGTTTCGGCAAGGCCGAGGTGGTGTCCCAGGCGCACGAGTGGCACCTCAAGAACGACTACATCCCGATGGAGATCGTCACCAAGATGGCCGAGCTCGGCGTCTTCGGCCTGACGATCCCGGAGGAATACGGCGGCATGGGCCTGCCGAAGATCTCGATGTGCGTCGTCTCCGAGGAGCTGTCGCGCGCCTATATCGGCGTCGGCTCCCTCGGCACCCGCTCGGAGATCGCCGCCGAGCTGATCCTGTGCGGCGGCACCGAGGAGCAGAAGCAGCGCTTCCTGCCCAAGATCGCCTCGGGCGACATCCTGCCGACGGCCGTGTTCACCGAGCCGAACACCGGCTCGGACCTCGCCTCGCTGCGCACCAAGGCGGTGAAGGACGGCGAGACCTGGAAGATCTCCGGCAACAAGACCTGGATCACCCATCCCGTCCGCGCCGACATCATGACGGTGCTGGTCCGCACCAAGCCCGAGGAGAAGGGCCACCGCGGCCTCTCGATGCTGATCGCCGAGAAGCCCCGCGGCACCGACGCGGAGCCGTTCCCGGTCGAGGGCCTCACCGGCGGCGAGATCCACGTGCTCGGCTACCGCGGCATGAAGGAGTACGAGCTCGCCTTCGAGAACTTCGAGGTGCCGGGCAACAACCTCCTCGGCGAGGTCGAGGGCAAGGGCTTCGCCCAGCTGATGCAGACCTTCGAGTCGGCCCGCATCCAGACCGCGGCCCGCGCCATCGGCGTCGCCCAGTCGGCCCTCGACCTCGGCCTGCGCTACGCCGAGGAGCGGATGCAGTTCGGAAAAGCCCTGATCAGCTTCCCGCGGGTCGCCGACAAGCTCGCGATGATGGCGGTGGAGATCAACATCGCCCGCCAGCTCACCTACTTCTCGGCCCGCGAGAAGGACGAGGGCAAGCGCTGCGACCTCGAGGCCGGCATGGCGAAGCTCCTCGGCGCTCGCGTCGCCTGGGCGGCGGCCGACAACGCCCTGCAGATCCACGGCGGCAACGGCTTCGCGCTCGAGTACGCCGTCAGCCGCGTGCTCTGCGACGCCCGCATCCTCTCGATCTTCGAGGGCGCGGCCGAGATCCAGGCCCAGGTCATCGCCCGCCGCCTGCTCGAGGCGGCGTGAGACGACGCCCGGGCCGGGAGACGGCCCGGGCACCGCTCGGATCTTCCCGCCCCCCCAAAATCGGGCCCGCCCGAACCGGGGGCACGCGGAATCGGGCACGCGAGACATGCGGATTCCGGGTAAGCCCATGATCCGTCGAGGGGAGGGACGCGTGGACGCATCCGCTCCGAAACGGCCCCGGCCGAGCAGCGTTCAGCGACGCCCCTGATCCGGATCAGGGGTGCAGCCTCGGCTTACCGCGGCGCCGGCTCCGGCGGGCGCCGCGCATCCTCACCGGTGCCGGGGGCGGCCACGGCCCTCGTCTTCCGGTCCCCGCGGTTTCGCGGCGGACGGAACCGGTCGGCGCCCGGCGACGGACGGCGCGCGAGGCTCACGGCGCGGCGATCGCGGCGACCTGCGGCGCCTCCGTCAGGAGCAGCCCCCGCACCTCGGCGGCCGCCTCGCGGGCCGGGCGGTCCAGCGCCTGCCGCAGCGCCGCGATCCGGGTTGCGCAGCGCGCCGGCGGGCGCCGGGCGTGCCGGCGCGGGCGGGCGTCGTCGCCCGCGGCGGCTCCCTCGGTCGGCGCCGCATTCTGCCGTCGCGCCTGCACGATCAGCGCCGGCAGGCTCGGCACCGGGTGCGCGGCGTGCCGCAGGGCCTCGTCGATCGCGACCACGTCGCCGCCGGCGATGGCTTCGCACGCATCACCGTCGCCCGCCCCCACCGCCCGCGACGCCGCGAGCGCCGCATGCCCGAGCGCCCGGATGGTCGCGTCGTCGGCCCGGCGGAACAGGACCCTGAGGTGATCGTTCGCCCGGGCGCGCAACCCGTCGAAGGCGTCCGCTTCCGAGCGCCCGTTCCGGTAGCCGTCGCGGTACCAGGCGGCGATGCGGTCGAGGGCGGCGGGGTCGGCCTGCGCGAGGATCGGCAGGTTGCGCAGCACCTGCGCGCGGGCCGCCTCCGGGCCGTCGTCGTCGTCGAGGGTCGAGTCGGGGAAGCGGTCGGGCTCCACCACCTCGGTGACGGCGCCGGCTCGGATCAGGCGCTCGGCATCCGGCATCCAGATGTCGTCGGAGGCGACCGCCAGCGCCTCCGCCGTGAAGTCCGCGGCGAGGCCGGCGTCGCGGTAGGCCGCCCGCTCGGGGCTGGCGTCGACCGCGAAGGTCTGCCCGAACAGGCCGGCCTCGTAGGGGGCGTGGAAGCCGAGCCGCCCGGCCGTGCCGAGGTAGCGCGCGCGGCCGCGGACGAAGGCCAGGGTGCAGGCCGAGGCGCATTCGTCGGGGACGTAGGTGTCGAGCCCGTGCTCGGCGATCAGCGCCCCCAGCGCCAGGCCCTCCTCGACCAGGCCGCCGCCGCTGGTGAGGTGGATGCGGCGGGCCTGCGGGTTCGCCGCCAGAAGGGCCTCGACCCGCAGGGCGACGCCGTCCATCAGGTCGCCGGCCACCCGCACGTCCGCCCCGCCCGGCCCGAGGGCGACCCGCGCCGCCGCGTCCGCCGGGGCGAAACGCTGCGCCAGATCGGTCGAGGCGCCGACGAAGGCCATCCGCAGGGAGGTCCGCGTGTCGGCCGAGCCCGCGCCGACAACGCAGGCGAGGCCGAGGGCGGAGGCGGCGCAGGCGATCGCGAACCGGGATGGGATGCGGCGACGGGTGTGGATCGGCATGCCGAAACCTCTCGCCTGCGGCGTCGCGCAGGTCGTCCGATGGCTGGACTTCGGGGTGGGACTGGACTTCGGGGTGGGATCAGGGTCGGGCCGACCGCGTCGGCCGGGTCGCCCGCGAGGGCGCTTCGCCGCTCAGGGCGTCTCGCTCGCGAGGTAGGCGACCATCATCTCGGCCACGGCGCGGCCGGCATAGGCCGGCGGGCTCTCGCCCCGGCGCACCGGGAAGGCGTCGACGATCCTGCGGCCGGCCAGGATGCCGCGCACCTCGTCGGGCATCAGGCCGTCGTCGATGGCGGTGGCGAAGGCGGCCCGGCCGTAATGCCGGCGGTGCGCCCGCGCGGCCAGGGCGAAGGCGCGGGATCCGAATGTCCGTCCCGCGCCGGACGCGTCAAATGCCGTGTCGTGATGGCCCATCGCCGTCGTCCTTCCGTGCCGTGTTGCGATCCTTCCCCGTGCCGTCGGTGCGACGACACGACGGGATCGGACGGGCCTCGGGTCGGGACTTGCGCATGGCGACGATCATGCCGGCCTCCGGGCGGCGTGCTGCCGCCTCTTGGGTTCGATGCTGATGATCCTAGCCAATGCGGCCGGGGATGTGCTTCCAAAGATCGCCGCCCCTGCAGGTCGGTCCTGATGCGGACGGATCGAACCGCAGAAGGATCGCGATCGCCGGCCGGTCGGGCCCGCGGCGTCGGCGCCGTGGATTTGCGCGGCCGCCCCACTGGCGTTCCGGACGCGCGCACGCCAGAATCGCCGCCATGCACGACGGCACCCGCGTGGAGATCACGCCCGAGATCCTTCTCAAGGCCTACGCCGCCGGCATCTTCCCGATGGCCGAGGACGCCGACGACCCGACGCTGTACTGGGTCGAGCCCCGCGCCCGCGGGGTGCTGCCGCTCGACGGGTTCCGCGTGTCGAAGCGGCTCGCGCGCACGGTGCGCTCGGACGTGTTCGAGGTCCGCAGCGACACCGACTTCGACGGCGTGATCGGCGGCTGCGCCGCCCCGCGCCGCGAGAGCGAGCGCACCTGGATCAACGGCCGCATCCGCGAGCTCTACGGCGCGCTGTTCGACCGCGGCCACGCCCACACGATCGAGGTCTACGCCGGCGAGCCGCGCCGGCTCGTCGGCGGCCTCTACGGGGTCTCGATGGGGGCGGCCTTCTTCGGCGAGAGCATGTTCCACGAGGTGCGCGACGCCTCGAAGGTCGCCCTCGTCCACCTGATGGGGCGGCTCCGCGCCGGCGGATACCGCCTCGCCGACACCCAGTTCGTCACCGAGCACCTCGCCCAGTTCGGCGCCGAGGAGCTGCCGCGCCACGTCTACAAGCGCCGGCTCGCCGAGGCGCTGGGCCACGCCGCCGACTGGAACGCCTGGCCGACGGACGGCAGCGTCCCAGGGGCGCAGGCCCTGGCCGCCCTCGGGCCGGGCTCCGCGGAGGCGTGAGGCTCCCCTTCCCTCCCCCGCTTCAGGGGGGAGGGAAAGGGGGATGCGGTCAGCGGAAGATCGCGTCGAAGATCGATTGCGGCTGCGGGGGCTGCGGCGGGGCCGGGGCCGGGCCCTCGTTCGACGGGAAGAACTTGCGCGAGGGCTTCTGGCGCGGCTGGACCGGGACGCCGCGCGGCGCCTCGACGTCGACCTGGCCGGCGGAGTTGACCTGCTGCACGGTCTTGGCGGCGTCCTTCGTGCCGCGCTTGCGCTCGGGCTTGGCGGCCATCGCCGGCACGTCCTCCTGCTCGCGCGCCTCGGCGATGATGTCGCTGCCGCCCTTACAATCCACGAGCCACACGTCGTAGATCGGGTGCTCGATCGCGTGCAGGCCGGGGCTCGAGGCGAACATCCAGCCGGTGAAGATCCGGCGGTACTTGTTCTCCAGCGTCACCTCGTCGACCTCGAGGAAGGCCGTGGTCTTGGCGCTCTCGGTCGGCGGCCGGGTGTAGCAGACCCGCGGGGTGAGCTGCAGCGCGCCGAACTGCACGGTCTCGTCCACCGCCACCTCGAACGAGACGATGCGGCCGGTGATCTTGTCGAGGCCGGAGAACACCGCGGTCGGGTTCTTGATCTTGTCGGCGGAGGCCGGGCCTGCGCAGAGCGCGAGGGCGGCGAGGCCGAACGCGGCCCGTGCGGTGATGCGGCTCAAGGCACGCCCCTCTCGGCAAGTGAACGACGCGGCGCGCGGCCGGCGGATCGACGCGTTCAATACGGAAACGGTGGTGGAAAAAGGGCGCGGCCTCCGCGGGCGCGACGCGGGCGGATAGGGCCTGCAGATCTCGTTTCCGGCCCCTCCCCGTCATCCCGGGGCGCCGGAGGCGAGCCCGGGATCCAGCGCCGCGGGTCTCGCTCCAGTCTGCGCCTCGCGGCGGCCCTGGATTCCGGGCTCTGCTGCGCAGCCCCGGAATGACGGAGACCGGGTCGTCAAAGCGGAGCCGGCCTCGGAGGCCCATCCAACCGGAGGGGAGACGTGCCGGCCGGACTGGTGGGGGGCTATTCGCCCGGCGTCCACGGCACGTAGTCGCCGGTGGCGGCGGGGCGGGCGCCCCAGGAGAGCTGCGAGCCCTTCGGGCGGTAGGCGTCGGCCGTGCCGGTCATGTTCTCGACGTGGGGCTTCTGCCACTCGCGCGGGGTGTAGGCCTCCTCGCTCGGCGGCAGCTCGACGTTGTGGCAGAGCCAGCCGCGCCAGCCGGGCGGGACCTTCGAGGCATCGGCGTAGCCGTTGTAGACCACCCAGCGCCGCTCCGAGCCGACCGAGCGGTCGATCAGCGCCCCTTGCGCGCGGTAGTACTTGTTGCCGTGGTCGTCGCTGCCGACGAAGTTGCCGCTGCGCGCGGTGTAGAGCGCGAGCGACATCGTCTGCCCGTTCCACCACGTGAAGATGCGCAGAAGCGTGTCCTTGAGCGCCATCGCCGTCTCCGAAGCCTGCTCGCACGCGCGGCCGGGGATCGCGATCCGGGCTGCGCATGCAGAGCGCGGTTATGAGCAGCGGGTGCCCGCAAGTCCAGAACCAAGTCCGAAACCCGAGTCCGGGCGCCGGTGACGCCGCCGGGCGGGCGTCGCCGCGGACCGGCCCCGTCGCCCGGCGGCCATGCCGGCGCGGCGGCGCGGCGCGGGCGTTTTCGGGCGGCCCGACGACGCTGTGGACGCAAAAATTTTCCGCGCGAAATCCAGGAGGCGGAAACAGCACTTACGGCCGGCGCCGACTTATCCACAATTTTACCGCCAAGACCACAACATCTAGCGTGGAACCGGGAGGCCGAACACCACTTGTTGACGTGAAGGCCGGCCCGGCGTTAATGTCCGGGTCATGGTTCGGGAGCGCCGATCCGTTCGATCCGTGCGCGTCCAGCCACCTTCTTACCAACGTCGGCCGATCCGGGCAGCGTCGCTTCAGGCGCCCGGATTCGGCTCTTCGGATCTCCGGATTCAACCCCGGGGCGCCTCTGCGCCTCGTCGGGAGAGGTGCGTCTCATGCGGTTCGAGCGTCGTTACACCACGTCCGGTTCCTCGCCTTATGCGGCGATCCCGTTCCGCAAGGCACTGTCCGAGATCCGCAACCCGGACGGCTCGACCGTCTTCCGCCTCGACGGGATCTCGGTGCCCGAGAGCTGGAGCCAGGTCGCGAGCGACGTGCTGGCGCAGAAGTACTTCCGCAAGGCCGGCGTGCCGGCGCGCCTGAAAAGGGTCGAGGAGAACGACGTCCCGTCCTTCCTGTGGCGCTCGGTGCCGGACGAGGCGGCGCTCGGCGAGCTGCCCGAGGCCGAGCGCACCGGCTCCGAGACGTCGGCGACGCAGGTGTTCGACCGCCTGGCCGGCTGCTGGACCTACTGGGGCTGGAAGGGCGGCTACTTCACCTCCGAGGAGGACGCCTCCGCGTTCCTCGACGAGCTGCGCTTCATGCTCGCCAAGCAGATGGTCGCGCCGAACTCGCCGCAATGGTTCAACACCGGCCTGCATTGGGCCTACGGCATCGACGGCCCGGCCCAGGGCCATTACTACGTCGACTATCGCAGCGGCGAGCTGACCAAGTCCGCCTCGTCCTACGAGCACCCGCAGCCGCATGCCTGCTTCATCCAGGGCGTGCAGGACGACCTCGTCAACGAGGGCGGCATCATGGACCTGTGGGTCCGCGAGGCGCGCCTGTTCAAGTACGGCTCCGGCACCGGCTCGAATTTTTCGATGCTTCGTGGAGAAAACGAAAAACTCGGCGGCGGCGGCAAGTCGTCGGGCCTGATGTCCTTCCTCAAGATCGGCGACCGGGCGGCCGGCGCGATCAAGTCCGGCGGCACCACCCGGCGCGCGGCCAAGATGGTCATCGTCGACATCGACCACCCGGACATCGAGCAGTACATCGACTGGAAGGTGAAGGAGGAGCAGAAGGTCGCCGCGCTGGTGACCGGCTCCAAGATCGTCTCCAAGCACCTCGCCGCGGTGATGAAGGCCTGCACCCAGTGCGAGGCGGAAGGCGACGCCTGCTTCGACCCCGAGCGCAACCCGGCCCTGAAGAAGGCTGTGAAGGCCGCCCGCAAGGACGCCGTGCCGGATTCCTACACCAAGCGGGTGATCCAGTTCGCCCGCCAAGGCTTCACCAAGATCGACTTCCCGGTCTACGACACCGACTGGGACTCGGAGGCTTACCTCACGGTGGCCGGCCAGAACTCCAACAACTCGGTCTCGCTGACCGACGACTTCCTGCGCGCGGTCGAGACCGACGCGTCCTGGGAGCTGAAGGCCCGCACCACCGGCAAGACGACCAAGACCCTGCCGGCGCGCGAGCTGTGGGAGAAGATCGGCGAGGCGGCCTGGGCCTCGGCCGATCCGGGCCTGCACTTCAACACCACGATGAACGACTGGCACACCTGCCCGACCGGCGGGCGGATCCGGGCCTCGAACCCGTGCTCCGAGTACATGTTCCTCGACGACACCGCCTGCAACCTGGCCTCGGCCAACCTGCTGACGATGTACGACCGCCAGACCAAGCAGTTCGACGTCGAGGCGTTCGAGCACCTCAACCGCCTCTGGACGGTGGTGCTCGAGATCTCGGTGACGATGGCGCAGTTCCCGTCGAAGGAGATCGCCGAGCTCTCCTACAGGTACCGCACGCTCGGCCTCGGCTACGCCAACATCGGCGGCCTGCTGATGACGATGGGCCTGCCCTACGACTCGGATAAGGGCCGGGCGCTGGCCGGCGCGCTGACCGCGATCATGACCGGCGTATCCTACGCCACCTCGGCCGAGATGGCCGCGGAGCTCGGGGCCTTCCCGGCCTACGAGGACAACGCGGACGCCATGCTCAAGGTGATCCGCAACCACCGCCGCGCGGCGCACGGCGAGGCGGAGGGCTACGAGTTCCTCTCGATCGCCCCGGTGCCGCTCGACCACGCCAACATCCCGCAGGGCAATCTCGGCGACCACGCCCGCGCCGCCTGGGACAGGGCGCTGCGGCTCGGCGAGGAGCACGGCTATCGCAACGCGCAGGCGACGGTGCTGGCGCCGACCGGCACGATCGGCCTCGTCATGGATTGCGACACCACCGGCATCGAGCCCGACTTCGCCCTGGTGAAGTTCAAGAAGCTCGCCGGCGGCGGCTACTTCAAGATCATCAACCAGGCCGCGCCGGATGCGCTGCGCGCGCTCGGCTACCGCGAATCCGAGATCGCCGAGATCGAGGCCTACGCGGTCGGCCACGGCTCGATGGGCCAGGCGCCGGCGATCAACCCGGGCTCCCTGCGGGCCAAGGGCTTCACCGACGACAAGATCGCCGCGATCGAGGCGGGCCTGAAGTCGGCCTTCGACATCAAGTTCGTGTTCAACCGCTGGACGTTGGGCGACGCCTTCCTCACCGACACCCTGAAGGTGCCGGCGGACAGGCTCTCCGACCCGACCTTCGAGCTGCTGCCGTTCCTCGGCTTCTCGCGGAAGGACGTCGAGGCCGCCAACACCCACATCTGCGGGGCGATGACGCTCGAGGGCGCGCCGGGGCTGAAGCAGGAGCACTACGCGGTGTTCGACTGCGCCAACCCGTGCGGGCGGATCGGCAAGCGCTACCTCTCGGTCGACAGCCACATCCGCATGATGGCGGCGGCGCAGCCCTTCATCTCGGGGGCGATCTCCAAGACCATCAACATGCCCAACGACGCCACGGTCGAGGATTGCAAGGCGGCCTACACCCTGTCCTGGCGCCTGGCGCTCAAGGCCAACGCGCTCTACCGCGACGGCTCCAAGCTGTCGCAGCCGCTGAACTCGGCCCTGATCCAGGACGAGGACGACGAGGAGGACATGGTCGAGGCGCTGGTGCAGGCGCCGGCCGCCGCCAAGGCGACGCAGCTCGCCGAACGAATCGTCGAGCGGGTGATCGAGCGGGTCGAGCGCATCCGCTCGCGCGAGAAGCTGCCGCACCGGCGCAAGGGCTACACCCAGAAGGCCGTCGTCGGCGGCCACAAGGTCTACCTGCGCACCGGCGAGTACGACGACGGCCGCATCGGCGAGATCTTCATCGACATGCACAAGGAGGGCGCCGCCTTCCGAAGCCTGATGAACAACTTCGCCATCGCGATCTCGCTCGGGCTCCAGTACGGCGTGCCGCTCGAGGAATACGTCGAGGCCTTCACCTTCACCCGCTTCGAGCCGGCGGGCTTCGTGCAGGGCAACGACGCGATCAAGAACGCGACCTCGATCCTCGACTACGTCTTCCGCGAGCTGGCGATCTCGTACCTCGCCCGCATGGACCTCGCCCATGTCGACCCGTCCGAGATCGGCTCGACCGTGCTCGGCGGCGGCGAGGGCGACACCACCCGCGAGGCGGGCAAGCCGCAGCAGACGGCCGCCAGCGTCGTCTCCCGCGGTCTGCTGCGCGGCTCGGCCGACCGGCTGACCCTGATCCAGGGCGGCCCGTCCGGCGCGACCGTCGGCGTCGGCGCCGGCAACGCGGGCCAGTCGGCCCCGGCCGGCGGCGTGGTCCACGCCATGCGCGGCGCCACCGCGCTGAAGGCGGAGCCGGACTTCGCCGGCCACGCGGAGACGTCGATCGAGGCCCTGCCCTTCGCCAAGCCGGAGCGCAGCGTCGCCGACCGGCGCGCCGAGGCCAAGATGAAGGGCTACGTCGGCGAGGCCTGCCCGGAATGCGCGAACTTCACGCTGGTCCGCAACGGAACCTGCCTGAAGTGCGACACTTGCGGCAGCACGACCGGCTGCTCGTAGGCGCGGCGGTCGGCGCATGTAACGGAGAGGGGAGTTTGGGCCCAAAGAGAGGGAGGATTGGACCCTCGCCACAGGCAAGTTTGGACCCAGCCCCCTCCAAGGCCGAATTCGAGGGAACGACACAAAGTCGAAAGGCCACTTTAAGCCTTACGGTGAAGACACCTCGGTTCGACGAAAGCTGTTCCTAATTATTCCGCAGATACGCCCCTCCGGCAGCCGGTCGGCGCATCACCTCAATTGTGCATCGGCCGGCAACGCGATGTTCCGGAGATCTGAACCAGCAGTAATGGCGGCCCATGAAGGACCGCCAATCTCCTTGGCCGAACAAAACGTGAATACGGCCAAGCTTACTAGGTGGATGCCCGCCTCCCTCGACCGGCCCTCTGTCGGTCTTCGTGCAGCGACGTCAGCCGAAGCGTCGTTCGGTTCAGGCTGTGAAACGGATTCGAAGCATGACCCCGGCAAAAACTTTGCTAACGCACTCTCTGATCTGCGAAAATCGAGATCGGAGTGGGGTCACGATCGCCGCCGATCGTGACCCCACTCCGAAGCAAAATTTAGCTTTTAATTCAACGTATTGAGCCCAGTCCTGGGAGGGGTGAACCTCCGACGCCTTTTCATACAGATCCCCCCTTTTGGCGGCTCCCGCCGCCTTTTGGTGCGCCCGCACGCTCGTGCCGTCGAGGAACACCATGCCGAGTTGAACGCCGCGTTCCTGAACGAGGAGAAGAAGCCGCTCCCAGACGCCGGCACGCGACCAGCGGATGAGAATCTGGGCGCCCCGCCACCAGGGTCCCAATTCCTCGGGAATGGCCCGCCATTTGGCCCCGTTCTGATGCCGCCAGAGAATGGCCGAGAGCGTGCGCTGCAGATCCTGCGGAGGCGTTTTGGCCTTGGGACGGCAGGCTTTAACCAGAGGCTCCAGGTCAGCCCATTGTGCGTCGCTCAGCATCGTCCCTCCTCCATCAGATAGACGAAAACGCAAGCCCAGCCAATCTGTTCAGGCGACGACAGGCCCTAGACGTAGTGCTACGCCCGCTCGATAGAAGTACCTTTCTACTTGGGGATCTGAGAACTTATGGCTTCGTTCATCTTAAGTTCCGGCAAAGCTTTCTGCAGGATCAACGCGATTTTCACGATGTGCTCCTGCGGTACCGATACTTCGTCTTCACCATCGAGAAAACGGCGGGCGATGTGCTCTCCCAGCGCACGGTAGGACTCGAACTGTTCTTCGCTGAATAGTTGATCCATCGTAGTCTCGTGAGGAAAGCTCGACTGCTTCGCCTTGTAGGCCAGCACGTAGTTGGCCTCGTCTCCGGTGATCGAAGCTTTGATGTAGACGAGCACACCACGCTCGCGCGCCCCGCCCTTGGGCGCGGCTGGATAGTCGATCAGCCCGAGTGCGACATGAGGTCCGGCAGACGGCTCAATTGCCCGGGCGAGTACGCCTTCCGACGTCGATCGCGTCTTCTGGCCGATAGGACGCGGTTCCATCGCGATCCGCGTCCCGAGGTCGATGCGCGCGAAACGCTCGATCTGGTTGAGAGAGCCACCATCCAAATTCGGATCCGCTTCGCCGTCGACGGCGATGATCACCCGGCAGCGCCGCTTCAGAAGCTCGTAGATGCCGAGGTTTTCGATGTGGCCTCCATCGGTGAGGAAGACGAACCCTGCCTCGGACTTGCCGTGGTGCGCGGGATCGCGTGGGATGTCCGTGCCTGACTTGAAGAAAGCCTCGCGCAGGAGGCGCCAGGGACCGGGTCCGCGCCACCACCACCTCCCGATTCGGTATCCAAGCGGAAAGGCAACTTCACGTGTCGCGGCAGGTTCGGGATCCTTCGCGGCCACCTTCGCAGCCTCTTGAGCAGCTGCCTTCAAGGCGATGTCGATGGGATGACGAAGCCAGCGTCCCAGCCGGATGTTGAGCAGGGCGATAGTCGGTGAAAGCGGCTGCATCGACGCCATGCCCATGTTTGGCGCTGCAGCCGCCCCCGAGATCGCCATCGCGGTACCTAAGTTGAACCGGTCCAGCGTCGATTGGGCGTCCTCGGTCCGCGCGTAACGTGTCGCCTCGCTGCCGAGGAAGCGGCGACTGAAAATGAAAAACTCCGCATTGCGGCCACGACCGTTTGCCCAGGCCGAGCCCGGCACGTTCAGCGCCGCGTTGATGAGGTGGTAAGGCGTATGCTCGGGTTTGATGTCCGAGAAGCAGAAATCGTCTTTCAACTCGACTCCGGAGCCCTTTCGGCTGGTCAGGAAAGCCTTTCCTAGACGGTCGCGGTAAAGTTGATGCAGGGAGTTCGCGTTCACGTCGAGAAACGGCCAAAAGGCAGCCAAGCCCAACGCTGCAACGAGGTAGGTTCCGGCTCCCGCGAGGGGTGAGCGGCCGGTTTCGGCGATGCCGTCGAAGAGATTACGCAGCGTCGGCGGAGCATGAGACCAGCCGTACGCGATCACGTCGATACAATCATCGAAGGGGGCGACATGGTCACCGCAGGCCGCGACGGCCGTCCCCCAGAAGGCGAGTTGCATCGTGAAGAGCCACAGCAGGGCTGGGAGGAAGGCGGCGACGAGGATGAGCGCCGCCCGACTGGCGAGGGTCTTGGCGAAGGCACCGAACCCCTTCGACCCGTCGCTGACGGCCTGGGAAGCGATGCGACGGAGGAATGGCAGAAGCACCGCCACGACGGGCGCCAGAGCCGCGACCAGCTTCGTGGACGACGCGAATGCCTCGACGAAGACCTGCGCAATGGATCGCCCGGACGCCGTAGAGTGTGAGGGCGTCGCGTAGATGCTGCCGCCCACTCGCTCGAAGAAGAATTTCAGCGCGAGAATGTGGAATTCCGCGGCGGCAAGTAGCACGAGAATACAGAGCACGAAGCCGGCCAGAGCCGCCACCGCGTAGCGGACACGGCGCCCGAGCAATCCGCTAATCGACACGCCGACCGCGTAGAGGGCGAGTAGCGTCGTGGCGAGCGCCGCCGCCGTGATCGCGAGGGGGAAGCGGATCGCTCCTTCGAGCCCATGCACGGAGCCGACACTCCAGGAAGCTCGCCCCAGTTCCGCGGTACTTGGGTTGAGGGCTACGAGGCACGCGGCGGCGAGAAGGAGGAATGGCAGAATGATGATCGCGTTCGTCACGAGGCCACGAAGGTACACGGCGATTCCGGCGGCTGTGCCGAGGAAGCCGCCCTGCAAGAGGTAGCGTGAGTTGTCGCGAAGGTGACGCGTCTCGGGGGTTTCGCCCGCGTCGTCGCCGCTTTTCTCGAACGGGAACTGCCCGTCGTGAAGCGACATGCCGATGGTCGTAGCGGTACCGATGTAACCGCCACCGGACACGGTCGAAAGGTAGTCGATGCGCCGGATGATACCCTTTCGGTTGAGCCCTTGCATGACGCCGAGAGAGAACGATGCCGAGCGGATTCCTCCACCCGAGAGCGCGAGCCCGTTCAACTCATTCTTCACCGTCGGCGTCGACGTGAAATCGGGGGGACGCAGCCGGCTCTTGCGCTGAGCGAGATCTTCGCATTCTGCAGCGAAGACCTCGGTAAACTCTGCAACGCCCCCGGGACGAGAGACCCGATCTGCCTGGTCTGCCATTCTCGATCCCCTTGTTGTCCCGCGCCGACAAACGATCGACGACGAAACCACCGAATTGGGCTTCGTCACGAGGGCTTGAAGACCGGTAGTGGCACCACTACCAAATTTGCTGTATCGCCGAGAAGATTCCGGACGTCGAACCGATTAAAAACGGAACGTAGCAAGGACTCCGCGTCCGCGACAAGACCGGACAGTTTGTCGTGCGCTGGGATCAGCTCAACAGTCGTAGGGTAGCGAGACCCTGATAGGGACTGATTCGAAGAATCGCATTCGCCGCTCCAACGGCACGAGAGTTCAGGAACCGTAGCCCGGTTTCCTCGCGTCGCGAGGGTGTCGCAATTCGGCGATCTGAGCGTGAATACGCGAGACGATCATCAAGTCTCCGTCCGGCATCGACATGTGCAAACTCGATTGTGGGAGGACCGATCGAGCGAAAACCTTGGGATCTGGTTGCCGATGCGCTGAGATGGCGTCGGGACGAAGTGGGCGACCCTCGTTTCTCGGTGGAACGACGTCCCATTTTTTTGCCCGACCTGTACATGCCCCGCCGTCCAACGAGGAGAGGATCGCGACGGCGTCGGACCATTCCCTGCTTGGTCACTTTCGACGGGTGACGGCCGGCTTACGGATCTTCGATGTGGGCCACGTGGCCGACCACCTTGCCAAGCGGCCCACAAGCCTGGGCAGCGCCGATCCGAGCCGCGGTTCCGCCGCTCGCTGGTCGAGCCTCCCCGGACGTAGGCGCTCACGCTACTTGGTGGCGGCCACCGTCACGTTTACCGTGCTGCCGTTGGTGGCGGACTTTTGAGAGGGGGCGGCCGAGGGTCCAGGCTTCAGAAGCCGGCCCGATAGGATGCTCCCCATCAGTTTCTTGCAGACCACCTCCGACAGAAGCGGGTTCGTGCGGGCCGCGCCGCGTCGAGTCGGGTCGTGTTCGCTGATGCAACTGACGAGGAGCGCCGACAGCGCAGTTTCCTGAGCTGAGAACCTCGGCGCCGCGGAGCCCGCGGTGCCCGTTCCAGCCAGCGCGACAAGTAGGTTGCCGTATTGGCTCAGGATCAGTGCGTAGGCATCCTGACCGATCACGCCGTTCGCGTACGCTCGGCAAGCCTCCGACAGACCGTCGCGCAGGGCGAGCACACCCGCGGTTCGACCCTCCAGCCCCGTCGCCGTCTCGGCCGAAGTCGACGTGAACCCCCCTGCGCCCGTGTTTCCTGAGATGCCGACGCTCGCATTGGCCGCTAGCGCACGCCCGAAGGCGATCGCCACGTCCGGGCTCGGCTCACTACACACGGTCGGCAGAACGAGAAACTCGCCGGTTTGGCCATCGAAGATCTGGCGATCCCTCTCGGAGATCGTGCGGAGATTTGGACCGAGGACCGCGGCCGAACGAACCGACCCCAGTTCGAAGCCGACAGGCGCGATATTTGGGTCGGCACAGGATGCCAAAACGAGACTCGATGCGACGAGTACGGCAAAGCGCATGGAAGGCATGTCGAGGCATCCAGTGGAATATTGGGAAGAGTCGATACGTCGGGGCGATTCACGCGTCTTTCCTCAATGCAATCCTTTCGCGCGCTCTATCGCTTGCCTCCTCGGAACTCACAACCTGTTTGAATTCGGATCGTCAATCCCGAGTGTATCTAGATACATATTGTTACTGCAAAAAATATCAACTTCCGATGCAATATTGTCCACAGACCGGCATTCCGTGTCCTATGGTCGACCCCACCGCCTTTTTCCCCAACCCCCACACCCTTGATCTGGTTACGGTCGCACGACAAGCGGGAGCGATCGGTCCTACGGCGATGGTTCCTACGTCAAGGTCGAGTCGGCATTGACAGGCTGAAGGCCGACGCGGTGGTTCTATAGCGGCGTATGCCAACCGCTTTTCGAAGGCTGGCGTTCTGGACGGCCCAGGGACGTCGTCTCGATTCACTACTGCGATCGGGAATATGTAGCCGCCGCCGACCGCGGCTTGACAATAGCCGATGACGGAATCGACCCGTTTTGTCAGGGTTTTGCCGGCTGGAGCCAGGTCTTCGGGTGGATAAAGCGGTGGTGAGCACTGCTCTTCCCTTAAATGCGCCGTCTCACACGGCCTCGTCGAGTTGCGAAATCGCGCCGACATCCCGCTCACGCCCCGACTGACGGAACAAGCTCCCGGTATCAGTCCGGAAATTCAAACTAAATTCAATTTGCTTATTATTTGATGCCGTCGCTTGATTTCTGCCCTGAAAAAAGCTTCTATCGCGATCAATTCAATCCCACTTAAGATTGAGATTTGGGTAATGAGAAGACCTAGGACAAAATCTAACAGACGCCTGGTTCTATCTATCGATGGAGGTGGAGTTCGCGGCCTTATTCCCGCTATAATACTTCGGGATTTTGAGTAAAAATTGATCAGCCGCAATAAAAAACTGCCGCTGGCATCGTATTTCGATCTGATAGCTGGGACGTCCACCGGTGGAATTATCGCTATCGGCCTGTGTGCTTCCGATCCGAGAAACGCTATGGTACCAGCTTGCGACGCGTCAAAGTTGGTGGAACTGTACAAATATAAATCGTCAGAAATCTTCGGAACGATCAAAGATGCGAACATGTTTGCAAACTTGATTTTTCCAACGAAAAAATATTCCAGCGACCCTCTCGAAAAAATCCTTCTAGATATGCTTGGTGACAGCAAAAGCCAGGATGCGCTCTCCAACTTCCTCGTCACGGCGTACGAAATCGAACAACGTACGCCTAAAGTATTTACAAACATAAGGAGCGATAAACTCGAGAAAAACTACTTTATGAGAGATCTCGCGCGGGCAACTTCCGCCGCGCCGACGTTTTTCGATCCCGCAAGGATCGATAAGTTGCATAAGAGGGGAGAAATCCAGAGCCTCATGGATGGTGGCATATTCGCATCCAACCCATCTATGGTCGCCCTAATGCATACCATGAGATTGGGCTGGGATCAGGAAACAGTACATATCTTATCTTTGGGTACGGGGAATGAGGCGCGACCTTATTTTTATCATGAAGTGACGCAATGGAATAGCTTCAATTGGGTCTCACCAAGCCGAGGCGTTCCCATAGTTTCAATGCTAATGCAAAGTCAGTCGAAAGTTGCAGATGAATATTTAAATCTCGTAATGAATAAGGAATTGACCGACATATCTAAGAAGAGATACTTAAGAATAGACGGACACCTTTTGCGAGGTTTAGGCAGCGATGCGTTGGACGATACATCACCAGCGAATCTAAAAGAGTTGGAAAGCTTCGCCGGGCTTCTCCTCAGTGACGCCAACAATCAAGCCGTTCTTAACAAATTCGCAGATATGGCTTGAGCTTACAATTAAGAGCTTTGTTGGGAAAACTCTCTGCGGGATAAAGATCGTCGCTGAGAGGAACAGGCAAATCGGCGCCGAATTCGAGGCCATCAAGTCGCCGAGGTTGAAGCGCCGGCCTATCGGAGGAGAGGATCGAGTACCATTGGCACTAGTGCAGTGACGCGGACGGAGGATTCACGCACACGGTGAGGCATGCGAGTCTGGGCAATGGCTCAGACGGTCTGTGTGCTTCTCGATCCGAGCGACGCGGCCCGGCTGGCTACGATTGTCGGTGACCGCTCCCGTCCGCTCAAGCACATCCAGCGCGCCCGCATGGTCCTGCTCTCGGCCGAGCGCTTGAGCGTCCAGGACGTTGCTCGGCGGGCAGGCCTCAGCCGCCCGGCGGTGTGGCGCTGGCAACGGCGTTACGCCGAGGCGGGCGTCGAAGGTCTGCTGCGCGACAAGACGCGTCCGCCTGGCACCCCGCCCGATTCGACCGAAACGGTGGCCGAGGTGCTGGCGCCGACCTGCTCGGAACCGCCGGGCGAGGTCACGCACTGGACCGGCCGTGCCGTGGCCCGCGCCGTTGGGATCTCGTTGCGCGCCGTGCAGCGGATCTGGGATGCTCACCGCCTCCACCCGCATCGGCTACGCACATTCAAACGGTCGCGCGATCCCGCCTTCGCCGCCAAGGTCGAGGATGTCGTTGGCCTTTACATGGACCCGCCCGCCCACGCGGTGGTGCTGTCCATCGACGAGAAGAGCCAGATCCAGGCGCTGGAGCGCACCCGCCCCGACCATCCGCTCGCCCCCGGCCATCCCGCCGCCCAGACCCACGACTATACCCGTCACGGCACCACGACGCTGTTTGCAGCCCTCGACGTCCTAGCGGGCACCGTGCTCGGCCGCTGCATGCAGCGCCACCGTAACGGTGAGTTCATCCGGTTCCTCAACGCCGTCGAGGCCGCCGTCCCGCCCGGCAAGGCGATCCACGCAATCCTCAACAACGTCGCCACCCACAAGCATCCGAAGGTGCGCGCCTGGCTCGCCCGCCACCCGCGCTGGACCTTCCACTTCACCCCGACCTCGGCCTCGTGGCTCAACGCCGTCGCGGGCTTCTTCTCGGCGCTGACCCGTCGTCGGTTGCGACGCGGCTCCTGCACCAGAGTCGTCGATCTGCAGGCCGCCATCAAACGCTACATCGCCGAGCACGACCAGCAAGCCAGACCTTTCGTCTGGACCAAACCCGCCACCGACATCCTCGCCGCCGTCAGCCGAGCCCCCTGAACCATCCGTCTGAGTCAGTGCGCTAGCCCAACGGCTCCTAGCTGAAGCCGATCCGCGCGGCGTCGTTGCCCTGACCCATCAGAAGCTGGCTAACGACGTCGGCAGCGTGCGCGAGGTGGTGAGCCGCATCCTGGGACAATGGGCCGAGACAGGCCTGATCGAACTCCGTTGCGGCGCGGTCGAGATTGTGGAATGAACAAGCTTGGCGGCCGCCGCCCGGCGGTGATGATGGGCGCGCGCACCGTCCGATTCCGGGCGAAGTCGAAGGTCTAACCGCCACCTCAAGCCGAATTTGCCGGGGGGCCGACGAATGCCGGCTCCCATGAAGCACCAACGGCTGTCTGGGTGGCCGCGTTGGTGCGGCAGAGCGGCGGTGAGGAGCGGCGCGCGCAGAGTCCGATGCCGGGCGAAGAGTAGGGTCTGATCGCCACCTGTAGCCGAAGTTGCCGGGGGGCTGACGAAC
>NZ_JAKSYR010000147.1:0-21805 GCF_022829705.1 Methylobacterium sp. E-025
TCGCCGCCGAGCCCTACCCGTGGCCCTACGACGGCGACCTGCGGCCGGAGAACACGGCGCTCGTCATCATCGACATGCAGATCGATTTCTGCGGCGACGGCGGCTACGTCGACGCGATGGGCTACGACCTGTCGCTGACCCGCGCGCCGATCGCGCCGATCGCCCGCCTGCTCGCCGCGATGCGCGGGGCCGGCTACACGATCATCCACACCCGCGAGGGCCACCGGCCCGACCTCTCCGACCTGCCGGAGAACAAGCGCTGGCGCTCGCGCCGGATCGGCGCCGGCATCGGCGACCCCGGGCCCTGCGGCAAGATCCTGGTCCGCGGCGAGCCCGGCTGGGAGATCATCCCGGAGCTCGCCCCGCTCCCCGGCGAGGTGGTGATCGACAAGCCCGGCAAGGGCTCGTTCTGCGCCACCGACCTCGAGCTGATCCTGCGCACCCGCGGCATCCGCAACCTCGTGCTCACCGGCATCACCACCGACGTCTGCGTCTCCACCACCATGCGGGAGGCCAACGACCGCGGCTTCGAATGCGTGGTGCTGGGCGACGCCTGCGGCGCCACCGATCCGGAGAACCACGCGGCGGCGCTTCGCATGGTGACGATGCAGGGCGGGGTGTTCGGCGCGGTCTCCGACACCAACGCCGTCATCGCGGCGCTCGCCGCCGCATGAGCACCCGCCGCGCCGTCGTCCACCGCATCGTCACCGCCGCCCCGGACGACGTCTCCGGCCTGGAACGCGCGATCGCGCAGGGCCGAATCGTGCCGGGCGCGATCGTCGCGATCTTCGGCAAGACCGAGGGCAACGGCCTGGTCAACGACTGGACCCGGGGGCTCGCCGCCCGCGCCCTACGCGACCTGCTGGGTCGGCACGCCGGCCCGGAGGCCGCCGAGCGGGTCTGCCTCGTCATGTCGGGCGGGACCGAGGGCGGCCTGTCCCCGCACGTCACCGTGTTCGAGGTGCGCGAGGCCGACGAGGCCGCCGTGCCCGGCGCGCTCGCCATCGGCCACGCCCACACCGCCGACCTCCGGCCCGAGCAGGTCGGGCGCCTGGCCCAGGTCGCGTCGGTGGCCGACGGCGTCCGCGCGGCGATGCGCGCGGCCGGAATCGTCGATCCGGACGAGGTGCACTTCGTCCAGGTGAAGTGCCCGCTCCTCACCTCGGAGCGGATCGCCGAGGCGCGCGGCCGCGACGCGGACTGCGCCACCGCCGACACGCTGAAATCCATGGGCCTCTCGCGCGCGGCCGCCTCCCTCGGCATCGCCGCGGCGCTCGGCGAGGTCGGCGCGCTGGAGGAGGCCGCGATCGGCCGGGACTTTTCGCTCGCCTCGTCGCGCGCCTCGGCCTCGGCCGGGATCGAGCTGATGGGCCACGAGATCGTGGTGCTTGGGCGCGGCGCCGGCTGGTCCGGCCCGCTGCGGATCGACCACGCCACCATGGCCGACGCCCTCGACGTCGAGCCCGTGCGGGCCGCCCTCGCCCGCCTCGGCCTCGGCGCGGCCGGACAGCTGGTGGCGGCGCAGCGCGCGCGGCTGGTCGCGCTGCTCGCCAAGGCCGAGGCCCCGTCCGACGGGCGCCTGCGCGGGCTTCGCACCACCATGCTCACCGATTCCGACCACGCCGCGACGCGGCACGCCCGCGGCTTCGTCGGCGGGGTGCTCGCCGGCCTCGTCGGCCATGCCGAGCTCTACGTCTCGGGCGGCGCCGAGCATCAGGGGCCGGATGGCGGCGGCCCCGTCGCGATCATCGCCGAAGCGCCGTGAGAGGCCGCCCATGACGTCGTCACCGCTCGCGTCTCCTCCCTCGGCCCCGACCCCGAGCCCCCCCCGCGCCATCGGCGTCGAGACCGTCGGCATGACGAAGCGCTTCGGCGCCTTCGCCGCCCTCGACGACGTGTCGATGAAGATCGCGGCCGGCGGCTTCCACGCGCTGCTCGGCGAGAACGGCGCCGGCAAGTCTACGCTGGTGAAGTGCGTGATGGGGTTCTACGCCCCGAGCGCCGGCACGGTGCTGGTCGACGGCCGCGAGGCCGAGATCACCAACCCGAAGGGCGCGCAGGCTCGCGGCCTCGGCATGGTCTACCAGCACTTCACGCTGGTGCCCTCGCTCACGGGGGCGGAGAACCTCGTCATCAGCCGCGCCGACGCGCCCTCGGTGATCGCCTGGGGCCGGGAGCGCGCGCGGCTGTCCGCCTTCATGGCCGGCATGCCGTTCCGGCTGAACCTCGACCGGCCGGTGGCGGAGCTGGCGGCGGGCGAGAAGCAGAAGCTCGAGATCGTCAAGCAGCTCTACCTCGAGGCGCGGTTCCTGATCCTCGACGAGCCGACCTCGGTGCTGACGCCGGGCGAGGCCGAGGAGGTGCTGGGGCTGCTCCGCGCGATGGCCGACCGCGGCGACCTCACCGTGCTGATGATCAGCCACAAGTTCCGCGAGGTCGAGACCTTCGCCCGAAGCCTGAGCGTGCTCCGGCGCGGTCGGCTCGTGGGCGGCGGCGCGGTCGGCGCGCTGTCCCGCGACGACATGGCGGCGATGATGATGGGCGAGCGCAAGGTGCGCGTGCCGGCCGCCCGCCTCGGCGAGCCCGACGAAGCCCGCGAGATCCTGCGCATCGCGGGCGTGACCGCCACCGACGCCTCGGGCCTGCGCCACATCGCCGTCGACGCGCTCAGCGTTCGCGCCCGCGAGATCGTCGGCATCGCCGGCGTCTCGGGCAACGGGCAGAAGGAGCTCGCCGACGTCCTCGGCGGCCAGGTCCGCGCCACCGGCGGCCGGGTGGTGGTGGCCGGCGCGCCCTATGCCGGCACACGGGCCGAGAGCCGCGCGCGAAAGGTGCGGTTCATCCCGGAGGAGCCGCTGCGCAACGCCTGCGCGCCGCGGATGTCGGTGGTCGAGAACCTGGGCTTTCGCGCCTTCGACCGGCGCGGCGACGACCCGACGGGCAAGCCGACCTTCTGGCTCGACCGGGGGGCGATGGCCCGGCGCGGGCGCGACCTGATCGAGCGGTTCAAGGTGAAGACCGCCTCGTCCGAGGCGCCGATCGCCACCCTGTCCGGCGGCAACGTGCAGCGGGCGGTGCTCGCCCGCGAGCTGACCGACCCGGTCGACCTCCTGATCGTCGTCAACCCGTGCTTCGGCCTCGACTTCTCGGCGGTCTCAGAGATCCGCAACCGGATCGTGGCCGCGCGCAACGCCGGCGCCGCGGTGCTGCTGATCAGCGAGGACCTCGACGAGATCCTGGAGCTGTCCGACCGCATCGTGGTGATGTCGGAGGGCCGCCTCGTCTACGAGACGCAGGCCGCCACCGCCGAGGTGGCGACGATCGGCCGTCACATGGCCGGGCACCACTGAGACGGACGATCGTCGCAAACGCGGGCTCAGTGGGCCTCGACCGGCCCCGAGGCGCGCTGCGGCTTCCTCAGGATCGCGACGACGCCGAGGCTCAGCACGAGGCTGACGCCGACGAGCCAGAACCCGTCGGCATAGGCCATCACCTCGGCCTCGCGCCGGACCTGGGCCGCCAGCATGCCGAGGGCGGCGCCCTTCGCGGCTGCGGCGTCGGCGACGTGCCCGTGCAGGCCGGCGGCCATGGCCGCAAGGCGCTCCTGGGTGCGCGTGGCGTTCACGGTGATCGCCTCGGCCAGCACCGAGAAGTGCATGTGCTCGCGCCGGTCGATCATCGTCGAGAGCATCGCGATGCCAATCGAGCCGCCGAGGTTGCGCATCATGTTCGACAGCGCCGAGGCGTCGGCCGTGTCGCGCGGGGCGAGGCCCGCCGTCGAGAGCTGCGACAGCGGGATGGTGAACAGCGGCTGGCCGACGGCGCGCAGGAGCTGCGGCAGGATCAGCTGGTCCGCGCCGACGTCGTGGGTCAGCCCGACGTTGATCCAGCAGCTCGCGATGAAGAACAGCGTGCCGGTCACCACCAGCAGCCGGGCGTCGAAGGTGCGCATGATCAGCGGCATCATCGGGAACAGCAGCAGCTGCGGCAGCCCGGACCACATCACGACGTAGCCGATCTGCTGGGCGTCGTAGCCCTGGATCTGCGCGCAGTAGAGCGGGATGATGTAGATCGAGCCGAACGAGACCGCGCCGAGCACCGTCATCAGCACGCACGATCCGCCGACCGAGCGGTTGGCGAGCACCCGCAGGTTGATGAAGGGGCGCTCAGCCATGAGCTCGCGGACGATGAAGCCGGCGATGCCGGCCACCGCGAGCCAGCTCGCCTGGACGATGACGGGCGAGCCGAACCAGTCCTTCCGCTGGCCCTCCTCCAGCACGTAGGTCAGCGCCGGCAGGCCGGTCGCCATCAGGCCGATGCCGATCCAGTCGCCCTTCAGGAGCTCGGCCCAGCGCGCCGGCACGCCGTCGAAGGCGCCGAGCTGGATCGCGGCGGCGAGCGGGCCGAAGATCAGGTTCAGGTAGAAGATGTAGTGCCAGGACAGGTTGTCGGTGAGCCAGCCGCCCACCGTCGGGCCGATCGCCGGCGCGAAGGTGGCGGTCAGCCCGAACATCGCGATGCCGATCGGCTGCTGGCTCCTCGACAGGCGCGTGCGCACGATGACGATCGCGGTCGGGATCAGCACGCCGCCGGTGAAGCCCTGGCCGGCCCGGAACAGGATCATCTGCGAGAGCGAGGTCGAGAGCGCGCAGGCGAGCGAGAAGGCGGTGAACAGCATCGTGTTCACCGACAGGTACCGGCGCAGGCCGATCACCGAGGAGAGCCAGCCGGTGAGGGGGATCACGATGATCTCGGCCATCAGGTAGGCGGTCGAGATCCAGCTGCCCTCCTCGGTGGAGGCGCCGAGCGCGCCCTGGATGTCGGAGAGCGAGGCGTTGGTGATCTGGATGTCGAGGATGGCGGTGAACGCGCCGAGGATCGCGCCGAACACCGCGAGCCAGTCGCGCGCGCTGGCCTTGGCCTCGGGCCCGCGCATCGCCGCGGCGGCGCTCATCGGGGCAGGGCCTCGCTGACGAGGGCGGCGCCGGGCCGGGCGCGGCGTGCGGCCGGCACGACCGGGTCCGCCAGGTGCACCGTGGCCTCGACCGACAGGCCGGCGCGCAGGCGCGCGAGCCGCGGGTCGGACGCGTCGATCGCGACCCGCACCGGCACGCGCTGGACGACCTTGGTGAAGTTGCCGGTGGCGTTCTCGGGCGGCAGCAGGGCGAACTGCGCACCGGTGCCGGGCGAGAAGCTCTCGATCCGGCCCTCGAACGCGCGGTCGCCCAGCGCATCGACGGTGAAGGTGACGTGCTGTCCCTCGACCATCTCCCCGGTCTGCGTCTCCTTGAAGTTCGCCACGAGGTAGATGTCGCGGCCGGTCGGCACGATCGTGAGCAGCCCGGTGCCGGCCGAGACGAACTGCCCGACGCGCAGGGCCCGGTCGCCGACCGTGCCGGCGGCGGGCGCGGCGATGGTCGTGTAGCTGAGGTTGAGCTGCGCCTGCTCGACCTTGGCCCGCGCCCCGTCCAGGCTCGCGCGGGCGCTCGCCTCCAGCGCCGTCAGGCTCTCCACCTGCTTGCGGGCGGCGTCCAGCGAGGCGACGGACTTGTCGTGCGCCGCCCGCTTCTGCCTCAGGTCGGCATCGGCCTGCTGCTGGCGCTGGGCGGTGCCCGAGCCGGTCTGCAGCAGGTTCTGGTAGCGGGCGTATTCCTTGGTGGCGAAATCGAGGGCCGCATCGGTGTTCTCGACCTCGGCCTTCGCGGACTGCACCTGCGCTTGCTGCTGGAGGATGGCGGCGGCGGTGCCGAGCAGCTGGGCGCGGTTCTTCTCGACCTCGGCCTGGGCCTGCTTCAACGCGATCCGATACTCGCGGTCGTCGAGCCGCGCGATCGCGTCGCCGACCTGCACGGCCTGGTTGTCGCCGACCAGCACCGCGGCGACGTGGCCGGCGATGCGGGGGGCGACCGTCACCTTGTCGGCCTGCAGGTAGGCGTCCTCGGTCGTCTCGAGGAACCGGCCGACGGTCCACCAGTGCCAGCCGTAGCTGCCGCCCCCGCCGAGCGCGGCCAGGACGAGCAACGGAAGGATCAGCCGCGCGGGACGGCGCTTGCGCGCGGGCGCAGGAACGACGGGGACGGGCGCAGGATCGTCGGTGGATCGTGGTTGCATCGCGGCTGGCCAACAATAAAACGATACGGTATCGTTTTAATACGGTCGGCGGTTCGGGCTGACAAGGAGAAAGTTCATGACGCAGGTCGCGGCCGACGATGCGGAGGCGCAGCCCCGGCGCGGCGGCGGACGGCCGACCCGCGCGGAAGCCGCGCGGCGCGAGGCGCGCATCGTCGAGGTCGCCACCCGCCTGTTCATGGAGCGCGGCTTCGACGCGACCTCGATCGACGCGGTCGCGGAGGCGGCCGGCGTCAGCAAGCCGACGCTGTATTCGCGCTATCGCGACAAGCGCGGGCTGTTCGAGGCGGTGCTCGACGAGCGCATCCGCGAATGGCTGGCCCCGCTCTCGGCCGCGGCCGAGACGCAGGCCCTCGAGGCCAACCCGCGGGACGCCGCGACTGTGCTGGACGAGCTCAGCCGCAACCTCCTCGCCCGTGCCCATGCGCCGGGCGCCGCTGCGCTCACCCGCTGCATCGCCGCGCAGGCGATGCAGTTCCCCGATCTGGCGCGGCTCGCCTACGAGGAGGGCTGGATGCGCGGCGTGCGCGCGGTCGGCCGCCTCCTCACAGTGATGGCCGCGCGGGGGCAGATCGCGGTCGACGACGCGGAGATCGCCGCCGACCTGTTCCTCAACCTCGTCCTCGGCCGCAGCGCGAAGCAGGCGCTCTACGGCATCGCGGTCGACCCGGAAGCGCAGGAGAAGCGCCGCCGCGCCGCGGTGGCCCTGTTCCTCGCCGGCTGCCGCCCCCTCGCACCCGAGCGCAGGTGAAGCCGGCGGGCTGGCGAAGAAAGCAGGCTTGCCAAGAAAGTCGAACGTCTTGTTCGAAACTATTCGGGTTTTCGGATCGGCGGGACGGGCCCATCTTCGCTCCATCGGACGGCGGCCACCGGGTCGCCTCGCCTCAGATCGATGGAGCCCCCCATGTCCAGCATCCTCAAGGTTTCGGTTCTCGCCCTCTCCCTGGCGGCCGCCCTGCCCGCCGCCGCGGTCGCGCAGAGCTACACCGCGCCGGCCGGCATCCCCACCGAGACCGCGCCCGGCACGGTCTCCGGCCGCCCCGTCGAGCGCGGCGTCGGCCAGGCCGCGCCGAGCGCCTACGATGCGATGGTCACCGGCTCGGTCGGCCGCATCCAGGCGCACAAGCCCGCCCGCCGCTGACCCGGCGGCGCCGACCTTGCTTGCCGGATCGCCGGGGCCGGACGCGCCCCGATCGTTCGAGGATCCCGGCATGCGCGGCCCCGGAACACCGACGCTGGACCAGCTCGGGGTCTTCCTCGCGGTGGTCGAGGCCGGGAGCTTCGCCGCGGCGGGCCGTCGCCTCAACCGGGCCACCTCGGTGATCAGCTACGCGGTGGCCAATCTCGAGCAGCAGCTCGGCCTGCCGCTGTTCGACCGCGACGCGACGCGACGGCCACAATTGACCGAGGCCGGGCGCGCGGTGCTGGCGGAGGCGCGCATCGTCGCCCACGGCGTCGACGCCCTGCGCGCCAAGGTCGGCGGATTGCTGAGCGGGCTCGAGGCGGAGGTCAGCCTCGTCGTCACCCTGCTGATGCCGGGGCCGCGGCTCGTCGATGCGCTCAAGGCGTTCCAGGCGCGGTATCCCTCGGTGGCCCTGCGCCTGAACGTCGAGGCGCTCGGCGCGGTGCAGCAGCACGTGATCGACGGCCGGGCGGCGATCGGCATCGGGGTCGAGACCTGGCAGCGGGAGACCGACCCGCTCGAGCTGGTCTCCGTCGGCGAGGTCGAGATGGTAGCGGTCGCCGCGCCCTCCCATCCCCTGGCCGCCGCCGACGGGTCGGTGTCGGGCCTGGCGCGCGAGCACGTGCAGCTGGTGATCTCCGACCGCTCTCCCCTGTCGGAAGGCCAGGAATTCGGGGTGATCGCGCCGCGGACCTGGCGGCTCTCCGACATGAGCTCCAAGCACACCCTGCTGCTGGCCGGGATCGGCTGGGGCAGCATGCCCGCGCACCTGGCGCGCGCCGACCTCGAGGCGGGGCGTCTCGTGGCGCTGAAGCTGCCGGAGGCGACGCGCCGCCTGCTCCCGCTCACCGCGATCCACCGCACCGACCGCCCGCCCGGCCCGGCGGGGCGCTGGCTCATCCGCCGCTTCGTGGAGCAGGCCGAAGGCTGAGCGCCGCCCCCCGGGCGGCGCTCGCGTCTTCTTGATGCCGCCCGGCGGGCCCCGCCCGGGCCGGCGCGCCCGGATTCGGAGCAAAGGCGCCCCCGGTGAGTTCCCTCGCGTGGGGGCGGCGCCGCGCCGTCCGCGCGGGTCGGGGTTTGGTTTCGGAAGGACGGATGGCTCAGGACACGGATCCCACCGGTGACGGGTGGACGCTCGCCAGCTTCACCGCCGCGATCCACCGGGGCGGCGTCGGCCTGTGGGCGTGGTCGCCGGAGCGGCGGCTCGCCCAGCTCGACGGCCTCTGCCGCGCGTTCTGGGACACGACCGAGCCGGTGGTGGGCATCGACGTGCTGTTCGCGAAAGTGAACGCCGAGGACCGCCCGGGCATGATGCGGGACTGGGCGGCGAGCGCCACCGATCCGCAGGCCTACAGCTTCGACTTCCGCATCGGCGACGGCGCCGACGCCCGCTGGATCTCGGCGCGCGGCGTCGGCGGCGAGGCCGGCCGGGTCGGGGAGTGGGTCCAGGCCATCTTCCTCGACATCACCGACCGCAAGCGGGCGGAGGATGCCGAGCGGCTGCTGACCGCCGAGCTGGCGCACCGCGTCTCGAACATGTTCACGGTCGCCCGCGCGCTCACCGCCATCGTCGCCCGCGAGGCCACGTCGACGCCGCACTTCGCCGAGGACCTGTCGCAGCGCTTCGGGGTGCTGCACGAGGCGACCGCCCTGGCGACGCGGTCGAACCGGGCCGACCGGGGCGACGTGCGGCTGCGGGACCTCGCCGAGCGCATCCTGGCGCCGTACCTGAACGGCGCCAACATCGCCGTGGACATCCCGGACGCGGCGGTGGCGCCGCCCGACAAGGTCAACGACTACGCGATGATCGTCCACGAGCTCGCCACCAACTCCGCCAAGTACGGGGCGCTGGCCGGCGGCGGCACGCTCAGGCTGGTCGGTCGCGTCGCCGACCGCGCGCTGACGCTGGACTGGACCGAGGGCGGCGCGCCGTCCGGGACGCCCAAGGCCGACGGGACCGGGTTCGGGTCCCGCCTGCTCAAGCAGACCATCGAGCGCAGCCTGGCGGGGCGGTTCGACCGTACCATCGACGCGGCCGGGCTGCGGTTCCGGATGGTCGTGCCGACCCGATGACCGGCCGGGCCCGCCTTCGGGGCGGATCGATGCCGTTCCCGGTCGCCGATCCGAGACACGCGCGCACCAGCCCGACCTGAATCGCGGTTCAGACCCCATGGCGCTCCTGCTAGACGGCCCGGCGTGACCACAGCACCGCATCAGCCCATGCCGGCCGAGACCGAGGCGAGCCGCGTCCGCCGCGAGACCCACCGCATCCTCTCCGAGATCGCCGGCGGGGCGGACGTCACCGACCCGTTCGCGGCGGCGGTGCGGGCCACGCGCATGCCGATGATCCTCACGGACCCGCGCCGGCCCGACAACCCGATCCTCTTCGTCAACGCGGCCTTCAGCCGCCTGACCGGCTATGCCTCCGAGGAGATCATCGGGCGGAACTGCCGCTTCCTCCAGGGGCCCGACACCGACCGGGACGACGTCGCCCGGGTGCGCGCGGCGATCGCCGCCCGGCAACCGATCGAGGTCGCGCTCCTCAACTACCGCAAGGACGGCACGACCTTCTGGAACCAGCTTCTGCTGGCCCCGGTGAAGGACGCCGCCGGCGAGGTCGCGTACTTCTTCGCCAGCCAGTACGACGTCACCGCCGACGTGCTGCAGCTCGCGGCTCTGCGCGGCGAGAACGCCGCCCTGTCGGCGGCCCGCGCCACCGACGCCGAGCGCCTGCAGTTCAGCGAGATGGCGCTGCGGCTGGCGACCGAGGCGGCCGAGATCGGCACCTTCGACCTCGACGTGGCCGCCGACGCGCTGACCCTGTCCGAGCGCACCCGCGAGCTGTTCGGCCTCGCCCCGGACGCCGCGTGCGATCGCGCGACGCTTCGCGACGGCCTCCACCCGGACGACCGGGAGGCGGTGCTGGCGGCGCTCGCCGCCGCCCTCGATCCGGAGCGGCGCGCGCCGTTCGAGGCCGAGTTCCGCGTCGTCTCCAAGGCCGACGGCACGGTGCGATGGGTGTCGGCCAAGGGGCGCGGCCTGTTCGACGGCCGGGGCCGGGCCTTCCGGGCGCTCGGGACGATGGTCGACGCCACCGGCCGCCGCGAGACCGAGGAGCGCTACACGGCGCTGTTCGAGGCGGTCGACGACGGCTTCTGCATCATCGAGTTCATCGACGGGCCGCACGGTCCGGCGAGCGACTACGTCCACATCGTCGCCAACCAGGGCTACGAGCGCCAGACCGGGATCGCCGGCATCGTCGGGTGGACCCTGCGCGACCTCGCGCCGGACGAGGCCGAGGGCTGGCTCGCGCTCTACGGCGGCGTCCTGCGCACGGGGGAGTCGATCCGGTTCGAGCGCCCGTTCCCGCGCGCGGGCCGCCACATCGAGGTCTCGGCCGCCCGGATCGAGCCGGCGAGCCGGCGCCAGGTCTCGGTGCTGTTCCGGGACGTCACCGGCCGCCGGCGCGCGGAGGCGGACCTCCAGGCCAGCGAGGCGCAGTTCCGGGCCTTCGCCGAGGCCGTGCCGAACCAGGTCTGGGGCGCACGCCCGGACGGCACGCTGCATTGGTTCAACGGCCAGGCCTACGCCTATACCGGCGCGGCGCCGGGGGCGCTGAACGCGGCCGCGACCTGGTCCGACCTGATCCATCCCGACGACCTGCCGGCGGCGCGCGCCGGTTGGGACCGCTCGGTCGCCACGGGCGAGCCCTACGAGGTCGAGTTCCGCATCCGCGGCGGCGGCGGCTACCGCTGGTTCCTGGCGCGGGCGCAGCCGGTGCGGGACGCCGCCGGCGCTCTGACCCAGTGGGTCGGCACCCACACCGACATCGACGAGCGGCGGCGCCAGGCCGAGGAGCTCGAGCGGCAGGTCGCCGCCCGCACCGCGGAGCGCGACATGATCTGGAAGGCGTCGTCCGACCTGCTCTGCGTCGCGAACTTCGAAGGCCGCTTCGTCAGCCTCAACCCGGCCTGGGCCGCGACGCTCGGCTGGACCGAGGCCGAGATGAAGGCCGGCCCGTTCCTGGACCTGGTCCACCCCGACGACCGGGCCGTCACCGAGGCGGCCGCGGCCGGCCTGGCGCGGGGCGACGCCCAGCTGTCGTTCGAGAACCGCTACCGCCATCGCGACGGCGGCTGGCGCTGGCTCTCCTGGAACGCGGTCCCGAACGGCGGCCTGATCTACGCCACCGTGCGTGACGTCAGCGCCGCCAACGCCCAGGCCGAGGCGCTGGCGCGGACCGAAGAGGCGCTGCGCCAGTCGCAGAAGATGGAAGCGGTCGGGCAGCTCACCGGCGGCCTCGCGCACGACTTCAACAACATGCTCGCGGGCATCGTCGGCTCCCTGGAGCTGATACAGACCCGCATGCTGCAGGGCCGGATGGGCGAGCTCGACCGCTACATCGGCGCCGCGCAAGGGGCGGCACGCCGCGCCGCCGCCCTGACCCACCGCCTGCTCGCCTTCTCCCGCCGGCAGACCCTGGCCCCCAAGCCGACGGACGTGAACCGTCTGGTCGAGGGCATGGAGGACCTGGTGCGCCACACCGTCGGGCCGGGCGTGTCGGTCGAGGTGGTCGGCGCCGCCGGGCTCTGGCCGACCCTGGTCGACCCGAGCCAGCTCGAGAACGCCCTGCTCAACCTCTGCATCAACGCCCGCGACGCGATGCCGGAGGGCGGCCGCATCGTGGTCGAGACCAGCAACCGCTGGCTCGACCGGCGCGCCGCCCGCGAGCGCGACCTCGAGCCGGGGCAGTACGTCGCGCTCTGCGTCTCCGACAACGGCACCGGCATGGCGCCGGACGTGGCGGCGAAGGCGTTCGACCCGTTCTTCACGACCAAGCCGATGGGCGAGGGCACGGGGCTCGGCCTGAGCATGATCTACGGCTTCGCCAAGCAGTCGGGCGGGCAGGTGCGGATCTACTCCGAGCCCGGCAAGGGCACGATGGTCTGCATCTACCTGCCCCGCCACCTCGGCGAGGCCGAGGCGGTCGAGGCGGTGCCCGACCTGTCGGACGCCGCGCGGGCCAAGCTCGGCGAGACGGTGCTGGTGGTCGACGACGAGCCGACGGTGCGGATGCTCGTGACCGAGGTGCTGGAGGATCTGGGCTACGCGGCGATCGAGGCGGCGGACGGCGCCTCCGGCCTCAAGGTGCTGCAGTCGGACGTGCGCATCGACCTGCTGGTGACCGATGTCGGGCTGCCCGGCGGGATGAACGGGCGGCAGATGGCCGACGCGGCGAAGACCGCGCGGCCCGGCCTTAAGGTGCTGTTCATCACCGGCTACGCGGAGAACGCCGCGCTCAACCACGGCCACCTCGCGCCCGGCATGGAGGTGCTGGTGAAGCCCTTCGCCCTGGAGGCGCTCGCGACCCGCATCCGCGGCCTGATCGAGGGCTCGGCCTGAACGAAAGCGGTCCGCTGCGGTGCTCCGCGCGTCCCGGAGGTGCGCGAGCCGTTCAACGGAAAAAGGGCGCCCGACGGTGAGTCGGGCGCCCTTCGTCGAGGACACGTCGCGTCGCGAGCGCAACGGCGCCCGCGACCGGCGCCTCAGTAGCCGTAGCCGTAGGCCGGGTAGCCGTAGCCGTAGGCGGGGGCGTATCCGTAGGCCGGCGCGTAGCCGTAGCCGCCGTAGTAGCCCACCGGGCGGCCGTAGCCGTAGCCGCCGTAGCCGCCGTAGGAATTCGCCACGATCGCGCCGGCGGCGAGGCCGGCGATGCCGAGGCCGATCGCGGCGCCCGGGCCGATGCCGCGGCGATAGCCGTAGCCGCGTCCGTATCCGCCGCGGAAGCCGACGCCGCGATAGCCGTAGCCGCCGTGACCGAAGCCGCCGTGGCCGTAGCCGCCGCCGTAACCCCAGCCGCGGGCCTCGGCGGGGGCCGATGCCAGCATGCCGAGCCCGAGCAGTGCGGTGGAAGCGAGTGCGAGCTTGCGCATCCAAGATCTCCTGTCTGGGTGAGTATGGCTCTGAAAACGACCTCGGCCGCACCGCGTTCCAACATCGGTGGTGGTTCGACATGTCACAGTGTCGTTGAACCAGCGTACCGGTGAAGGCTCCGGCCTCGCGCGGGAGCGCGGGAGCGCGGGAGCGCGAGTTCCGGCCCGGTGCCGGGGTCCCGGCCGGGATCTTGCTCCGCCATCCGCGTTGACCGGAGGCGACCGCGTGGAGCATGAAGGCCCGTCGGCGCCGCGGGCACCCGCATGGGAGCTTCCGTCGCCGAAAGCCGTTCTCGGACGGGCATGATGGTGGCGACCATGCCCCATGGAAACGGACGGCATGGACGACGAGATCGAGCGGCTGCGCAGCGAGAATCGGAGGCTCGAGGCCGAGGTCGCGCGCCTGCGCGAGCGGAACGCGTCGCATGTCAGGCTCCCGGATTCCGGCCAGCGCACGTCCGGGGCGGATGTCGACCTGCTGTTCACGGCGGCGGAGAAGACCCGCATGCCGCAGATCGTCACCGACCCGAACCTGCCGGACAACCCGATCGTGTTCGCCAACCGGGCGTTCCAGGCCCTGTGCGGCTACTCGGCCGACGAGCTGATCGGCCGCAACTGCCGCTTCCTGCAGGGGCCGGACACCGATCCGGCGGACATCGCCAAGGTGCGCGACGCCATCGCCGCGCGCCGCGACGTGGTCGTCGAGATCCTGAACTACCGCCGCGACGGGTCCACCTTCCGCAACGAGCTCTACGTCAGCCCGGTCTTCACCGCCGAGGGCCACCTGCGCTACTTCTTCGCCAGCCAGCTCGACGTCACCCGGTTCCGGACCGAGGAGGGCATGCTCGCCGAGAGCGAGGCGCGCTACCGCACCCTGTTCAACGCCCTCGACGCCGGCTTCTGCGTCATCGAGCTCCGGTTCGACGCCGACAGCCGCGCGGTCGACTACCGCTTCGTCGAGGCGAATCCGGCCTTCTCGCGCCACACCGGCCTCGACGACGTGGTCGGCAAGTGGGTGAGCGAGGTGGTGCCCGACCTCGAGCGCAGCTGGCTCGACACCTACGGGCAGGTCGCGATGACGGGCCGGGCCGTCCGCTTCGAGAGCGGCGTCGTCGCGCTCGGGCGCTGGTTCGAGGTCCAGGCCCTGCGCATCGGCGATCCGGTGCAGCACCGGGTCGCCCTGCTGTTTAACGACGTCACCGACCGGCAGAAGGCCGAGAGCGTGCTGCGCGACACCGCCCGCGACCGGACCACGGAGCGCGACCTGGTGTGGCGGGCGAGCCGCGACCTCCTCGTGGTCTGCGGCTTCGACGGCCTCTACCGCTCGGTCAACCCGGCCTGGCACGAGATGCTGGGCTGGTCGGCCTTCGATCTCGTGCGCACGTCCTTCAGCGACTACGTCCACCCCGAGGACAGGGCGGCCGCGACCGCGGCGTTCGAGCTGCTGCGGGAAGGCCAGGTCCTCGACAGCCTCGACGTGCGCATGCTTACGGCGGACGGCGACTTCCGCTGGGTGTCGTGGAACGCCATCCCGCAGGAGGACCACTTCTACGCCGCCGGCCGCGACGTCACCGAGCGCCGCGCCCTGGAGGAGCAGCTCCGGCAGTCGCAGAAGCTGGAAGCGGTCGGCCAGCTCACCGGCGGCGTCGCGCACGACTTCAACAACCTGCTGACGGTGATCCGGTCCTCGACCGACCTGCTCAAGCGCCCCGACCTGCCGGAGGAGCGCCGGCAGCGCTACATCGGCGCGATCTCCGACACCGTCACCCGCGCCGCCAAGCTCACCGGCCAGCTCCTCGCCTTCGCCCGGCGCCAATCCCTGACCCCGGAGGTGTTCGACGTCGGCCGCAGCGTCGCCTCGGTCGCCGACATGGTCGGCACGCTCACCGGCGCCCGCATCCGGGTCGTCACCGACGTGGCCGCGAACCGGGACGGTCGCGGGAACGAGGTGCCCTACCTGATCGACGCCGACCCGAGCCAGTTCGACACGGCCCTGGTGAACATGGCCATCAACGCGCGCGACGCCATGGACGGCGAGGGCCGCCTCGACATCGGCGTGCGCCGCGCCTCGGCGATCCCGGCGGTGCGGGCCCATCCCCGCATCCCCGGCGACTTCGTCGCCGTCTCGGTCCGCGACACCGGGACCGGCATCGCGGCGGCCGATCTCGATCGGATCTTCGAGCCGTTCTACACCACCAAGGGCGTCGGCCAGGGCACCGGGCTCGGCCTGTCGCAGGTGTTCGGCTTCGCCAAGCAGTCGGGCGGCGAGGTGCTGGTCGAGAGCACGCTCGGCCGGGGCACCACCTTCACGCTCTACCTGCCCCGCGAGGTCGGGCGATCCGTGGCGATCGAGGAGGACGGCGAGCCCGAGCCCCTGGCCGACGGGCACGGCACCCGCGTCCTCGTGGTCGAGGACAACCAGGAGGTCGGCTCCTTCGCCACCCAGGCCCTGCGCGAGCTCGGCTACGAGACCGTGTGGGCGATGAGCGCCGAGGAGGCCCTCGCCGTCCTGTCCGCGTCGCCGCGCTTCGACGTGGTGTTCTCCGACGTGGTGATGCCCGGGATGAACGGCATCGACATGGCGCGGGAGATCCGCCACCGCCACACCGGCCTGCCGGTCGTCCTCGCCTCCGGCTACAGCCACGTGCTCGCCGAGCAGGGCACCCACGGCTTCCCGCTCCTGAAGAAGCCGTACTCGGTCGAGGACCTGTCCCGCACCCTGCGCCGGGCGGTCACCCGGGCGGCCTTGCCGGGGGCCTGACGCGCGCGCCCCGCCCCCTCGATCACGGCGCTCGCGCAGATCCTGCCGCGCGGCGTGGCCGCGACCGGCTCCGCGCGGGCCGGATCACCCGGAGACCCGTCCCGCATGCCCCGTCGCATCCTCATCACCGGCGCGAGCGTCGCCGGAAACACAGCGGCCTGGTGGCTCGGCCGCCACGGCTTCGACGTCACCGTCGTCGAGCGGGCGCCGGGCTTCCGCGACGGCGGCCAGAACGTCGACGTCCGCGGGGTCGGGCGCGAGGTCCTGCGCCGCATGGGCCTGGAGCAGGCGGCGCTCGCCCGGGGCACCGGCGAGCAGGGCACCGCCTGGGTCGACGGGCGGGGCCGGGCGGTCGCGGCCTTCACGATGGATGCCAGCCTCGGCGACGGCCCCACCGCCGAGATGGAGATCCTGCGCGGCGACCTCGCGCGGCTCCTCTACGAGCCGGCCCGGGAGCGCGCGACCTACCGCTTCGGGGATCGCGTGATCCGGATCGACGACGGGGCGGAGGCCGCGACGGTGACCTTCGCCTCCGGGGCGAGCGAGCGCTACGACGCCGTCCTCGTCGCCGAGGGCGTCGGCTCGACGACGCGCGAGCTCGTGTTCCCCGGCGAGGCCGACCCGCGCTGGATGGATCTCGCCATCGCCTACTTCACCATCCCGCGGACCGCGGACGACGACCGGATGTGGCGGTGGTTCAACGCGCCCGGCGGCCGCGGCATCTCCCTGCGCCCCGACCAGCACGGCACCACCCGCGCGATGCTCACTCTGCGGCAGCCGCCGGGCGGCGAGCAGGATTGGGGCGCCGACCGGCAGAAGGCCTACCTGCGGCAGCGCTTCTCCGATGCGGGCTGGCAGGCGGCGCGCGTCCTTTCCGGGATGGAGGCTACCGCGGACTTCTACTTCGACGTCCTGCGCCAGGTGCGGATGCGGCGCTGGTCCAGCGGCCGCGTGGCGGTGACCGGCGACGCGGCCTGGTGCGCCACGCCGCTCGCCGGCATCGGCACGACGCTGGCCGTCACCGGCGCCTACGTCCTCGCCGCCGAGCTCGCCCGCGGCGACAACGTCGCCGCGGCCTTCGCCGCCTACGAGCGCGCCATGCGCCCGATGGTCGAGGACGGGCAGGGCGTGCCCAAGATCGCGCCGAAGCTGATGAACCCGAACAGCCGGCTCGGCATCAGCCTGCTCCACCGCGTGCTGCGCATCGCCAGCCGGCCGGGCCTCCGCCGCCTGGCCTCGAAGCTGTCCACCGGCCGCGCCAAGGAGCCGGACCTGACCGGCTATCCCGATCCCGCCGGCGCCTGACGCGGGCCGGCGGGGCGGATCGGGCGCTCACGCACGCGTGGCCACGGCGTGCGCGGCCCCGGCCCCCCCGGCGCGGATCCCGCATCGGTCAGCCTCGGTAGCGCAGGGCCTCGATCAGCACCGCGAGCGCCGCCGCGGGCTGCCTGCGGCTCGGATAGTACAGGTGGTAGCCCGGGAAGGGCGGGCTCCAATCCTTCAGCACCCAGGTCAGCGCCGCGCTGTCGAGATGGGGCTGCACCTGATCCTGCGGCAGGTAGGCGATGCCGAACCCGTCCAGGGCGGCGCGCAGGATCATGCTCACCGTGTTGAACACGACCTGCCCGTCCACGCGAACCCGGACCTCGCGCCCGTCGGCCGCGAACTCCCAGGCGTACAGGCCGCCATGGGTCGGCAGGCGCAGGTTGATGCAGGCGTGGCCGGTCAGGTCCTGCGGCGTCCGCGGCGCAGGCCGGCGCGCGAGGTAGGCCGGCGCGGCGACCGCCGCCATGCGCATGTCCGGCCCGATCGGGACGGAGACCATGTCCTTGGCCACCACCTCGCCGAGCCGCACCCCGGCGTCGAAGCGCCCGGCGACGATGTCGGTCAGGGCGAAGTCGGTGACCAGCTCCACCTGGATGTCCGGGTACCCGGGCAGCACCCTCCGCAGCGCCGGCCACAGCACCGCCGCGACCGCGTGCTCGTCGGCGTTGATCCGCACGGTGCCGGCCGGCGTCTCGCGCAGGTCCGTCACCGCGACCAGGCCGGCCTCGATCTCCGCGAGCCGGGGCCCGACGGACCGGATCAGCCGCTCGCCCGCCTCGGTCGGCGCGACGCTGCGCGTGGTGCGCGTCAGCAGCCTCAGGCCCAAACGCGCCTCGAGCCCGCGGATGGTCTGGCTGAGCGCGGGCTGCGACAGGCCGAGCTGCGCCGCCGCCCGGGTGAAGCTCCGCGCGCGCGCGACCGCGACGAAGGCGAGCAGGTCGTTCAGGTTCTCCCGCGCCATTCATGGAGTCCGGCGCATCGCCGCGTGCGCATTCCGGCATCTAACGCCCGTCCGGCGCGCGGCCAGCGTGGGCCGGAGGTCCCGCCGACGAGCCCGACGGTGGCGATCGCGCGTGCCGGCGCGACGCCGCCCGGCTCGGCCCCGATCGTCGCGCCGCTCTCCTCTGCGGGCTGCTCGGCCACGGTCACCGACCGATCCATCTCGACGAAGGTCGGCATGCCGGAGGGTTCCTGTTCGTGGCCCGGCGTCGGGGCAAGCGCGAGGCGCGGCGGATGCCGGACCCTGCGACGTGCGCGGGCCGGGCTCGCGCTCGGGGCTCAGTGCTCGCCGGCGGCCACGGTCTCGCGCATCGGTTTCGTGGGTCGGCCGATCAGCCTGCTCAGGTCGCGGCCGTCCTCGAACAGCGCACCCTCCGCCACGACGGAGTCGGAGGCGGCGACGAAGGCCGCCAGGTCCTTCGGCAGGCCGGCCTTCAGCAGGACGCCCTCGTACTCGGCCTCGGGCAGGTTCCTGTAGACCACCGGCCGGCCCGACACCTTCGCGACCTCGGCTGCGAACTGCTCCAGCGTGTAGGCGTCGTCGCCCGCCAGTTCGTAGATGCGGCCGTTCTCCACCTCGGCGGCCGTCAGCACGGCCGCGGCCGCGTCGGCGTAGTCGGCCCGCGCCGCGGACGAGATCCGCCCCTGGCCCGCGCTGCCGAAGAGGGTGCCGTGCTCGAGCGCCATCGGGATCGAGGCGGCGTAGTTCTCCGTGTACCAGCCGTTGCGCAGGATGACGAAGGGCACGCCGGATGCCGCGAGGACGAGCTCCGTCCGCCGATGCTCGTCGGTGAGCTTGGGCGGGGACGTGTCAGCGTGCAGGACGCTGGTGTAGGCGATGCGGCGGACGCCCGCCCGCTTGGCCGCCTCGATGACGTTCCGATGCTGGTCCACGCGCTTGCCGAACTCGTTGGAGGAGATGAGCAGCAGGCGCTCGATGCCCGCGAAGGCTCGGTCCAGGGTGTCGGTCCTCTCGTAGTCGACCTGCCGCACCTCGACGTCGAGGGCCCGGAGCGCCTTGGCGCCGTCGTCGTCGGGGTTGCGCAGGCCGGCCACGATCCGGGAGGCCGGCACGCTGCGCAGCAGGGCCTCGACGACGAGGCGCCCGAGGCGCCCGGATGCGCCGGTGATGCCGATGCGGGGATGAGCAGAGGTCATGGGCGCAGTCCACGAAGGTTCGGTTGCGATACATGCTTCCTATTCGAGACCTCGGCGGCGCATAAGGAGGCAGTATTTTGGGACAGGGTAACCTCGCGGGAACCGGGCGATGAGCCAGCAGGCGGAACTGGTGCGGCGGTTCGCGGAGTGGCAGGCCACGGCCGTCGATCCTTCGCTCTGCCCGGTGCGCGACGTGCTGGATCGCCTCGGCGACAAGTGGACGACGCTGGTGCTGCTCGTGCTGGCCGGCGGCCCGCGGCGGTTCAGCGCCCTCGGCCGGGCCGTGCCCGACATCTCGAAGCGCATGCTGACCCAGACGCTGCGCGAGCTGGAACGCGACAGCTTCGTCACCCGGCACGTCTTCCCGACCAAGCCGCCCAGCGTGGAGTATCGCCTCGACGCGCTCGGGCATTCGATGCTGGAGCCGCTGGCGGCGCTCGTCGCCTGGGCGGAACGCAACCACGCGGCCGTCGCCGCGGCCCGGACCCGCTACGCGGCCTCGGAGGCGGCCGGGCACCGGCCGTGATCGGGCCGACGCCGGGATCTCGGTGCGCGCCGAACCCGGGCGACGCGAGACGCTTCGGTGCCGGGCGTGATCCTTTGCGACGGCGTCTCGGATCCCGGGGGGCCCCGAAGGCCGAGGTCGGCATCGCGCCGCCGGAAGCGACGTGCGGCGGCTCGGCCGTCGCCGCGGAACCCGGGGTCGAGCGACAGGCCGTCGCCGACGAACAGCGTCGTCCCCGTCACACGATCCGGATCGCGACGATGGCGCCCCGCTTCGGGCCGTCCGTCCGCCGCGTGGCTGCGCACGGAAACGGCGCAAGGCCCCGCGCCTGCAGGGGACTTGCCCGGTGGGATTGACGTCGATCACCGCGGACCGGTCATCCGGCGACAGGTCCGCGACCGCCGCATCCTTCCGGATGCCCGCGTTCGACCCCAGGACGTCGACCCGGCCGAACGCCACCGCCGCGCGAACCGCGCGGAGGCTGCTGGCCGGCTCACGCGGACGGCGCCGGCTTTCCGACGCCGGGATATCGCAGGGCGTCCACCAGCACGGCGAAGGCCGGCGAGGCCTGGCGGCGGCTCGGATAGTACAGGTGGTAGCCGGCGAAGGGCGCGCACCAGTCGGCGAGCACCCGCACGAGCCGGCCCGCGGCGATGTCCGCCCGGACGAGGTCGTCGGGCATGCAGGCGACGCCGAGCCCAGCCAGGGCTGCCGTCCTGGCCAGGAACACGCTGCTGAACGCGAGGGGGCCGTCCACCCGGACCCTCAGCTCGCGGCCGCCCTTCTCGAACTCCCAGGCGTAGCGGCCGCCGTAGCTGGCAAGATGCAGGTTGATGCAGGCGTGGGCGGTCAGGTCCTGGGGCGCGCGCGGTCGTGGGCGCGCCGCGAAATAGGCGGGCGTCGCGACCACGGCCATGCGCAGGGCGGGCCCGATCCGGACCGCGATCATGTCCTTCTCGACCTGATCCCCCATGCGGATTCCCGCGTCGAAGCGCTCGGAGACGATGTCGGTCAGGGCGTTCTCGGTGATCACGTCGACGGTGATATCCGGGTAGGCCGGCAGGAGCCGTTCCAGAGCCGGCCACAGGATGGAGGCGGCCGCGTGCTCGCCGGACGTGATCCGGATGGTCCCGGCCGGCTTGTCGCGCAGCGCGGTGAGTGCGGACAGGTCGGCCGCGATGCCGTCCAGTTGCGGCCCCACGATCCGCAGCAGGCGTTCGCCGGCCTCGGTCGGCACGACGGCGCGGGTGGTTCGCGCCAGGAGGCGGACGCCGAGGCGCTCCTCCAGCGCCCGGACGGCGCGGCTCAGCACCGGCTGCGTCACGCCGGACCGGGCGGCGGCCCGGGTGAAGCTGCCCTCCCGCGCCACCGCCGCGAAGGCGACGAGGTCGTTCAGGTTCTCCCGCAGCATTCATAACCCCAGGGCATGGCCTCAAGTGGAACCTAGTGCCTAATCGCGGCGCTCGGCAGCCCCTAGATCTTCCGCATGGCCCGGGACGGCGGCGCGACCGAGCCGTCGCCGTCACGGTCGGGCGACACCCACCGACGGTGCGGAGACATCATGCAGCCCGTGCGCGAGCCTGGATTGAACCGGAGAGACCTGATGGCAGGAACCACCGCCTGCGCGGCCATGGCGTCGATGCCGCCGGCCGCGAGAGCCGATCCCGGGCCCGGCGACCGCCCTGTCCTGGCGCGGGTGTGGTTCACGATCAACGGCCAGCGGCGCGAGCTCGAGCTCGACACCCGCACCAGCCTGCTCGATGCGGCGCGCGAGCATCTGCACCTGACCGGCTCGAAGAAGGGCTGCGACC
>NZ_JAKSYR010000149.1:0-2731 GCF_022829705.1 Methylobacterium sp. E-025
GGTCGCAGCCCTTCTTCGAGCCGGTCAGGTGCAGATGCTCGCGCGCCGCATCGAGCAGGCTGGTGCGGGTGTCGAGCTCGAGCTCGCGCCGCTGGCCGTTGATCGTGAACCACACCCGCGCCAGGACAGGGCGGTCGCCGGACGCAGCGTCGGCGCGGGCGCCCGCGGGAAGGGTGGAAAGGGCCGCGGCGGCGGTCGCGCTGGCGACCACGTCTCGTCGGCTCATGTCGAATTCTCCAGGCGGTGCCATCATGGTCTCCGAACCTGTTGCGGGGGGCGACGACGCGCCCGAAGGCCGTCTGTCGGAAGCGGAATGCCCAGGGCAACTCCGGCAGGCTGGATAAGCTCCAAAGTGCCACCGGCTTCGGTCCGGTGCTCGGCACGGACATTTCGCCCCGGCATCCCGCGTCGGGATCGCCTCGCCGGCCGCATCCGGGGTGTTGGCGGCTCCCGAGGACGCGGCACCGACCCCGGTCGCCCGCTTCGGTCCGTCGTGCGTTCGCGCCTTGCCGGTTGGTCGCACCCTTCCGGGTGCCGACGCCTCGGAATCTCAAAAACCCTGCCTCCGCCGCCCTGATGGTCGCGGGATCGGTGGTGACGAGAAATCCGCGACATCGCTCAGCGAGGCGAAGAGCCGTGATGCCGCCCGCTCGGGATGATGATGCACGCGCGCGCCACCTCTCGGGTGACCATGCGAGGGCCGTGCGTTCGTCCGCGATGATGCATCGGGGATAGCGCGGCTGGCCGGGCACCGTCTCGATGTCGTCCTCGGTACCGTAGGCGATGCGGATCGACGACCTCCCGCCCGGTCGACGCCCGAGCCGACGTCGTGTGGTGGGTTCGCTTCCCGCGTGGCCTCGGTGCGCGAGCTGACAGTCAGCGCGACGATCAGCGATTTCGTCGTCGATCCGACTGCCGCTGCAGAAGATCCGATCGCCCAAGGCTCGATGATTCGGTCTCGCTCATCGTGCGGCCTCCGTCACGAGGAGACAGGCTGCGCACGACAGGGTGGTTCAGGTCGAAATCGAGACGCCGTCTGTGCGGCGTTCGGGGATGTCGCGATGCGCGTCACGGTCATCGGCGGCGCGCCTCGGCTCACCGATCCGCGATCGCGATCCGCCGGCGGCCGTATCGGCTGCGCCGGCGGGCGGGCCGCCGAACGCAGATCGTGACGTCACGGGAGCGCGGACTCAGCGAGCGGGCACGGCCTCGGCGACCACCTCGACGACGCGGCGCGGCGCGACCGGCTTCGTGGCGGCCACGGGCTGAGGCGTCGTGGTCATATCGCTGACGGAACGCGTCTGCTGAGACGTCCGGGCCTGCTCGCGGTAGAGCGGCGGGGTGAGGTTCAAGGACTCGTCGGCCATCGCCGCGCCGGCGGAGACGGATGCCGAGGCGAACGCGATGAGGGCGAGGGCGTGGGTGAAGCGCATGACGGATCTCCGGTTGGGTCGCTTGCAGAGCCGACCGACCGAGAGATTGAACCACAGAATTTGTGCGTTGCGACATGTGCATTTTGCAACGCAACATAATGCGAGCAAAGGCCAGTTCTTCTTTTATAATTCCGCCCCCGGACGCACTCATCTGTCCATCGCAACACTTCGCCATGCACTCGGCGCATACGGCATTAAATCGGTATCACGACGTCAAATTATCTTTTCGGCGCCCGAAAAAACAATTTTACCAATAATGTCGCGATACGTTCAGTCGCTCCCGAGCCCGCTCTTTCTCTTCAGGGCATCACAGGCGGCCCCGGTCGATGACTGACCTCGCGCGCGGCGCCATCGGTCGCGCATTCAATCGACGATCGCTGAATCCACCCTCTTCGTGAATTCGGCGTCGAGGGTTGCGGCGGATTTGACGATGGCAAGGACACCTTGGCGCGTCGCCTTGTCGGAGATGCCGGCAAACGTCCTGATCAGGTCCATCACCTCGGAATCCTGCAACAGTTGCTGAATCGAATCGCGGCCATCGCCGATCTCTGCCGGAGCGTCGAAGAAGGTCGAGACCGGGACGCCCAAGAAATCCGCGATCGCCTGGAGCCGGGCGGCACCGACTCGGTTGCGTCCCTTCTCGTATTTCTGGACCTGCTGGAACGTGACCCCGAGAGCCTGCCCGAGCGCGGTCTGGCTCAGACCTTGAGCGGTCCGATACGCCGCGATGCGGCTTCCGATCGATCGGTCGCCGCTGGTCGCGAGCTTCGGCGCATGGATGGGGGTCATTCTGGCATTCGCTTTCAGGTTGGAGACGACTCGACCAGCGTCGCTGCTGTTCCGAGCACATCCCAATACGCATTGCGCGCGATTGAGTTTCGCGGCTGCGATCAATCCTGGGTTGCAGAAATGTCATAGCTTGGCCTTGTGACGAACGGCCGAGCGGATCGCGTGCCGGCCCCGTGGAGGCCGTGCGCCATGCACGGTGCCGCGAGGTTCTGCCGCACCGACGAAGCGAGCGGTGCGGCGTTGCCCGCGGCGAACGGGAAGGAGCTGGCATGGCCGAGAAGGCAGACGTGACGACGTACCTCCTGAAGCATGCGCTGGCGGGCAAGGTCGGCGACCACGTCGAGATCGCGGTTGAGGCTGAGGACGGGACGCGGTTGAAGATCCGCTCGACGTCCGAGCAGCTCGACGCGCGCGTGGGCGACCTCGACGGCATCCTCGATGCCGACGACGCCGACGCTGCTTAAGGCTTCCCAAAAACGGTCCGCCTCCGCATCCGCGGGGGCGGACCC
>NZ_JAKSYR010000156.1:0-59719 GCF_022829705.1 Methylobacterium sp. E-025
TCAGCTTCAACTTGAGGGCGAGGTACTGCTTCTCGACGACAGCATCCTTGACGAGAACGAGGGACGTTCCATCCGCTGTCGTCGCTGTCCTCCCGCGAGCCGCGGTCATGTCGTCGAAGCGCTCCGAGAGACGGTAGGCCATCGCGACCATGAACGGCTTGCGCAGCGTACGAACGTCTTTGTCCCAAGGGCACAGGTCTGACTTAGCGAATCCTTTGAAGCCGACGTCCATCGCCGATCGGCACAGATCCGTCATATAGGTCGCGATGGTGACGTCGACCGGCAAGCCAAAATACTGGATGCGTCCACTCTCCAGCCAGTGCCGGCAGTTGCAGAACCGGGCGATCGCACAGGCCACCAGGTCGACATCGTGCCGGCGATCCGTGGCTTCTCGCTGTCGACAACGCGCCTGTTTGATCTCGAAATCCGAATAGGTCAGCCCGTAGCGATCCATGAGCTCGCTGACTTTGGCTGCGGCAGCCATCGCTTCGCTCTCGCTGCAGCCGTTCGCGACGGTTTTCGCCATCAGAGCGCGGATCCGTTGCATGGCAGCTAATCTGTTGGCGTTCATCCTAGCCGATCTCCGTAATTGCCTTTTTGGCAATGCCGCTCTCACTCCTCAAGCAGTCTCGTAGTGCTCCCAAACGGAGAATGGGTTTGTCGGCCCGGCTGCGAGGCATGAAGAGGGAGTAGCCAACGAGATATCCAAGCAATGACGAGCCGATCGACGTCAACCTTTATTTGATGCGGGCCAACTATACGTCACATCGCGGGCTAACTACCCCAATTTGCGGGCGAGCTTGACGCTCGGCACAGCGACAAGCGCCTCGCCACCTGCCGCGGCACCTTTGCGAATGCCCTGAACTTCCAGGGCTTCCCGCACATGCCGGGCAACGATTTCGTCGTGCGCTACGCGCCCGGCGCGGGTCCCGGCCTCGACGGCGGCTCGCTGTTCCGCTGAAAGGACGCCCCATGCGCGACCCGCTCGACGGTGCCGCGGTCGCGGCCGAGGCCCGGCTCTGGCTCGGCACGCCCTACCGGCACCAGGCCTCGCTGATCGGCGTCGGCTGCGACTGCCTCGGCCTGCTGCGCGGCGTCTGGCGCGGCCTTCTGGGCGACGAGCCCGAGGCGCCGCCGCCCTATTCCGGCACCTGGGCGGAGTCGGCTGCCCCCGGCACCGACCCGCTGACGGAGGCCGCCGCCCGCCACCTCGTCCCGGTCGCGGCCGACCTCGCGCGCTACGGGCCGGCGCCGGGCGAGGTGCTGCTCTTCGCCTTCCGCGCGCACCTGCCCGCCCACCACTGCGCCATCGCCACGCAGGCCGGGATGATCCACGCCCACGACCGCGCCGCGGTGACGGAGGTGGCCTTCACGCCGTGGTGGCGGCGGCACCTGGTCGGGGTGTTCCGTTTCCCGGGGGCGGGGTGAGGGCGTGGCGCGCGGGAAGTCTCCAGGAGCCGGTTCGCCTCGGAGTCTAGCCCTGTTCCTCCCCTGCAGAGAGGGGAGGGAAGCACTTGCGCTGCGATTTTCGATTGAAGCGGCAATCCCATCGAGCTGAAGCCCCGGAGCCCGCCATGGCCACGCTGATCCTGTCCACGGCGGGGGCGGCGGTCGGGACCGCGCTCGGCGGGCCGATCGGGAGCGTGGTCGGGCGGGTGGCCGGCGCGGCGGCGGGGGCCGGGCTCGACGGCGCCCTGTTCGGGGCGGGGACGAGCCCGCGCTTCGTCGCCGGGCCGCGGCTGTCGGACGTCGCCGGCCTGTCCTCGACCGAGGGCGATCCGGTGCCGCGCGTCTACGGCCGGGCGAAGCTCGGCGGCACCCTGATCTGGGCGACGCGGCCGCTCGAGGTCGCCAACACGGCCGTCGAGCGGGCGTCCTCCCCGGCGAAGGGCGGCGGCGGGCAGAAGACCGTGCGGACGCGCTACGCCTACTTCGCCAACCTCGCGGTCGGCCTGTGCGAGGGCGAGATCGCCCTCGTCCGGCGGATCTGGGCGGACGGGATCGAGCTCGACCGCACCGCGATCACCTGCCGGGTCCATGCCGGCGCGGCCGACCAGGCGCCCGATCCGCTGATCGTCGCCAAGGAGGGCGCCGACGCGCCGGCCTATCGCGGCCTCGCCTACGTGGTGTTCGAGGGGCTGCCGCTGGCCGATCACGGCAACCGCATCCCGCAATTCGCGTTCGAGGTGGTGCGGCCGGTCAACGGCGTCGCGCCGCTGATCCGCGCGGTGAACCTGATCCCCGGCGCGTCCGAGTTCGGCCTCGACCCGATGCCGGTCACGGTCGATCTCGGCCTCGGCCGGACGCGGGCCGCCAACCGGTTCCAGCTCCAGGCGGCGACCGACGTGGTCGCGTCGCTCGACGCGCTGCAGGCGTTGTGCCCGAACCTCGCCCGCATCGCGGTGGTGGTGGCGTGGTTCGGCGACGACCTGCGCGCCGGGCACTGCACGGTCGCGCCCCGCGTCGAGATCCGCGACAAGGCGACCACCGGCGACGGCTGGCTCGTGGCCGGCCTCGACCGCACGCAGGTCGCGCCCGTCTCCGCCGCGCCGGACGGCACGCCGGCCTATGGCGGCACGCCCTCCGATGCCGGCCTCGGCCGCCTGATGCCGGAGCTGGCCCGGCGCGGCCTCGCGGTGGTGCTCTACCCGTTCGTGATGATGGACGTCGCCGCCGGCAACGCGCTGCCCGATCCCTACGCGCCCGGCAGCGTCGGCCAGCCGGCCTACCCCTGGCGCGGCCGCATCACCTGCGATCCCGCCCCCGGCCAGCCCGGCAGCCCGGACGGGACGGCGGCGGCCGAGGCGCAGGTGCTGGCCTACTTCGCCGGTGCGCAGGGCTATCGCCGGCAGGTGCTACACTATGCCGACCTCGCGGCCGGCTGGGCGGCCGCCGGCACGCCGCTCTCCGGCTTCGTCCTCGCCAGCGAGCTCGTCGGCCTCACCCGCGTGCGCGGCGCGGGCGAGACCTGCCCGGCGGCAACGGCGCTGATCGACCTCGCCCGAACGGTGCGCCGGAGGCTCGGGCCGTCGGTGAAGCTCGTCTACGCCGCCGACTGGACCGAGTACGGCGCCCAGGTCCGCGACGGCGGCGCCAGCGTGCGCTTCCCCCTCGACGCGCTGTTTTCCGACCCGAGCATCGACGCGGTCGGGATCGACTATTATCCGCCGATCTCGGACTTTCGCGACACGCCCGCGCAGGCCGACCTCGCCGAGACCGACACGATCTACGACCGCGGCTTCCTCAAGGCCCGGCTCGGCGGCGGCGAGGCGTTCGACTGGTACTACGCCGACGACGAGGCCCGCGCCGCGCAGCGCCGCAGCCCGATCACCGACGGCGCCTACGGGAAGCCGTGGACGTTCCGGCCCAAGGACCTCGTCGGCTGGTGGTCGAGCGCGCACGTCGAGCGGGCGGGCGGGGTCGAGACCCGCGCCACGGCCTGGGTGCCGCGCGGGAAGCCGATCTGGTTCACCGAGATCGGCGTGCCGGCGGTCGACAAGGGCACCAACGGACCCAACGTCTTCCCCGACCCGAAATCCTCCGAGAGCGCCTTTCCGCCCGCCTCGCGCGGCCTGCGCGACGAGCTGATCCAGCTGCGCGGCCTGGAGGCGATCCTGTCGCGGTTCGATCCCGCCGCGGCGGGCTTCGCGGCCGCCGACAACCCGGTCTCGCCCGTCTACGGCGGGCCGATGGTCGACCCGGGCGCGGTCTTCGTCTGGGCCTGGGACGCGCGGCCCTACCCGGCCTTTCCCGACCAGGGCTCGGTCTGGGCCGATGCCGGCAACTGGCGGGTCGGCCACTGGATCACCGGCCGGATCGAGGGCTGCGACCTCGACCGGCTGATCGAGCGGATCCTGTCCGACCTCGGCGTCGCCGTGCCGATCGCGATCGAGGCCGCCGCCTACCTCGACGGCGCGGTGATCGACCGGCCGCTCTCGGCCCGCGCCGCCCTGGAGCCGCTGGCGCAGCTCTACGGCCTCGACGTGTCGGCGGTCGCCGGCACCCTGCGGCTGCGCGGGGCGCGGCGCGAGGCGGCGGTGATCATCGCCGACGACGACCTCGTGCGCGTCTCCGAGGACGAGGCGCCGCTGCGCCGGGTGCGCGCCGAGGAGAGCGGCCTGCCGCGCTCGATCGAGATCGGCTTCACTGATTCCGAGAACCCGGACTATCGCCGCGCGTCCGCCGCCGCGATCCGGCCGGCCGGCGGCCGGCGGCGCGAGACCCGGATCGAGGCGGCGGTCGTCACCCGGCGCGAGACCGCAGAAAACCTTGCCGAGGCGCTCCTCGACCGGGCCATCGCGGGCCGCGACACCGCCGGGCTGACGCTCAGCCCGCGCCGCCTCGATCTCGAGCCCGGCGACCTGCTGGCGACGTCGGCCGGCCTCCAGCGCATCGTGCGCATCGACGACGGGCCGGCCGGCCGCCGGCTTGAGACCCGCGGCGTGCCGTTGCACGGGCCGGGCACGCGGCCGGCGCGCCGCGCGTCGACGACCCGGCCCGTCCGGCCTCCGCTGCTCGCCGGCGCCCCGTTCGCGCTTGCCCTCGACCTGCCCGCCGACCGCGGAACCCCGACCGCGCTTCAGTACCTCGCGGCGACCGCCGAGCCGTGGCCCGGCGCGCTGGCGATCTGGCGCTCGGACGGCGCGGGCGCGCCGCTGACGCTCCACGGCACCGCCGACTACCCGGCCTGCCTCGGGCGGACGCTGACGGCGCTGCCCCCGGGGCCGCTCTGGCGTCTCGACCGCGCGACGCGCCTCGATGCGACCCTGCGCAACGCCGGCGCGCTCGGCAGCCTCGACCTGCCTGCGATGCTGGCCGGCGGCAACCTGTTCGCGGTGATCGCGCCGGACGGCAGCGTGGAGGTGATCGCGGCGCAGGAGGCCGTGCTCGTCGGGCCCGAAACGTTCCGTCTCGGCCGTTTGCTGCGCGGGCTCGCCGGCAGCGAGGCGGCGGCATCGCGCCCGGCCCCGGCCGGAAGCCTGATCGTGCGCCTCGACGACGGCGCGGTGATTCCCCTCGTCGACCGGCTCGACGAGGCCGGGCGCCGGTTCCGCTACCGGATCGGCCCGGCCTCGCGCGATCCCGGCGACCCGTGCTTCGTCGAGATCTTCGCCGCCGCCGGCCTCGCGGCGCTGGCGCCGTCGAGCCCGGTCCACCTCCGCGCCCGGCGCGAGCCCGGCGGCGTGCGCCTGTCGTGGATCCGCCGGGCGCGCCGCGACGCCGACAGCTGGGACGTCGCGGACATTCCCCTCGACGAGGCGGTGGAGGCCTACGCCGTCACCGTCTTCGCCGCCGACGGCCACGGGCTTCGCAGCCTCGCCGCCGCCGGGCCGAGCTTGCTTTACGCCGACGAGGCCGCGGATTTCGGCGGCCCGCAGGCGGTGCTCGACATCGCCGTCGCGCAGGTCGGGGCGGTGTTCGGGCCGGGTCCGGCCACCCGCGCGCCCGTCGCCGTGCGCCGGGGGTGACACCTCGATCCCTCGACGGAGCCCGCCGATGCCGGACACCACGCAGAACCTCGCGCTGCCGCTGATCGCGGCCAACCAGGCGCAGAAGCACGTCACCCACAACGAGGCCTTGGTGCAGCTCGACGCGCTGGTGCAGCTCGCCTGCCTCGACAAGGACCTCGCCGCGCCGCCGGCCGCCCCGGTCGAGGGCGACCGCTACCTTGTCGTCGCGGCCGCGCCCACCGGGGCCTGGGCCGGGCTGTCGGGCCAGGTCGCCTGCTTCCGGGACGGGGTCTGGGTCGGGCTCGCGCCCCGACCGGGCTGGCTCGCCTTCGTGGCCGACGAGGGCGACCTCTACATCTTCACCGGCAGCGCCTGGACGAGCTTCCGCGCCACCCTGGCGAGCCTCCAGAACCTCGCCCGCCTCGGGATCGGCACCGCGGCCGACGCCGTGAACCGCCTGGCGGTGAAGTCCGAGGCCGCTCTGCTCTCCTGGGACGACGCGACGCCGGGCTCGGGCAGCGTGCGGCTCACCCTCAACAAGCAGGCGGCGGCGCGCGATGCCGGCCTGGCGTTCCAGACCGGGTTCTCGACGCGGGCGCTGCTCGGCACCTTCGGTGCCGACGACGTGGCCCTGAAGGTGAGCCCGGACGGCGCGAGCTTCTCGACCGCGCTCTCGGTCTCGGCGGCGACCGGCCGGCTCGCCCTCGGCCGGATCGCCGGGCCGGTGGAGATCGGCACCCATGCCGGCGCGCTTCCCGACGCGCCGCCCCAGACGGTGCTGCGGGTCTCCGGCGCCGACGGGACGACGCCGCGGCTCGTCCTCGACGGCTACGGCGCCAACGCCGCGGGACACCTCGCCTTCCGGGCCGCGGCCGGGAGCGCCGCCGCGCCGGCTGCCCTCCCGCCGGGTGCCGCGATCGGGCAGCTCTCCGCATACGGCTACGGCGCCTCCGGCTACGCGTCGGCGCCGCGGGTGCAGGTCGCCTTCCTGGCCTCGGAGGCGTGGTCGGACGCGTCGCAGCCGACGCGGATCAGCCTGCGCACCACGCCGGCCGGCGCCACGGCCACGGTCGAGGCGTTCGCCGTCGAGGCCAGCGGGGCGGTGCGCCTCGCGCCGCTGGCCGCCGACCCGACGACGGGGCTCGCGCAAGGGCAGCTCTACGCCGACAGCACCGCGACCGCGCTCAAGTGGTACACCGGCACGGGCTGGGCGCGGATCAGCAACTTCGCCAAGGCGGCGGCGACCACGAGCTTCGACAACTACGTCCCGGCCGGCGCCTGGACGAAGGTGCAGTTCAACATCGCCGACAGCAACGACCAGGGCGCGTTCGCGGCCGCGACGAACCGCTTCACCGCCCCCGAGGCCGGCCTCTATCGGGTCTCGGCCATGCTCACCTACAAGCGCAACAACGCGAGCGCGCCGACGGCCTTCGAGGTCCAGCTCTACCGGAACGGCGCCCCCGCCGGGCGCGGCCGCGCCGCCGCGACCGGTGCGCTGGTGGACGGGGTCACCGCCCTGTCGCTCGCCACGACCCTGAAGCTCGCGGCCGGCGACGGCGTCGAGGTCTGGGTGCGGTTCACGGGGGCCGACGGCTACGTGGCCGCGGCCGACGCGTCCTTCGGCGCGCAGCAGCTGGGCTGAGGCCGGGCGCCCGCCGCACCGTCCGCCGTTCCCCGCCCCGGAGATCCCCATGAATCTCACCCCCATCGGCGAGGCGTGCCTCATCGCGCGCGAGGGACGGCGGCTGACGGCCTACCGCGATTCCGTCGGCGTCTGGACCATCGGCGTCGGCCACACCTCCGCGGCGGGGCGCCCCCGCGTCGTCCCCGGCCTCGCGATCACCGCGGCCGAGTGCGACGCGATCTTCGCGCGCGACGTCGCGGCCTACGTCGCCGCGGTCCGCGACGGCCTGACGGCGGCGGTCGGGCCGCACGCCTTCGATGCCCTCGTCTCGCTCTGCTACAACATCGGCCCGGCGGCCTTCGCCGGCTCGACCGTCCTGAGACGGATCAACGCCGGCGACGCGGCCGGTGCCGCCGACGCGCTGCTGCTGTGGCGCAAGCCCGCGGCGATCCTGCCCCGCCGCCGCGCCGAGGCCGAGCAGCTCGTCACCGCCTACGCCGTCGCCCTGCCGCGCCCGACCGTGAACGCCGCGCGGCTCCGGATCGCGGCCCCCGTCGCCGCGGTCACGGACCCGGGCGTCGCGACCCCGGTCCTGGTGCCGACCGTGCCGCGGCCGGGTCGGCTCGCGCGGCTGCGGCACCGAATCGAGGCCTGGCTCGCCGCGGCGGCCGCGTCGGCGAAGGCCCGGGCCTGATCCGCCGCGCCCGATCCCAGATCCCGTGCCGGCCGGGTCCAGCCGCGCAACCCCAGCCGAAGGATTCGACCATGTCCCGCTTCTCCGCGGCGCCGGCGCTCGCCGGTGCCCTCTCGATCGGCCTCGCGGCCCCGCCCGCCCTCGCCGCGGCGGGGGGCGCCGTCGTGCTGCCCTGGGGCGACTGGATCGTCGGCTTCGCCACGACGGCGCAGGCGGTGCTGACGCCGCTCCTCGTCGCCCTGGCGACCGGGCTGATCGCCCGGTTCGCGCCGCTGCTCGGCTATGTCCTGTCGAAGTCCGTCGTGGAGGGCATGGTCCGCCGGGTCACCAACTACGCGCTCAACGCGGTGGCCGGCGCCGCCAAGGGGCAGGTGCTCACCGTGCCGGTCGGCTCGGCCGTCATCGCCGCGGCCGTGCAGCGGGCGTCCGACCAGGTGCCGGGCTTCGTCGTGAAGGCCGCCGGCGGCCTGCCCGGCATCGCCGAGAAGGTGTTCCGCCGCCTCGCGCTGGAAGACCGCGCGACCGCCGCCAACACGCTCGCGCCGGCCCTCGCCGCCGCCGGCCTCGCGGCGCGATAGCGCCGGAGCGACGGCCCCGTCCGCGGCCGGGACGCCCGTGCGGGTGCTCGAACGACACGCTGGCATCCGCGGAGGGACGGCATGGACGCGACACCACGAAGCCCGGCGGAGCGCGACCCCGCCTGCCGCCGGGCGGCCCTCGCGGCGATCGGCGAGGGTGTCGGCCGGGTGCTGCCGCCCCCCGACGACGGCCTCGGCGAGACCCTGATCCGCCGCGCCTACGCCGAGCGTGCCGCGACCGAGCCGGACGAGGACCGGCTGGTCGTCCGGTTCGGCACCGAGTGGCGCAGCTTCATCCGGCACCAGACGCCGGACCGCCTCGCCGCCCTCGACGCGGTGATCGACGACCGGATCGAGCGGCGGGCGCTGGCCCGGTACTACCGGCGGATGAAGCATGCGGCGGTCGCCGTCGCCGTCACGGCCTTCGCGCTGGCGCAGTTCGGGATCGACCGGCTGCCGCTCGTCCGCCAGATCTGGCGGCTGTTCCGGGGAGATCTGCGATGAGCGCCGCCCTCGACCGCTGGCTCACCCGGCTCTACCACGCGGTCGGCGGGAGCCTGTTCCTCGCGCTGTGCGCCTTCGTCTCCTACACCGCCGGCGACTGGCACGGGCCCTACCGCGTCCGCTCGACGGACCTGCTGACGCCCGAGGTCGCGCCCGGCGGCGCCCTGCGCCAGACGCGGGTGATCGCCTACGGCGCCGAATGCGCGCTGCACGTCACGTGGGGCCTGCAGAGCCTCGGCGCCGACGGGCGCCGGGTGATGCTCCCCGAGATCGCCTTCGATGCGCCGCCCTGGGACCGCGACGGCCGGCCCCAGACCATCGAGACCGAGATCCCGGCCGACTTCCCCTGCGGCCCCGCGATCCTGGTCGAGAGCCCGTCGGCCGCCTGCAACTGGCTTCAGCGCACCGTCTTCCGCCAGCGCCAGCCGGACGCGATCACCCCCTTCCGGGTGACCTGCGGCGGGGTCACAGGTCCAGCATTCCGGGCGACGGCGCGTGCACCGTGAAGGCCGCCCCCTCGTGAACCCAGCTGCCGCCGGCCTGGGCCTTCTCGAAGGCCGCCGTCTCGGCGGTGCCGGCCGTGTAGTGGTGCTCGCCGGTCGCGGTGTCGAGGAAGCGCTGCACCGTCAGCGCGTCTGCGCCGGCCAGCGCCGGGTCGGCATAGGCCTGGAACGCCACGCCCTCGTCGTGGAAGCTCGGCATCATCGCGTCGATGTGGTCGCGCTCCGTGGGGCTCGCCGTATAGAAGTGCTCGCCCGTCCGCGTATCGACGAAGCGGAACACGTCCACCGTGTCCGCGCTCGCGGCGGGCGCCATCCAGGCCACGCCCTCCGCGGTGTAGGACGGCAGGTTCTGCGCGACGTAGGCCCGTTCGCTCGCGCTCGTCGTGTAGAGGTCGTCGCCGGTGCTCGCGTCGCGGAAGTGGAAGGTGTCGCTCGGCGACGCCGCGGTCGGCGCGCTCGCATAGGCCCGGATGTAATCGATCGTCATCTGCGCCGACGCCGCGTCCGGGTCGCCGGCCCAGGCCCCGCCGACGGCGAGGTTGGCGATCAGGTACATCGGCTTGTTGAGATCGGCCGGCGTGGCGGCCTGGAAGGTCGGGTGCCCGTCGTAGTACCAGGTGATGGTGTCGGGTTCCCAGTCGACGCCGTAGGTGTGGAAGCCCGACGTCATGTCCGGCACGGCGACGTTCGCCTCGTCCAGGTAATGCGTCGCGTCGACCCGCTGGCTGCCCGAGACCTGGCTGTGGACGGTGTTGCGCAGGGTGTTCGGGTCGCCGCCGACCATCTCCATCACGTCGAGCTCCGGCGGCCAGCTCCCGTCCGCGGGCAGCATCCAGAACGCCGGCCACATGCCGTGGGCCGCGGGGAGTTGCGCGCGGATCTCGAAGTAGCCGTAGGTCTGGCTGAAGCTGTGGTAGGTGTTGATCATCCCCGACGTGTAGGTCTGCCCCTCGATCGAACCCTGGATGTCGGGGGCGGCCGGCGCGGCGGAGATCGTCAGCGCGCCGTCGGAGACCTGGAACGGGTCGGGCAGGCCGGCCGTGCCGCCCGCGGCGCCGTCCGCGCCGGCGACGTAATATTGCAATTCATCGTTGTATGGCATCGTCCCGGTCGCGCGGACCTTCGTCGACCATTGCGGCGCCCCGACCGTGTCGAGGCCCGTCGTGCCGTTCCACGGCGTGAACGCGTCGAACTCCTCGGCGAAGGTCAGCGTCGCGGTCTGCGACAGGTGGTTCGGATCGATCGCCATGACAGGTCCCGCCTCACGCGGGCGGCCGAAGCCGCCGCGCATGATGAATACAACCGAGAGTAGAATAATCGGTTTACAAACTTGGTTCCGCGGTGCGCTGGGTCGTTTGCGGTCTTCGGCCGCCGCTTCGGGCGCCATCTGCGTCTTTGTTGGGCGGGTTCGCGTATAAACTACCGACGGCCTCGGCGTTCGACAGTCGTCGCGCATGGCCTCTTCGTCGCCGATCCTCGCTCCGTCCGGCGGCGGCCGGACGCGCATCCCCGTGGATCGCACGGGGCATGATGGAACCGCTGCGGTTCTCGGCCGTAACGCTTCGCAGCTTCCCACGGACCTTCGATGAGACCCGCCGCCGCCCGAGCCGCCCTCCGCCCGCACGGCCCCGGTCATGGGTCCGCGGCCGGCGGCATTCAGGGCGCATTCAGTGCCTCGGGCCGACAGTCCCTCCCCATGCGCTACCCCCTCGCCCTCGCAGCGATCTGCCTGACCGCCGCGGCCCTTGCGGCGGGCGGCCTCGGCATATCGGCGGAGGAGACCCGCGAGGCGGCCCCGGCCGTCGCCGCGCCCGGCCCGCCGCAGCTGCGGGTCGAGGAGTGCCTGTCGCCCGCCGACATGCGCGAGGAGGTGTCCGAGCGCCGGGTGATCGCGCCGGTGACGGCGATCAAGGCCGCGCGCACGGTGATCCCGCGGGCCGAGATCCAGCGGGCGAGCCTGTGCCGCCACGCCGACGGCCTCGTCTACATGCTGACCGCCTTGCGTCGGGACGGCCACTTCGTGCACGTGATGGTCGACGCCAAGACCGGCCAGGTGGCGGGCCAGTACTGACGGCCGGGAAGGTCGTCGCTCGAGGGAGGGTGATCCGTGCGTCTGCTCGTGGTCGAGGATGACCGGGACATCAACCGGCAGGTGGTCAGCGCGCTGGAGGAGGCGGGCTACGTCGCCGACAAGGCCTTCGACGGCGAGGAGGGCGGCTACCTCGGCGAGAGCGAGCCCTACGACGCGATCATCCTCGACATGGGGCTGCCCAAGGCCGACGGCGTCAGCGTCCTGCAGAAGTGGCGCCGCGCCGGGATCAAGACCCCCGTCATCATCCTCACCGCGCGCGACCGCTGGTCCGACAAGGTCGACGGGTTCGATGCCGGCGCCGACGACTACGTCACCAAGCCGTTCCACATGGAGGAGCTGATGGCGCGCGTCCGCGCGCTGCTCCGCCGCGCCGCCGGCCACGCCACCAGCCAGATCGCCTGCGGCCCCGTCACCCTCGACACCCGCTCGGGGCGGGTGTTCGTCGACGGCAACCCGATCAAGCTGACGAGCCACGAATACCGGCTGCTCTCCTACCTGATGCACCACACCGGCCGCGTCGTCTCCCGCGCCGAGCTGACCGAGCATCTCTACGACCAGGATTTCGACCGCGATTCGAACACCATCGAGGTGTTCGTCGGCCGCCTGCGGAAGAAGCTCGCGGTGGACCTGATCCAGACGGTGCGCGGGCTGGGCTACCTGGTCGACCCGAGCCAGCCGCCGGCACGGGTGTGACGGAGCGGGCTACGACCGAGCGCGACCGTCATGTCGGCTCGAGGGGAAGCCTTCCCGCCGAGCCGGATCACGGTATCCCACCCGGCGGTCGGTCCCGCCGCCCGTGCCGCAGCATGCGCCACCCATGAACGCCGTCCTCAGCCTGTTCTCGCTCCGCCGTCGCTCGATCGCCGTGCGGCTCGCCGTCTCGGCGCTGCTCGCCAGCTCCGCGATCCTGCTGATCGCCGCCTGGATCCTGACGACGCTGTATCGCGAGACCACCGAGCGGGCCTTCGACAGCCGGCTGCTGGTCTTCGCCAACAACCTCGCCACCGACCTCGTCACCCCGAGCGACACCGAGAGCCGGGCCTTCACGCTCGGCGACCCGCGCTTCGACCTGCCGCTGTCGGGCTGGTACTGGCAGGTCGGCAAGCCCGACGCCCGGCCGCGGGACCTGCGCACCTCGCGCTCCCTGGTCGGCGTGCCCCTGAAGCCCGCCACCGATCCCGACGGCAAGGCGGGGGTCGGGCAGATCCGCCAGGGCTACGGGCGGGCGCAGGACGACCGGCTGCTCCGCATCATCGAGCGCGACGTCGACCTCGGCGAGGACGGGCGCTACACCGTGCGCGTCGCCGGCCCCGCCGACGAGATCGTCAACGACGTCGAGCGCTTCCGAAATTCCCTGTTCATGACCTTCGGCCTGCTCGGCCTGTCGCTCGCGCTGACGACCCTGCTGCAGATTCGCTTCGGCCTGGCGCCGCTGAAGAAGATGCGCGCGGCCTTGGGCGCGATCCGGCGCGGCGAGGCCGACCGGATCACCGGCACCTATCCGCGCGACATCGCCCCGCTCACCGGCGAGGTGAACCTCCTGATCGAGACCAACCGCGAGATCCTGGAGCGCGCCCGCACCCAGGTCGGCAACCTCGCCCACGCGCTCAAGACGCCGCTCTCGATCATCGTCAACGAGGTCGGCGCCTCCGACGCCCCGGCCGACCTCGCAGAGAAGATCCGCGAGCAGGCGGCGGTGATGCGCGACCAGGTGAACTACCACCTCGACCGGGCGCGCGCCGCCGCGCTCGCCGGCACGCTCGGGACCTCGACCGACGTCGAGCCGGCGCTCGCCGGCCTGGTGCGGACCTTCGGGAAGATCTATCGCGACAAGGACATCGCCTACGAGGTCCACGTGCCGCCGGGCCTGCGCTTCCGCGGCGAGCGCCAGGATTTCGAGGAGATGGTCGGCAACCTCGTCGACAACGCCTCGAAATGGGCAGCCGGCCGCGTCGCGATCCGGGCCGAGGCGGTAGATGCCCACGATTATCCCCACCTTCTCGTGGCGATCGAGGACGACGGCCCCGGCCTGCCGGAGGAGGCGCGCTCGGCGGTGCTCGGGCGCGGGCGGCGGATGGACGAATCGAAGCCCGGCTCCGGCCTCGGCCTCTCGATCGTCGCCGACCTCGCCACGCTCTATCGCGGCCGCTTCCGCCTCGAGCAGGCGGCGCTCGGCGGCCTGCGCGCCGTGCTCGAGGTGCCGGGCGACGTGCCCAAGGGCGCCGCCGGGCATTGATCCCTGCGGCCGTGGCGGCGGCCGCCCCCGCCCCGTCGCTCCCGTCCCGTCGCCCTTGCCCTGTTTGCTCTCGTCCCGTCCGCCCTTGTCATCGCGAAAAACTTGCGTGACACCGTGACGCCGAGGGCGGGCATCGTGCCGCCCGTGCCCGCTCTCTACCATCGGCGGCACGGCCATTCGGCTCCAGCGGGGGCCGTCTTATCAATCGAAGGGATGGAGCGGCCGCGGCCTCGCCTTGCGCGAACCGGGACCGCTTCGAAGGTGCGATGACGGCGATCTGGTTCATTCTGGCGGGCATGACCGCCGCGGCCGTCCTGGCCCTGCTCTGGCCGATGTCGCGCCGCGTCGCCATCGTCCCCGATGCGGCCGGCACCGTCACCGAGACGGCGTTCTACGAGGACCAGCTCGCCGAGATCGAGCGCGACCTCGATCGTGGGCTGATCGCCCCGGCGGAGGCGGAATCCGCCCGCACCGAGGCCGCCCGCCGGCTCCTGCGCGCGAGCCGCGCGCCGGGCCCCGGAGAGGCGAGCGTGGCCGAGCCGCGCCTGCGCCAGCGCCGCGCGGCCTCGGCCTTCGCGCTCTCGACGATCCCCCTGGTCGCCCTGCTCGCCTATGGCCTCTACGGCTCGCCCGACCTGCCGGCCCAGACGCCGGCCGACCGCCAGGCGGTGCAGTCGGGCGCGCAGGACCTGATGAAGGCCGTCGGCCAGATCGAGGCGCGGCTGGCGGCCGACCCGAACGACGCGCGGGGCTGGGCCGTGCTGGCGCCGGTCTACATGCGGCTCGGGCGGTTCGAGGATGCCGCGCGGGCTTACGCGGCGATCGTCCGGATCAAGGGCGAGACCGCCGAATCCCTGTCCGACTGGGGCGAGGCGATGGTGGCGGCCGGCAACGGCATCGTGCCCGAGGAGGCCAAGGCCGCCCTCACCCGCGCCCTCGCCCTCGACCCGAAGGCGCCCAAGCCCCGCTTCTACCTCGCCCGTGCCGCCGAGCAGAACGGCGACACGGCCGAAGCGATCCGCCAGCTCACCGCCCTGAACGACACGAGCCCGGCCGACGCGCCCTGGCTCGGGCTGGTGCGCGAGAACCTGGCGCGGCTCAAGGGCGAGCCCGCACCGCAATTGTCCGGGACGCCGTCGAAATCCGCCCCCGGGCTGCCGCCCGAGCAGCGCGCCGCGATCCAGGGCATGGTCGACGGCCTCGACGAGCGGCTCGCGGCCAAGGGCGGCAGCGCCGACGAGTGGCTGCGGCTCGCCCGCTCCCGCGGCGTGCTCGGCGAGCCCGAGCGGGCGCAGGCGGTGCTGGAACGCGCCCGCGTCGCGCTGAAGTCCGATCCCGCGGCGCTCGCGAGCCTGGAAGCGGGCGCGCGCGACCTCGGCCTGTCCGGCAGGCCGGCCGACGGCATGGCGCGCGATGGGCGCAGCGCCGCGCCTCCGGCCGCCCTGAACGCCACGACACCCGAATCCCGCGCCGAGACCGAATCGGCGGCCGCCGCGGTGTCGGCGATGCCGCCGGCCGAGCGCGACGCCGCGATCCGCGGCATGGTCGCCGGCCTCGATCGCCGGCTCGCGGCCAAGGGCGGCAGCCTCGACGAGTGGCAGCGCCTGGTGCGCTCCTACAGCGCCCTCGGCGATCCCGAGCAGGCCGGCAAGGTCCTGAGCCGCGCGCGGATGGCGCTCGCCGCCGACCCGGGCGCGGCCGAGAAGCTCGACACCCTGGCCAAGGAGCTCGGCCTTCCGGTCCGCCCCTGACGATCTGTCCCGGCACGGGCGACTTGACCCGGGACGCGCCGCGTCCGACATCCGAGGAACAAGAATGAGGACGGTCCCGCACCGGGCCGACCTCCGTGAGGTCGGCACCGGGGCCGGACCAACCCGCCGGGGACGGACCCACTCGTGACGCGCAAGAGCCGCCGCCTGATCCTGATCGCCGCCTGCGGCGCCGTCCTGGCGCTCGCCGTCGGGCTCATCCTGTCGGCGATGAGCGGCTCGATCGTGTTCTTCCGCTCCCCCAGCGAGGTGGCGGCACAGGGCGTCGGGCCGGGCACGCGCTTCCGCCTCGGCGGCCTGGTCAAGGACGGCTCGCTCCAGCGCGGGCCGAACCAGACGGTGGACTTCGCCGTGACCGACACCAACGCCACCGTCCAGGTCCAGTATACCGGCCTTCTGCCCGACCTGTTCCGCGAGGGGCAGGGCGTGGTCGCCGAGGGGACGCTCGAGCCGGGCGGCATCTTCCGCGCCGACACCGTGCTGGCCAAGCACGACGAATCCTACATGCCGCGCGAGGTCGCCGACGCGCTCAAGGCGCAGGGGCGCTGGCAGGAGGGCGGCAAGGACGGCAAGGGCTCCGTGAGAATGGACCCGCCGAAGGCCGCCGACGCCGCGCCCCCGAACCTCGGACCGCGCACCGAGCGCTGAAACCGATGTCCGAACGCCGAAAACCGATGTCATTGACTCGAGGAACCGCCGCTTGATCGTCGAGGTCGGACATTTCGCGTTGGCGCTCGCGCTGGCGCTCTCCCTGGTCCAGTCGGTGATGCCGATCTGGGCCGCCCGCTCGGGCGACGCCGCCCTGCGGCAGGTGGCGACGCCGGCCGCGCTCGGCGCCTTCGCCTGCGTGCTGTTCGCGTTCGCCGCGCTGACCTACGCCCACGCCACGTCCGACTTCTCGGTCCAGAACGTGGTCGAGAACTCGCACACGACGAAGCCGTTCATCTACAAGCTCTCCGGCGTCTGGGGGAACCATGAGGGCTCGATGCTCCTCTGGATCCTGATCCTCACCCTGTTCGGCGCGATGGTGTCGGTGGCGCGGGACTCGGTGCCGCCGGTGCTGCGGGCCAACACCCTGGCGGTGCAGGGTTTCATCACCTTCGTCTTCGTGCTGTTCGTGATCACCACCTCGAACCCGTTCACGCGGGCGGTGCCGGCGCCGGTGGAGGGCAACGACCTCAACCCGCTGCTGCAGGATTTCGGCCTCGCGGTGCATCCGCCGCTGCTCTACGTCGGCTATGTCGGCTTCTCGATCACCTTCGCCTTCGCCATCGCCGCGCTGATCGACGGGCGCATCGACGCCGTCTGGGCCCGCGCCGTGCGCCCGTGGACGCTGACCGCCTGGAGCTTCCTGACGCTCGGCATCGCGATGGGCAGCTACTGGGCCTATTACGAGCTCGGCTGGGGCGGCTGGTGGTTCTGGGACCCGGTCGAGAACGCCTCGCTGATGCCGTGGATCGCCGGCACGGCGCTCCTGCACTCGACCGTGGTGATGGAGAAGCGCGACGCGCTGAAGGTCTGGACGGTCCTGCTCGCGATCCTCACCTTCTCGCTCTCGCTGCTCGGCACCTTCATCGTGCGCTCCGGCGTGCTCACCTCGGTGCATTCCTTCGCCACCGACCCGACCCGCGGCATCTTCATCCTCGCGATCCTGATCCTGTTCATCGGCGGCTCGCTGACGCTGTTCGCGTGGCGCGCCCCGATGCTGCGGCAGGGCGGCTTGTTCGCGCCGATCTCGCGCGAGGGCGCGCTGGTGATGAACAACCTGTTCCTGGTGGCCGCCTGCGCCACCGTGCTCGTCGGCACGCTCTACCCGTTGCTGCTCGAGATGCTGACGGCGGAGAAGATCTCGGTCGGGCCGCCGTTCTTCAACTACACCTTCGTGCCGCTGGCGATCCCGCTGCTGCTGATCGTGCCGTTCGGGCAAACGCTGGCCTGGAAGCGCGGCGATGTGCTCGCTGCCTCGCAGCGCCTGTTCGCCGCGCTGGGCCTCGCCCTGGCGATCGGCCTCGGCACCCTGGCCTGGACCTGGGGGGGGCCGGCGATGGCGCCCGTCGGCGTGGGCCTGGGCGCCTACCTCATCGTCGGCTCCGTCCTGGAGATCGTCTCGCGGGCCCGCGGATACGGCAGCAGCCGCACCCGCGCGGTCGGCGTGGTCTGGCGCCGGGCGCTCGGCCTGCCGCGCTCGGCCTGGGGCACGGCCATCGCCCATGCCGGCGTCGGCGTGGTGGTGCTCGGCATCGCGGCGCAGGGCTGGGCCACCGAGGGCCTCGCCACCCTGAAGCCCGGCCAGACGCTGGCCACCGGCCCCTACGTCGCGACGCTCGATCGCGTCGCGCCGCGCCCCGGCCCGAACTACGAGGAGGTCGCGGCCTTCCTCACCATCCGCAACAAGGCCGGCGACGAGATCGGCCGGGTCGACACCGGCAAGCGCTTTTACCCGAGCCGCAAGATGACGGTGACGGAATCGGGCCTGCTCACCCGCGGCGTAAGCCAGGTCTATGCCAGCCTCGGCGAGATCGCGCCCGACGGCAGCATCGGCCTGAGGCTGTACTACAAGCCGCTGGTGCTGCTGATCTGGCTCGGCGCTGTGGTGATGGCCCTCGGCGGCGGCCTGTCGCTGACCGACCGGCGCATGCGCGTCGGGGCGCCCGCTCGCGCCAAGCTCAAGCCGGTTCCCCCGCACGCGGTCCCGGCCGAATGAGCCCCGCGCGCGCGCTCCGCCGCGTCCTGCTCGCCGGCCTCGTGCTCGGGGGGGCGACCGCGGCCCAAGCCGTGCAGCCGGACGAGGTGCTGAAGGACCCCGCCCTCGAGCATCGCGCGCGGGACATCTCGTCGGGCCTGCGCTGCCTGGTTTGCCAGAACCAGTCGATCGACGATTCGGATGCGCCGCTGGCCAAGGATCTGCGGCTGATCGTGCGCGAGCGGCTCAAGGCCGGCGACACCAACCAGGGCGTCGAGGATTACGTGGTGAACCGCTACGGCGAGTTCGTGCTGCTGCGCCCGGTCCTGGCCCTGCACACCGTCCTGCTGTGGCTGACGCCGCTGCTCGCGGTGCTGCTCGGCGGCTTCGGCATCTGGCGCCTGTCGCGCCGGAAGGCGCCGGCGCCGGAGCGCGGCCTGTCCGCCGCCGAGGAGGCCGACGTCGCGGCGCTGCTCCGCCGGGAGTGATCCGCGCGCCGTGGCGTTTCCCGGACGTTCGGCGCATGATGCGCGCCGGCGGATTCGAGACGGCGCGTTCAAAACGGCACGAGTCTTGGATCCGCCTTTCGCGAGAAGAACCCGCGAAGGGGAACGCGCATGGCCACGGCGACTCTCACCATCTCGAGCCGAAACTACTCGTCGTGGTCGCTCCGCGGCTGGCTGATCTGCAAGATGGCCGGTCTCGACTTCGAGACCGAGGTGCTGCCCGGCGGCGACGAGACCTCCCGCGCCGAGCTCCTCCACCTGTCGCCCTCGTTCCTCGTGCCGCGCCTGCACCACGAAGGCATCGTGGTGTGGGACACGCTGGCGATCGCGCAATACCTCAACGAGACCTTCCCCGAAGCCGGCTTCCTGCCGAAGGACGCCGCCGCGCGGGCGCATTGCCGCTCGATCAGCGGTGAGATGCATGGCGGGTTCATCAACCTGCGCTCGGCCCTGCCGATGAACCTGAAGGCCTTTCACCCGCGCTTCCGTGTGTTCAACGGCGCCAGGGGCGACATCGAGCGCATCGTCACGATCTTCGACGATTGCCTCGCCCGCTACGAGGGCCCGTTCCTGTTCGGCGAGCGCCCGACGCTGGCCGACGCGATGTACGCCCCGGTCTGCACCCGCTTCCGCACCTACGACGTGACCCTGCCGCCGCGCGCCACCGCCTACCGCGACGCGATCCTGCACTGGCCGCTGATGGTCGAGTGGGCGGAGGCCGCCGCCGAGGAGCCGGAGGAGATCGAAGAGCTCGACATGGAGTTCTGAGGACGGGCTTCTTCCTCCCCCCGCAGAGGGGGAGGGGAGGTCGCGCGCGAACCTGCCGAAGTGCCTACCCCTTCGGCCAAGCCCGGATGTCGACGAAGCGGCCCGCCACCGCCGCCGCCGCGGCCATGGCCGGGGAGACGAGGTGGGTGCGGCCGCGATGGCCCTGGCGGCCCTCGAAGTTGCGGTTCGAGGTCGAGGCGCAGCGCTCGTTCGGGCTGAGGCGATCGGCGTTCATGCCGAGGCACATCGAGCAGCCCGGCTCGCGCCAGTCGAAGCCGGCGGCCTTCAGCACCGCGTCGATCCCCTCGGCCTCGGCCTGCGCCTTCACCAGCCCGGAGCCCGGCACCACCATCGCCGAGACGCCCGCGTGGACCTTCTGGCCCGCGACCATCTTGGCGACGATGCGCAGGTCCTCGATCCGGCCGTTGGTGCAGGAGCCGATGAACACCCGGTCGAGGGTGATGTCGGTGATCTTGGTGCCCGGCGTCAGCCCCATGTAGGACAGCGCCTTCTCCTTCGAGGCGCGCTTGTTCTCGTCGAGGATCGTCGCCGGATCGGGCACCGAGCCCAGCACCGAGATCACGTCCTCGGGGCTCGTGCCCCAACTCACGATCGGCGGCAGGCTCGCGGCGTCGAGCCGGACCTCGCGATCGAAATGCGCGCCCTCGTCGCTGACGAGGCTCTCCCAATAGGCGCGGGCCCGTGCGAAGGCCTCGCCCTTCGGCGCCATCGGCCGGCCCTCGCAATAGGCGTAGGTCGTGGCGTCGGGCGCGACGAGGCCGGCGCGCGCGCCGCCCTCGATCGACATGTTGCAGATCGTCATCCGGCCTTCCATCGACAGCGCGCGGATCGCCTCGCCCGCATATTCGATGACGTGGCCGGTGCCGCCGGCGGTGCCGATCTCGCCGATGATCGCGAGCACGATGTCCTTGGCGCTCACGCCGGCCGGCAGCGCGCCGTCGACGGTGACGCGCATGTTCTTGGCTTTCTTCTGCAGCAGCGTCTGCGTGGCGAGCACGTGCTCGACCTCCGAGGTGCCGATGCCGTGGGCCAGCGCCCCGAACGCGCCGTGCGTCGAGGTGTGGCTGTCGCCGCAGACGATGGTCTGGCCGGGCAGGGTGAAGCCCTGCTCGGGGCCGATGATGTGGACGATGCCCTGGCGGCGATCGAGCGCGTCGTAGAACTCGATGCCGAAATCCTGGACGTTCTGCGCCAGCGCCTCGAGCTGGATCCGGCTCTCCGGGTCCTCGATGCCCTTGGAGCGGTCCGAGGTCTGGACGTTGTGGTCGACCACCGCCAGCGTCTTCTCCGGGGCGCGCACCGTGCGGCCGGCCACGCGCAGGCCCTCGAAGGCCTGCGGGCTCGTGACCTCGTGGACGAGGTGCCGGTCGATGTAGAGCAGCGTCGAGCCGTCGGCCTCGACGTCGACGACGTGGTCGTCCCAGATCTTGTCGTAGAGGGTGCGCGGGCTCGTCATGGCTCTGGTCGCTTCGCGGCGTGTCTGTGGCCGGCCTCTAGCCGGCGCGGAGGTCTTTAGTAAGGTTCGAAACGCGATTTCGGAAGTGCTCGCCGGCCGGCCGCCGCAAATGGCTGACCGGCATCGGCTGCAGGGGTGGCGGCCGGCCGCCTCCGGTCACGGCCGCCAGAACGGCTTGTCGGCCTCCGCGCGGACGGCACGGCGGTCGAGGCCGGCGTCGCGAAGCTGGTCGTCCCGCAGGCCGGCGAGCTCGCGGCGCGCCCGGTGGCGCCGGATCCAGGTCCGCACCACGGACGGATCGAGACCGAAGATCCGCCCCAGGTGGGAGGCAGGTGGCGACTGGGGTAGGGACGTGACGGCGGGCATGATCAGCGGTCCGAAGCGGGGAGGGGAAAGCGATCCGGCCGGGATTGCCCGGGCAGGATTGAACCGATACGAACCTCGGTTCAATGTGTTTATTGGCCTCGGATCAATTTGGCGGATGACCGATTATCGGAGCGTCGCCGACGCGGTCGCGGCGGAGATCGCCAGCGGGCAGATCAAGCCGGGCCATCGCCTGCCGCCGCAGCGCGCCTTCGCCTACGAGCGCGGCATCGCGGTCTCGACGGCGAGCCGCGTCTACGCCGAGCTGGCCCGGCGCGGCCTCACCCTCGGCGAGGTCGGGCGCGGCACCTACGTCCGCTCGGACCTGAGCGCTCCGGTCCGGATGCAGCCGGAGCCGGCCCCGGGCGCGGTCGACCTCCAGCGCACCCATTCCAACCTGCCGGAACAGGACGTCGTGCTGACCGAGGGGCTGGCCGCCCTCTCGCGAGCCGGCGCCACGGGCGCGGCCCTGAACCAGTACGGACCGGCGGGCACGCCCCGGGCGCGGGCCGTCGCCGCGCGCTTCCTCGCACGCGGCGATTTCGCCCCCGATCCCGACGGCGTCCTGTTCACCGGGAACGGGCGGCAGGGCTTGGCCGCGGTCCTGGCGGCGCTGGCGCGGCCCGGGGACCGCATCGGCTGCGAGCCACTGACCTATCCGGTGGTGAAGGGCATCGCCGCCCGCCTCGGGATCGCCCTCGTCCCGCTCGCCCTCGACGCGGAGGGCATCCGGCCCGACGCGATCCTGCAGGCGCATCGTGCCGCCCCCTTGAGCGGCCTCTACCTCCAGCCGACCCTGCAGAACCCCCTCGGCCTCACCATGGGGGCGGGCCGCCGGTCCGAGATCGCGGCGGTGCTGGCCCAGACAGGCCTCGTCGCGATCGAGGACGCGGTCTACAGCTTCCTCTCGGATGCGGTGCCGCTGGCGGCCCGGGCGCCGGGCCGGACGATCGTGATCGACAGCCTGTCGAAGCGCGTCATGCCGGGGCTGACGGTCGGCCTGATCGCGTCGCCGCCCGATTGGACCGACCGCCTCTCGGCCTCCGTCCGCCAGGGCGGATGGGCCGCGACCGGGTTTCCGCTCGCCGCCGGAACGCACTGGATGGGCGACGGCTCCGCCGCGCGGCTCGCCGTGGTCAAGCGCGCGGATGCGGTCGCGCGGCAGAACCTGGCCCGCGACTGCCTGGGCGACCTGTCGATCGGCGGCGACCCCTGTGCCTATCATCTCTGGCTCGACCTGCCCGAGACCTGGCGCGCCGAGGCCTACGCGGCGGCGGCCCTGCGGCAGGGCATCGCCATCACGCCGGCCTCGGCCTTCGCCATCGTCCCGGGGCATGCCCCGAACGCCGTGAGGCTCGCGCTCGCCGCGCCGCCGCGCGACGACCTGCGCCGCGCCCTCACGGCGCTGCGCCGCCTGGTCGATGCGCGCGACGACCAGATGATCGACGAGATGGGATAGCCTGGACCCGGAGCCGCGCGGCCCGTACGGCCTTGTCGCCACCGCATGAGGCGCCCATCATCGCGCCGGAACCATGCCCCGACGGCGCCAGGAGCCGACCTTTGAGCCTTCGACCCGAACTCCTGATGCTGAAGCCGATGCTCGCGAGCGTCGGCGAGGCGTTGACGCCCGCCTTCGACCTGCACCGGCTCGACGCCGCGACCGACCGCGACGCGTTCCTCGCCGAGGTCGGCCCGCGCATCCGCGGCCTCGCCGTCAACGCCCAGGCCGTGGTCGACGGGCCGCTGATGGACCGTCTGCCCAACCTGGAGATCGTCGCCAATTTCGGGGTCGGCTACGACACCATCGATGCGGCCGAGGCCGGGCGGCGCGGCGTCGTCGTCACCAACACCCCGGACGTGCTCACCGACGAGGTCGCGGACCTGGCGATCGGCCTGCTGCTCGCCACGGTGCGGCAGATCCCGCAGGCGGACCGGTATCTGCGCGCCGGGCGCTGGCCGGAGAAGCCGTTCCCGCTCACGGCGTCGCTGCGCGGGCGCCGGGTCGGCATCCTCGGGCTCGGGCGGATCGGGCGGGCGATCGCGAGGCGGCTCGAAGGCTTCGGCGTCGCGGTCGCCTATCACGGGCGGCGCCCGCAAGGCGACGTGCCCTACGCCTATCATCCGACCCTGGTCGGGCTGGCGCAGGCCGTCCACGTGCTGATGGTGGTGGCGCCGGGCGGCGCCGGCACGGACGGCCTGGTCGATGCCGCGGTGCTCGCCGCCCTCGGGCCGGAGGGCCTCCTGATCAACGTCGCCCGCGGCAGCGTGGTGGACGAGGCGGCGCTGGTCGCGGCGCTGGAGGCCGGCACGATCCACGCGGCCGGCCTCGACGTCTTCGCCGCCGAGCCGCACGTGCCGGAGCGGCTCGTCGCCCTCGACCGGGTGGTGCTGCTGCCGCATGTCGGATCGGGCACGCACGAGACCCGCGCCGCCATGGGGCAACTCGTCGTCGACAACCTGATCTCGTGGTTCGAGGGCCGCGGGCCGCTCACGCCGGTGGCGGAGACGCCCTGGCCGGCGGCGGGCGCCCGGGCATGAATCCGGCCCGGAACACCGTTTGCCTGCGGCTGGCCGCCGGGGCCTGGCTCGCGCTGGTCGGCGCGGCCGCCGGGCAGGATGCTCCCGCCCCGTCCGCTCCTCCGGCCGTGCCTGCATCCGAGCCTCCGGCCGCGCCCGCACCCTTCGCGATCACCCTGCCCGAGGGGCGCGGCGGCGTGCCCGGCACCTGGGACCTCTCGCGCGACGGCACCAACCGGCGCTGCGTGATGACGCTGGCCTCCGAATCCGGCGAGGCCGGGCAGAAGGTGTACTTCCCGGCCGGGTGCCGGCGGTCGGTGCCGGTGGTGGGCGCGGTCGCTGGCTGGCTCTTCGCCGACGGCGTCGTCCGCCTCGTCGACCGCAACGTCCGCCCGGTGCTGGCCTTCGCCAAGCGGCCCGACCAGCGCAGCTACGTCGCCACCGCCGAGGCGGGCGAGAGCTACAGCCTGGTGCCCCTCGAGATCGCGGCGATGCGTGCGTCGAGCCCCCTCGACCCGACGGCAATCGCCGCGGCGCCGCCCGAGGCCGCGCCCGATCCGGTGCCGGCGCAAGCTCCGCGGTCGGCCCCGGGGCCCGGGGCGCCGGCGGGGATCTACGCGCTCGACCGCCTGCTCAACCGCGACGTCTGCCGCCTCGATCTCGGCGACGGGCCGGGTGCGCCGGTGCGCCTCCTCCCGGGCTGCCGCGACAGCGGGATCGAGGTGTTCGATCCGGCGACGTGGCGCACGAGCGAAGGCCGCATGACCCTGGTGGCCAAGCGCGGGCACGTGGTGAACCTCGTGCCCGCCGGCGACGGAACCTGGCGGCGCGACCCGGAGACCGGCGTCGCCTTCGTGCTCCGCCGGGTCGCGCCCTGAGGCTTGCCGCCGCGGGGCTCGTCCGCTGCTCGCGACGGGCCTTTACTTGGCAGCGTCCGCCTTGCCGGCATCGTCCTTCGGCTTCTCCTTGCCGAGGTAGATGTATTCCGGCGCCGCGCGGAGCTGGTCCTTGTCGGTGTTGATCATCGCCCGCAGCGCCTTGCCGTCGACGCGCTGCAGATGCATCGCGCTCGGGTCGACCGCGACGTACTTGGTGCCGATCCCGAGGAAGCCGCCGACGCCGACGACCCAGGCCTTCACCTTGCCGTCGAAGCCGATCACCACGTCGGCGATCTCGCCGATGGTCTCGTTGGCGCCGTTGATGATGGTCTGGCCCACGAGCTTCGAGCTGACCATGTCGTCGGGCGACTGCGCGACGAAGGTCGGCCGCAGGTTGTCGGTGAAGGTCGCGGGCTGCCCCGGCACCGCCTCGACCGGCTTCATCGGCGCCGCCGACGCGTCGGGCTTCGCCGGATCGGGCTTGACGACGTCGGGCTTGGGCGCATCCGGCGAGGCCGTCGCCGGCTTCTCGGGCGGCACGGCCTGGGTGCCCGGCGCGGCCGTGGTCGGGGACGACGTCTGCGCGAGCGCGAGGCTCGGTCCCAGGGCGGTCGTGCCCAGGGTGAGGAGGACCGTTCCGGCAATCAGGCTGCGCATCGCGTCTCGTCTTTCCATCGGCGCCCCGAGCCCGATCCGGCCCGGGGTCTACAGTGAAGCTCCCCCGCAAAAGGCCCGCCGCATCAGAAGGTTCCACCGTGCCCGCGTGGTGCGCCGGCTCCGGAAAACGCGCGGGGCCCGCCCTGGACCTCGCGGCCGCGTGCGCCATCTGGTCGTGGGCCGAGCCCGCGACCGCTCCGGAGGCCGTACCCGCCCATGACCCTGCTCCGCCGCGAAGCTCTCACCCTCCTCGGTGCGGCCATGGGTGCCGCCGCCGGCAGCGCCCACGCCCTCGATGCCGGGACGCGCGCCACCGCCTTCGCCTTCGACGGGCCGGAGGGCGGGGCGATGCCGCTCTCGGCCTATGCCGGGCGGCCGATCCTGGTGGTCAACACCGCCACCGCCTGCGGCTATGCCGGGCAGCTTACCGGGCTGCAGACGCTGTGGACGCGCTTCCAGGAACGCGGGCTGACGGTGATCGGCGTGCCCTCGCCCGATTTCGGCAACCAGGAGCCCCTCGACGGCGCCGCCATCGCCGAGGCCGCCCGCAAGAACCACGGCGTCACCTTCCCGCTCACCGCCAAGACGCGGGTGAAGATGCCGGGCGCCCACCCGTTCTACCAATGGGCGGCGCTGGAGAAGCCCGGCGAGACGCCGCGCTGGAACTTCCACAAGTACCTCGTGGCCCGCGACGGAACGCTGGCCGCCGCCTTCGCGATCCAGGTCGAGCCGACCGACCCGCGGGTGATCAGCGCGATCGCCGCGGCGCTCGACAAGGCTTGAGCGTCACGGCCTGAGGCTCACGCCGCCGGCGCCTTCTCCCGGTTGGCCCCGCGCGACACCTTCAGCAGCGCGTCGAGCTCGCGTCCTGCCGCCTCGATGCGCGCGGCCACGGTCGCGTCGGCGACGACGCCGTCCGCGATCTCGTCGCCGCCGGCATAGACCGAGGTCGGCGCGATGTGCGCGGAGAAGAACCCGAACAGCGGCCGGAGCGAGTGCTCGACCACCAGCGCATGGCGCAGGCCGCCCCCCGTGGCGGCGAGCGCCACCGGCATGCCGACGAGGGCCTCGGCGTCGACGAAATCGAACACGTGCTTGAACAGGCCGGAATAGGCGCCCTTGTAGACCGGCGTCCCGACGATCAGCGCGTCGGCCCCCTCGATCGCCGCGACCAGCGCCTCGGCCGCCGGCGGGAGGCCGTCGCGCGTGAGCGCGCCGAGGCCCGGCCCGGCATCGATCAGGTCGATCACGCTCAGGTCGATGCGGCGATGGCGGCCGAGCTGCGCGCCGATCGCCTCGACGAGCGTGCGGGTGCGCGAGGGCCGGTTGATGCTCGCCGAGAACGCGACGACGCGGGGCAGGGGCACGGATGGAACCTCGGGACTCGCCGGAGCGCCCCGGCCCGTGGAGGCCGGCGGCGCGATCGGTCCGTTGTGACCGGTCCGGCGACGCTTGGGAACCACCGCGGGCCGCGACTCCGGCACCGTGTCAGGGCCTGTCCGTCCGCCCCGTGGGGGCCGCGATGGGAGACCCGAGGTCATGGCGTCGGTCCTTCGAGCGCGGGGGACGATCCGGCGGAGCGCCGGATCGGAGGCTGAGGACGGCGCCCACGAGACCGGGACCGGTCGGCCCGTGCTTCGGGCCGAAGCCGCGCAGCCGCCGGAACCGGACCGCGCAGGGGGGGCGAGCCGGTGCGCAGGGCGACGACCGCCTCGATGCGGTCGACATCCGATAAGGATCGCGACGTCGATCAGAGCCGGCCGCCACAGCCGCGGCGCGACCGCCCACGCGATGCCGAGCGTGCCCGCTCGGGCGGAGAACGGCTCCGGTCCGCCCGCCGCACGCTCCTTGGCCCGTGCCATCGGGGCGGTTCGTAGCGGGACGCCGAAGGCGACGTGCTTCGCGATCATCGTCACCGCGAGCGCCGCCGTCGTCGAGACCGGAACCAGCAGCATCGTTCCCCCGAGCGTCGCCCCAGGCCGGAAGCGTTGCACGCGCCGGTTGGCATCTCCTGAACCGGCGCGGGCGCGCGGGCGGCGTCCCGTTCCGCAAATGCGAAACCTTGACAGGCGGGGCGAAGTCCTCGCGATGGTGCCTCCCCGAAGCGTCGGAGACCGGTCCGCCCATGAACTCGCTCGTCCCGCGCCTGAACGGCTACGCGCCCTACGCCCTGTCGCTGCTGCGCGCGGTGACCGGCCTCGTGTTCCTGCAGCACGGCACGCAGAAGTTGCTTGGGCTTCCGCCGCGGACGATGCCGGCGCCCGAGCTGCTCTCGCTCGCCGGTGCCGCGGGCCTGCTCGAGCTGGTCGGCGGCACGCTGATCGTCCTCGGGCTGTTCACCCGGCCGGTCGCGTTCCTGCTGTCGGGCCAGATGGCGGTGGGCTACTTCCTCGTCCACGCACCGAAATCGCCGTTTCCGGCGGTGAACGGGGGCGATGCCGCGATCCTGTTCTGCTTCGTGTTCCTCTACCTCGTCTTCGCGGGCGCCGGCCCCTTGAGCGTGGACGCCGCCCGCGCCGGCCGCCGCTACTGAGCGAGGCCGTCGACCGGGTCGGCATCGATCCGCACCCGCAGGATCGCGTAGGGCGGCTCCTGCAGGTCGCGGCCGTGGTTGTACTCGGGCCGGCGGTTCACCTGGGCGGCCGAGATGTAGAGCCAGCGGTCGGCGGTGATCCAGAACGTGTCCGCCCAGATCAGCCGCGGATCGGAGGCGATCACGGTGATCGTCCCGTCGGGGTCGCGCCGCCCGACGGCGTTCTGCTCCTGCAGGCTGAGATAGACCCGGTCCTTGGAATCGGTGGTGAGGCCGCCGGTCATCCCCTTCTCGCCGAGGTCCTTCACGGTCGCGGCCACCTCGGCATCCGAAACCTTCGGGTCGAGCAGGCCTGCCGTCTCGACCGAATACAGCCGGCGCGCCATCAGCGGCGCGTAGTACAGGCGGCTGCCGTCGGGGCTGAGCGCGATGCCGTTGGCGCCGCCCTTCGGGTGCTGCGGCGGGCCGTCGCCCTTGGTCTGCATCACCGGGCGCTCCTCGACGAACTTCACCACCCCCTTCTGCGACTTGGTGCTGGCATGCTCGGCCAGCCGCCGCGCCACCTGGCCGGTGGCGAGGTCGACGGCGAGGATCGCCCCGTCCTCCCCCTGGCCCTGGTCGGTGATGTAGGCGCGCTGGCGCCCAGGCCTGATCTCGACGCGCAGGTCGTTCAGCGACGAGGTCGGCACGATGCCGGCCTCGAGCGGGATCATGCGGACGATGCGGTTCGTCGCCAGGTCCATCTGGACGAGCTTCGCCCCGCCCGGCACCGGCGCGCCCTTGCCCTCGGGCAGGCCGGAATCGAGCAGCCACAGGCTGTCGTCGGGGGCGAAGACGCCGTTCGGAACGTGGAAGAACGTCGCCTGCGGCCGGCCCGCGTCGGGGGTGTTGGTGGCCTGGTCGGGATAGGGCTTCACCGAGCCGTCGGGCAGCACCTCGCCGACGGTGACCGTCTCCTTGCCGGTGAAGCGGGGCATCATCACGAAGACGCGGCCCCCGTGCGAGATCGCCAGGCCCGTCGGCGTCGAGGGCGCGTGCGCGGCCAGCGCCAGCTCCATCCGCGGCGCGGTCCGGCTCGCGACCGCGGTGCCGCCCGGCGCGGGCGAGCCCGTCTCGGCCGCGGCCGCGGGCAGGGCGAGGGCGGCGAGGCCGCCGGCGAGGAGGTGGCGTCGGACGAGGGGCATGGAGCTTACCGTTTCAGCCGCGAGGCGCGACGCGCAGGTCGATGGCGAGGATGGCGTGGCCGGCGGCGACGAACAGCCGCCGCCCGTCCGATCCGCCGAAGGCGAGGTTCGCGGCCGGCGTCGGCGTGGCGATGCGGCCGAGCGGCATGCCGTCGGGAGCGAAGATGCGGATGCCGTCGCCGCAGGCGGCGTAGACCCGCCCGGCGCCGTCAACCTTCAGGCCGTCGGGCACGCCGGCCTCGATCGGCGCGAAGGTTCGCGGCGGCCCGAGCCGGCCGTCCGCGCCGACGGAGAACGCCATTACGGCCCGGCCGGCCTCGGGGTTGAGCGACGCGCCGGATTCGCTGACGTAGAGGGTGCGCCCGTCGGGTGCGAAGGCGAGGCCGTTCGGCTGGTCGAGGGCGTCGGTCATCGCCTCGACCTTGGCCGCCGGCATGCCCGGCGCGGTGATCCGGTAGACGCGGCGCGCGCCCTGCTCGGGCTCGGCCAGGATGCCCTCCTCGGGCTGGGTGATGCCGAAGACCGGGTCGGTGAACCACACCGCCCCGTCGGCGGCGACCACCGCGTCGTTGGGCGAGTTTAAGCGTCTGCCGGCGAAGGCGTCCGCCAGCACGATCTTCGTCCCGTCCGGCTCGCGCCGCACCACCCGCCGGGTGCGGTGCTCGCAGGTAATCAGCCGCCCCTGCCCGTCGAGCGTGTTGCCGTTGCCGTTCTCGGAGGGGTCGAACAGGGTTTTCACCGACCGGTCGTCGGCGAGCACGCGGATGCGGTTGGCCTTGGTGTCGCTGAACACCAGCCCGCCGAGCCCGGGTGCCCAGCACGGCCCCTCGCACCAGCGCCCGTCGTCGAACAGCGTCCGGATCGGGGCGGCGGGATCGATCAGGGCGTCGAGCCGCGGATCGTCGACCCGCACCACCGCGCCCGCTGCCCGCACCGTCGAGGCCGCGAGCAGGCCGAGGCCGGCCGCGAGGACGACGCGTCTGTGAAGGTTCGGCATGGCATTCCAAGGACCCGAGCCCATCACCCGGGACCGGGTGAACGCCCAAGGCCCGCAAGCGATCCCGGATCCGATCCGCGCCCGCATCCGGGACCGACGCGTGCCGCGCGGACCTTCGGAATGCGTGGGGATCCTCGGGCTGGCGGTCGTGCGCATTCGGCATGGCCGACGGGCGAGAACCGCTGGCCTATCCGACTATCCTCCCATAAGCACCTCCCTGCGGGCAGGTGGCGGAATGAATTCCTGTGGCGAATCGGTCCCACCCCGCTCGCCTCCGCGAAGGTCGCGGACGGCCGCGGAGCACGACCGCGCCGCGCATGGATCGAGATCGAACGGGCGGGACGCACATGGCCCTCGAAGGATCCCACCCGCATCCGCCGATCGGGAGCGGCCTTCTGCGGCCCCGGGTCGTGGCCGTCGCGGTGCAGAAGGGCGGCACCGGCAAGACGACGCTCGCAGCCTCGTTGGCCGTCGCCGCGGCGGAGGCGGGCGAGCGCGTGATCGCCCTCGACCTCGATCCGCAGGGCTCTCTCGCGTCCTGGGGGGCGATGCGCGCGACGGGCTCGGTCGCGGTCGACCGCATCCAGCCCTGGGAGATCGGGCAGCTCGACGACGTCCTCGTTCAAGCCGCCGACGACGGCGCGACGCTCGCCGTGGTCGATACCGCGGGCGCCATGGCCGGGGTCGCCCACGCCTTGCGGATCGCCGACCTGGTCTTGATGCCGGTGCGTCCCTCCCGCCTCGATCTCATCGCGGCCGGGCCTACGCTGCAGGCCCTGGTCGGCCTGGGGATGCGGCGGAAGCTGGCCTTCGTGCTGAACCAATGCCCGCCCCCGCCATCGCCGCGGACGGAGGCCTATGCCGTGCAGATGCGGACGCTCGGCGTGCTCGCCGAGCCGAGCATCATCCAGCGGGTCGACCACCAGGATGCCCTGGCCATGGGCCTCGGCGTCACCGAGTGCGCCCCGGGGGGGCAGGCCGCCGCCGAGATCCGCGCGCTCTGGATATGGATCGACGCGAAGATGGGGCATCCGGTGCCGGCAGCCTGACCCCGTGCCCTGCCGTGCGCGCGGGGGTCAGCCCCGTCCGAGCGCCGACAGGATGCGCGCCCACGAGCGCGTGCCCTTGTGGAAGCTGCGCAGGTCGTACTTCTCGTTCGGCGAGTGGATGCGGTCGTCGTCGAGGCCGAAGCCGATCAGCAGGGTGTTGCGGTCGAGCAGGCGCTTGAAGTCGCCGACGATCGGGATCGAGCCGCCGGCGCCCACCGTCACCGCGGGCACGCCCCACTCGTCGGCGAGCGCGGCGCGGGCGGTCTCGAGCTCCGGCATGTCGAAGGGCAGGCTGATCGCGCGCGAGCCCTTGTAGCAGATCACGTTCACCGAGCAGTCGGCCGGGATGCGCTGGCGCACGAACGCCTCGAAGGTCTCGGCGAGCCTCTGCGGGTCCTGGTCGTCCACGAGGCGGAACGAGACCTTGGCGCTCGCCTTGCCGGCGATCACCGTCTTGGTGCCCTCGCCGGTGTAGCCGCCGATGATGCCGTTGACGTCGCAGGCCGGCCGGGACTGCACCAGCTCGATCAGCAGCCGGCCGCGCTCGCCGGCCGGCTCCGACAGGCCGATCGGGCCGAGGAACTTCTCGGGGGTGAAGTCGAGGCCGCGCCACTGCTCCAGCACCTCGGGCGGGCGCTCGTGCACCCCGTCGTAGAAGCCCGGCAGGGTCACCCGGCCGTCGGCGTCGTGCAGGTCGGCGAGGATGCGCGACAGCACGTGGATCGGGTTGCGCGCCGCGCCCCCGAAGAAGCCCGAATGCAGGTCGCGGTCGGCGCAGGTCACCTCGACCTCGAAGTACGCGAGCCCGCGCAGGGACGAGGTGATCGCCGGCGTCGTCGGGTTCCACATGGAGGTGTCGCACACCAGCACGACGTCGGCACCGAGCCGGTCCTTGTTCTGCGCCACCCATTCGGGCAGCCCCTGCGAGCCGTTCTCCTCGGCGCCCTCGATCAGGATCGTGACCGCGCAGGGCAGCTCGGCGTTCATCGCCAGATGCGCCCGGCAGGCCTCGACGAAGGTCATCACCTGGCCCTTGTCGTCGGAGGCGCCGCGGGCGACGATGGTCTTGTTGCCCTTGGCGTCGGTGGCGATCCGCGGCTCGAACGGCGGCGTCTCCCACAAGGCCAGCGGATCGACCGGCTGCACGTCGTAGTGCCCGTAGAACAGCACGTGCGGCGCCCCCGGCTTCGGCTTGTGCGCCAGCACGACCGGATGGAGCGAGGTCTCCTCCACCGAGGTCTCGAACCCGAGCGCCGTCAGGTCCGCGGCGAGCCAGGCCGCCGCCTCGCGGCACGGGCCGGCATAGGCCGGATCGGTGGAGATCGACGGGATCCGCAGGAAGGCGAACAGGCGCTCCAGGGCGTTGTCGAGATCCTTGTCGATGTCGTTGAGGACGGAATCGAGGGCGGCCATCGGGGCTCCTGGGACGGTTCGGCTGTCCGGCCCAGGGTTAGCCGAGGCGTGCGCAAACGGAAACCGTTTCGCCCGCAGCGCGATCGCCCGCCCCGGGGAACAGCCGCAGATTGGAACCGTTATCGGGAGGAACGGCGGCCGTCGCGCAGCCTGGCCGGACGCAAGTCCTGCGACACGTCCCGCGACCCGTCGCGAGACCGGGCGGTGCCCGACGTCGGTCGCCCTCCCCCGCGCGGTTCGTGCGGAAACCCCTTTTTCTTGGAACGCCCCATGCTCATCGAAAGCGGCTCGCCCGTCGCGGCGGACAACCGGATCGGCATCCGCCTCACCATCAACGGCCAGCCGCGCGAGCTTCAGGTCGCGCCCTGGACCACCCTGCTCGACCTGCTGCGCGAGCACCTCGACCTCACCGGCACCAAGAAGGGCTGCGACCACGGCCAGTGCGGCGCCTGCACGGTGCTGGTCGACGGCACGCGGGTGAATTCCTGCCTGGCGCTGGCGGTGATGAAGGACGGGGCCGAGATCACCACCGTCGAGGGCCTCGCCGGCATCGCCAACGCGGGCGCCGGCTCGAACGGGCTCCACCCGATCCAGGAGGCCTTCATCGAGCACGACGCGTTCCAGTGCGGCTACTGCACGCCCGGCCAGCTCTGCTCCTCGGTCGGCCTGATGAACGAAGGCCACGCCCACTCGCGCGACGAGATCCGCGAGGCGATGAGCGGCAACATCTGCCGCTGCGGCGCCTACACCAACATCGTCGACGCGATCGAGGACGTGATGCAGGGGGAAGCCCGATGAACCGCTTCGACTACGTCCGCGCCGACACCGTGGCCGAGGCGGTCCAGGCCTTCGCCGCCGCGCCCGGGGCCCGCTTCATCGCGGGCGGCACCAACCTGATCGACCTGATGAAGTACGACGTCGAGCGGCCCGGCCGCCTCGTCGACATCACCCGCCTGCCGCTCGGCGAGATCGTCGAGCACGACGGCGGCCTGCGCCTCGGCGCGCTGGCGACGAACGCCACCGTCGCCTACGACGCGCGCGTCCGCGCCCGCTACCCGCTGCTGTCGAATGCGATCCTGGCCGGCGCTTCGGCGCAGCTGCGCAACGCCGCCTCGACCGGCGGCAACCTGCTCCAGCGCACCCGCTGCTATTATTTCTACGACACGTCCACGCCGTGCAACAAGCGCCAGCCCGGTTCCGGCTGCCAGGCGATCGGCGGCGTCACCCGCATCCACGCGATCTTCGGCACCAGCCCGAGCTGCATCGCGACGCACCCTTCCGACATGTGCGTGGCGCTGGCCGCGCTGGAGGCGGTGGTGCAGGTGAGCGGGCCGGACGGCGACCGGGCGATTCCCTTCTCCGAGTTCCACCGCCTGCCGGGCGACGCCCCGGAGCAGGACACCACGCTGAAGCCCGGCGAGATCGTCGTGGCGGTCGACCTGCCCGAGCGCGATTTCGGCCAGCACGTCACCTACCTGAAGCTGCGCGATCGGCTCTCCTACGCCTTCGCGCTGGTCTCGGTCGCCGCCGCCCTCGAGCTCGACGGCGACACGGTTCGGACCGCCCGCCTCGCGCTCGGCGGCGTCGCCCACAAGCCCTGGCGCAACCGCGAGGCCGAGGCGCTGCTGCAGGGCAAGCCCGCCACCCGCGAGAGCTTCCAGGCGGCGGCCGCCCTGATCGTGGCCGAGGCCCAGCCGCAGGCGGGCAACGCCTTCAAGGTCGAGCTGGCGCGGCGCGCCATCGTGCGCGGCCTGGAGCAGGCCGCCGCCGGCACGCCGCAATCGATCACCGACAAGCGCATCCAGTGAGCCCCCGATGACCCAGACCTTCTCCTCCACCGGCCGGGACACGTTCGTCGGCAGCGCCCGCAGCCGCGTCGACGGCCCAGCCAAGGTGACGGGCCTCGCCAAGTACGCGGGCGAGTTCGCCGCCCCCGACCTGCTGCACGGCTACGTGGTGTCGAGTGGCATCGCCAAGGGCCGGATCAGGACCATCGACACCGGCAAGGCCGAAGCCGTGCCCGGCGTCGTCAAGGTGCTGACCCACGAGAACCGCACCCGCACCGCCTGGCTCGACTACAATTACCAGGATCAGGTCGCGCCCCCCGGCTCGCCCTTCCGCGCCCTGTACGACGACAAGATCCACTACAGCGGCCAGCCGATCGCCCTGGTGCTGGCCGAGGATTTCGAGACGGCCCGCCACGCCGCGGCGCTGGTGGCGGTCGACTACGAGGTCGAGGAGCCGCTGACGGATCTCGAAGCCGCCAACGCCTTCGCCTACGAGCCGCCGATGCGGCGCAACGGCATCAAGCCGCCGCCCAAGCCCTGGGGCGACGCGGATGCGGCGTTCGACGCCTCGGCGATCCAGCTCAAGCAGGAGTATCGCCTCGCCACCGAGCATCACAACCCGATGGAGCCCCACGCCTCGACGGTGATCTTCGAGGGCGACGGCAAGTACACGGTCTACGACAAGGTCCAGGGCGTCTCGAACAGCCATGCCTACCTCGCGAAGGTGTTCGGCATCGCCAAGGACGACCTGCGGGTGCTCAACCCCTATCTCGGCGGCGGCTTCGGCTCGGGCCTGCGCCCGCAATACCAGCTCTTCCTGGCGATGCTGGCCGCGCGCGACCTCGAGCGCTCGGTGCGCGTGGTGCTGACCCGCGACCAGATGTGGAGCATCACCTACCGGCCGGAGGCGCTGCAGACCATCAGCCTCGGGGCCGAGCGCGACGGCACGCTCCTGGCGCTGCGCCACGACGCGGTCGGCGCGACCTCGACCTTCGAGGACTACCAGGAGGTGGTCGTGAACTGGTCGGGCGTGATGTACCGCTGCGACAACGTCCTCTTGACCTACAAGATCGCCAAGCTCGACACCTACACACCCGGCGACATGCGCGCGCCCGGCGCCGTCACCGGCGTCTTCGCGATCGAGACCGCGATGGACGAGCTTGCCTACGCGAGCGGCCTCGACCCGATCCAGCTCCGCCTGAAGAACTTCACCGAGGCCGACGCCACCGCCGAGAACAAGCCCTTCGGCTCGAAGGCGCTGAAGAGCTGCTTCTCGGAGGGCGCCGCGCGCTTCGGCTGGGACCGGCGCAACCCGGAGCCGCGCTCGATGCGCGAGGGCCGCGAGCTCGTCGGCTGGGGCATGGCCTCGGGCGTCTGGGAATCGATGATGATGCAGACGAGCGCCCGCGCCATCCTCACCCCCGACGGCAAGCTCGAGGTCGGCAACTCGACCGGCGACATCGGCACCGGCACCTACACGATCCTCACCCAGATCGCCGCCGACACCCTCGGCCTGACGATGGAGGACGTGACGACGAAGCTCGGCGACACCGCGCTGCCCGAGGCGCCGGTGGCGGGCGGCTCCTGGACCGCGGCCTCGTCCGGCACCGCCGTGATGAAGGCCTGCCGCGACGTCGGCGAGCAGGTGTTCAAGCTCGCCCGGCAGATGGAGGATTCGCCGCTGGCCAACGTCGACTTCGAGCGCGTCGCCTTCGCCGACGGGTGCATCGCGGTGGCGGGCGACCCCGCGCGCAGCGTCGCTCTGGTCGACGTGCTGCGGGCTTCCGGCGTCGACAAGGTCGAGGCCACGGCCAACGCCGCCCCCGACAAGGACTTCAACGCCAAGTACGAGGCCTACACCCACTCGGCGATCTTCGTGGAGGTGAAGGTGGACGAGGAGCTGGGCCAGGTCCGCGTCACCCGCGTCGTCTCGGCGATCGCGGCCGGAAAGGTGCTGAATCCCAAGACCGCGCGCAGCCAGATCCTCGGCGGCGTGGTGATGGGCATCGGCTCGGCGCTGGAGGAGGAGTCGATGATGGACGACCGCATCGGCCGCTTCATGAACCACAATCTCGGCGAGTATCACGTGCCGGTGAACGCCGACATCCACGACATCGACGTGATCTTCGTCGACGAGGAGGACAAGGCGAACCCGCTCGGCGTGAAGGGGCTCGGCGAGATCGGCATCGTCGGCACCGCGGCGGCGGTGGCCAACGCCGTGTTCCACGCCACCGGCAAGCGCATCCGCAACCTTCCGATCACGGTCGACAAGATCCTGGGCTAGCGGACCCGGCCCGAGCGACGTCCGCTCGGCGACGGTACGGTCGAGACGGCCTCGGCCGCGGCACCCGCCGCGGCCGAGGCCGTTCGCCTGCGAGGAGATCGCGACGGGCCCCGAGCGCCCGTCCGAAGCCGGCGGCCCGGATGCGGGCCGTCGCCGCGGTCCCGAATGTGCTACGGCGCCCGCTCCGAATCCTCGGGCCGTGCGGTCGTCATGAACCTCCTCCTCGTCTTCGTCGGTGCCGGGATCGGCGGCGTGGCGCGCTACGGCGTCAGCACCGCGTCCCTGCGGCTCGGGTCGGGCTTTCCCTACGGCACCATGGCGATCAACATCGTCGGCTCGGTGCTGATGGGCCTGTTCACCGGCTGGTTCGCCCTGCGGGGCGGCGGGCAGCCGCTGCGGCTGTTCATCGCCACCGGCGTGCTCGGCGGCTTCACCACCTTCTCGTCCTATTCGCTTGAGGCCGTGATGCTGCTGGAGCGCGGCCAGGCCGGCGCGGCGGCGATCTACATCGTCGGCTCGGTCGTGCTCGGCCTCGCCGGCCTGTTCGCCGGGCTGCTGCTGATGCGCGCGATCCTGTGACGGGCCCGGCGTGATGATGGCCTTGATGCAGTCCTGGCGCTTCTGGGCGCTGCTCTCGGCGGCCTTCGCCGCGCTCACCGCGATCCTGGCCAAGGTCGGCGTCGCCGGCGTGCCGCCGGACGTCGCCACCCTCGTCCGCACGGTGGTGATCCTCGGCCTCACGGCGGCGATCGTGGCCGTCACCGGCCAGGCGGCCGACCTCGCGCGGATCCCGGGGCGGAGCGCGGTCTTCCTCGTCCTGTCGGGACTCGCCACCGGCGCCTCGTGGCTCTGCTACTTCCGCGCCCTGTCCCTGGGCGATGCCGCCCGCGTCGCCCCGATCGACAAGCTCAGCGTCGTGCTGGTGGCGATCTTCGGCGTGGTCCTGCTCGGCGAGACGCTGAGCCCGACCAACTGGCTCGGCGTGGTGCTGATCGCCGCCGGCGCCGTGCTGGTCGCGATCGGTGCATGACGGCCGCGGCGTACCATGGAATCGTTTCAACTATAAACTTCGATATCGCACGACGAAGATTGAAATTACAACGTTTCCAATATTGTCGACGTCGCTTGATTGTCGATTTCCATCCCTGCTAGACCACTCTTCGGCGATGTACTTCCGCCTTGCTCTCAAGGTGGCGTGCTCGCCGAGCGCTGGAGTCCGGAATGGGACGGGTGATGGACCTGATCGATGCCTGCGTGACGGTGGCGTGGTGGGACGGCTCGTGCCTCGGCCTGCGCCTGCACCGCCTGCCGGACCTGATCGACCACGTCGCGGCGGGCCCGCAGCCGAAGCGGGCGCGCCGCCTCGGAGGCCGCCGATGATCGCCGAATCGAATCGGTGCCGCTGCGACGAGTCCCGCGGGCAGGCGGCGGTCGAGCAGGCGCTGACGCGGGCGTTCTGGCACGCCCTCGATGGTCAGGGCCTGTCGGTGATGGCCGCCCTCGAAGCCGCGTCGCGCACCATCGGCGTGCTCTACGGCCAGATCGCCGCGGCGCACGGCGCCGGCACGACCTGCACCTGCGGCTGGGTGCCCGACCCGGACACCGACCTGATCGTGCTGGAAGCGCATCCCGCCGCCGCCCTGCTTCAGCCGCGTGCGCCGGACCTCGCCCGGATGGAGGCCGCCGGCAGCGCCTGACGGCCCGACCCGCCCCGGCGCACGGCGCCCGCTGGCCTTCCCCCGGACAAGCCGGGCGGGCGGACGTTACGGTTCGCTTAACCCACCCGCGCGATCATCGCCCCCTGATGCGAGGTCGGAGCTCGGGCGATGGACGCATTCTACCACGGCCTCGAAACGTCGCTGCTGGCCTTCGGCTTCGCCCTGAGCGTCGCCGCCTTCGCGCTGCTCGCGAGCCCGCCCGCGCCCGCCGGCACGATCACGCTGCCGATGCTGACCGTCGACGTGCCGCAGAACGCCCGCTGACGCGGCTGCGTCGCGGCTCCTGCGTGACACGACGAAGACGTGGGACAGACGTGGTCATGCGTCCGGGACGGCATGGACATGCCGGATTCAAGGGAGACCATCGCGCAGCCTTGCGCTATCAGCCGGGACAGCCCTGATCGGCCTGCGACTACGCGGCGGTGTCACCGACGGCCCTGAGCGGATACCTTCCGGTCGCGGTCCCGGCGCACGACTCGCGTCGATCGCCGCACCGCGTCACCGTCGTTATCGAGCAAGCCGGCTGTCCGACATGATCCCTGAGCCCGCCCTGGCAAACTCCTCGCCCCTCGAGCGCGACGCGCACCTCGTCTCGACCGACCACAAGGTCGCGCCGGGAGAGATCGCGGCCGGCGTGGTGATCGGCCGGGCCTCGGAATATTTCGACTTCTTCGTCTACGGCATCGCCTCGGTGCTGGTGTTCCCGAAGGTGTTCTTCTCGTTCGAGCCGGATGCGCTCACGGCCACGCTGTACTCCTTCGCGGTGTTCTCCCTCGCCTTCATCGCCCGGCCGATCGGCTCGGTGATCTTCATGGCCGTCGACCGGCGGCACGGCCGCGGCGTCAAGCTGACGATCGCGCTGTTCATGCTCGGCGGCGCCACCGCGGCGGTGAGCTTCCTGCCGAGCTACGCCAGCATCGGCCACGCCTCGATCTGGCTGCTGGCCGGCCTGCGCATCCTCCAGGGCCTCGCGCTCGGCGGCGCCTGGGACGGGCTCGCCTCGCTCCTGGCGCTGAACGCCCCGCGCGAGCGCCGCGGCTGGTTCGCGATGATCCCCCAGCTCGGCGCGCCCCTCGGCTTCATCGTCGCCAGCGCCCTGTTCTCGTTCTTCCTCGTCAATCTCGATTCGGCCGACTTCCTCGATTGGGGCTGGCGCTTCCCGTTCTACTGCGCCTTCACCATCAACGTCGTGGCGCTGTTCGCCCGCCTGCGGCTGGTGGCGACCGACGAGTTCGTCCGCCTGATGGAGAAGGGCCGGCTCGAGCCGGTGCCGGTGATCGAGGTGGTGCGCCACCATGCGGTGGACGTGTGGATCGGCGCCTTCGTGCCGCTGGCCGCCTTCGCGCTGTTCCACCTCGTGACGATCTTCCCGATCAGCTGGCTGACCCTGTTCACCGATCGCTCGCCCGGCGAGTTCCTGATCGTGCAGTGCTCGGGCGCCATCGTCTGCGCCGGCGCGGTCGCGGCCTCCGGGCTGATCGCCGACCAGATCGGCCGCCGCAACGCGCTGCTGCTCAGCTCCGGCCTGATCGCCGTCTTCGCCCTCGGTAGCATCATCGCGCCCCTGGTGTTCGGCGACAGCGCGATCGGCCAGACCATGTACGTCACCATCGGCTTCATGCTGATGGGCCTCGCCTACGGCCAGACCGCCGGCGCGGTGACGGCGCGGCTCGGCGCGCGCTACCGCTACACCGGCGCGGCGCTGACCTCGGATCTGGCGTGGCTGTTCGGCGCAGGCTTCGCCCCGCTGGTCGTCCTCTGGCTCTCGTCCCGCTACGGGCTGTGGATGGTCGGCCTCTACCTGCTCTCGGGTGCGGCGGCATCGCTCCTTGCCCTCACCCTCGACCGTTCCGAGATGCGTCAGATGTAGTCGGGAGGCCCGCGTCGTCCCTCACCCCGTTCCGATACATGTTCGCGCCGAACGGCCCCAGGGCCCGCCGGCCAGGCAAACCGAGTTGATCGCCGTGGCACGCTCCGCCTCACCTTCCCGTCCCCCGGCCCGCACGGCCGCCCGGCTCCTGCGCGGCCTCTGCGCCGTGTCGCTCTCCGGGCTGCTCGCCGGCTGCAACCTCGTGGTGATGCAGCCCTCGGGCGACGTCGCCCTGCAGCAGCGGAATCTCGTCCTTGCCTCGGTCGGGCTGATGCTGCTGATCGTGCTCCCGGTGATCGCGCTGACGCTGATCTTCGCCTGGCGCTACCGGGCGACCAACGAGTCGGCCCCCTACGATCCGGACTGGCACCACTCGACCCAGCTCGAGGTGGTGATCTGGACGGCGCCGCTGCTGATCATCATCGCGCTCGGCGCGCTCACCTGGATCAGCACCCACACCCTCGACCCGTTCCGGGCGCTCCGGCGGATCGACTCCGCCCGCCCCGTGGCGGCCGGCGTGAAGCCGCTCGCCGTCGAGGTCGTCGCCCTCGATTGGAAGTGGCTGTTCTTCTACCCGGAATACGGGATCGCCACCGTCAACGAGCTCGCCGCCCCCGTCGACCGGCCGATCGACTTCAAGATCACCGCCTCCTCGGTGATGAACGCCTTCTACGTCCCCGCGCTGGCCGGGATGATCTACGCGATGCCCGGCATGCAGACGCAGCTCCACGCGGTGATCAACAAGCCGGGCGAGTATGCCGGCTTGTCCTCGCACTACAGCGGCACCGGCTTCTCGCGGATGACGTTCAAGTTCCACGGCCTCGACGATGCCGGGTTCGACGCCTGGATCGCCAAGGCGAAGGCGCAGGGCTCCGACCTCACCCGCGAGGACTATCTCAAGCTCGAGAAGCCGAGCGAGGCCGAGCCGGTGAAGTACTACAAGTCCGTCGCCGACGGGCTGTTCGACACCATCGTCAACATGTGCGCCGTGCCGGGCAAGATGTGCATGAGCGAGATGATGACCATCGACGCCAAGGGCGGCGCCGGCAAGGACTCCACCGAGAACCGCGAGCGCCTCCGCTACGACAACCGCCACATCGAGCAGGGCGACGAGGCGCCGGGCGCCACAGCACCCGCGTCCGGCCGCACCCCGCACGGCCAGGAGCAGCCGCAGGGCATGAAGCCCGACGGCAACAACCCGCACGTCCACGAAAACGGAACGAAACCCGAGAATCAGATGCCGGCGCCGGAGCGGGACTCGGTCGCCCCGTCGCAGCTCAACAACAAGTAGGACCGGCGCCCCGCCGCCGAACCACCCTCAACGGATCGAACCCATGTTCTCCAATCCGGATCTCCAGAAGCTCGTCTTCGGACGGCTCTCGCTGGAAGACATCCCCTACCACGAGCCGATCCTTCAGGTGACCTTCGCCATGGTGGCGCTGGGTGGCCTCGTCGTGCTCGGCGCGATCACCTACTACCGCTTCTGGGGCCCGCTCTGGCGGGACTGGCTGACCTCGGTCGACCACAAGAAGATCGGCGTGATGTACATCGTGCTGGCCTTCGTCATGCTGCTGCGCGGCTTCGCCGACGCGCTGATGATGCGCGCCCAGCAGGCGGTCGCGTTCGGCGCCAACGAGGGCTACCTGCCGCCGCACCACTACGACCAGATCTTCACGGCGCACGGCGTGATCATGATCTTCTTCGTGGCGATGCCGTTCGTCACCGGCCTGATGAACTACGTCGTGCCGCTGCAGATCGGCGCCCGCGACGTGGCCTTCCCGTTCCTCAACAACTTCAGCTTCTGGATGACGGTCTCGGGCGCCATGACGATCATGGCCTCGCTGTTCGTCGGCGAGTTCGCCCGCACCGGCTGGCTCGCCTATCCGCCGCTCTCGGGCGCGGACATGAGCCCGGGCGTCGGGGTCGACTACTACATCTGGGCGCTGCAGATCGCCGGCATCGGAACGCTGCTCTCGGGCATCAACCTGATCGCGACCATCGTGAAGATGCGCGCGCCGGGCATGACCATGATGAAGCTGCCGATCTTCGTCTGGACCTCGCTCTGCACCAACGTGCTGATCACGGCGGCCTTCCCGATCCTCACCGCCGTTCTCGCCCTGCTGTCGATGGACCGCTACGTCGGCACGCACTTCTTCACGAACGACCTCGGCGGCAACCCGATGATGTACTTCAACCTCATCTGGATCTGGGGCCACCCGGAGGTCTACATCCTCATCCTGCCGGCGTTCGGCATCTTCTCGGAGGTGACCTCGACCTTCTCCGGCAAGCGCCTGTTCGGCTACGCCTCGATGGTCTACGCGACCGTGGTCATCACCATCCTCTCGTACCTCGTCTGGCTGCACCACTTCTTCACGATGGGCTCCGGCGCCGACGTGAACTCGTTCTTCGGCATCACGACGATGATCATCTCGATCCCGACGGGCGCGAAGATCTTCAACTGGCTGTTCACGATGTATCGCGGCCGGATCCGGTTCGAGCTGCCGATGATGTGGACCGTGAGCTTCATGGTCACCTTCACCATCGGCGGCATGACCGGCGTGCTGCTCGCCGTGCCCCCGGCCGACTTCGTGCTGCACAACTCGCTGTTCCTGATCGCGCACTTTCACAACGTCATCATCGGCGGCGTGCTGTTCGGGAGCTTCGCCGGCGTGACCTACTGGTTCCCGAAGGCCTTCGGGTTCAAGCTCGACCCGTTCTGGGGGAAGATGTCGTTCTGGTTCTGGACGGTGGGGTTCTACTTCGCCTTCATGCCGCTCTACGTCCTCGGCCTGATGGGCGTGACGCGCCGTGCCAACCACTTCGACGATCCGTCGCTGCAGATCTGGTTCGTGATCGCCGCCTTCGGCGCGGTGCTGATCCTGCTCGGCATCCTGTCGATGATCGTCCAGTTCGTGGTCTCGATCCGCAACCGCGAGGCGCTGCGCGACCTCACGGGCGATCCCTGGAACGGCCGCACCCTCGAGTGGTCGACCGCCTCGCCGCCGCCGGACTACAACTTCGCCTTCACCCCGGTCATCCACGATCTCGACGCGTGGTCCGACATGAAGAAGCGCGGCTACGAGCGCCCGCTCAAGGGCTACAAGCCGATCCACATGCCGAAGAACACCGCCACCGGCGTGATCCTCGGCGTGGTCTCGATCGGCTTCTCGTTCGCGATGATCTGGTACATCTGGTGGCTCGCGGCCGCGACCTTCGCGACGATGTTCCTCGTCACCGTGATCCATACCTTCAACTACAACCGCGAGTTCTACATCCCCGCCGCCGACGTGGTGCGGGCCGAGGGGCAGCGGACGAGCGTGATGGCGGGACGGGCCTGAGCCGATGATGCACACCGACACGGCCCCGCCGGGCACCGAGGCTCCGGCCTTCTACCTCGACGAGGACCACGCCCACGAGTCCAGCACCATGCTCGGCTTCTGGATGTACCTGATGAGCGATTGCCTCATCTTCGCGGTGCTGTTCGCCACCTACGGGGTTCTCGGCCGCAACTACGCGGCCGGGCCTTCGCCGCGCGACCTGTTCGAGCTGCCGCTGGTGGCGCTCAACACCTCCATGCTGCTCCTGTCCTCCATCACCTACGGCTTCGCCATGCTGGAGATGGAGAAGGACAACGTCCGGACGATGCAGGTCTGGCTCGCGATCACCGGCCTGTTCGGCGCGTGCTTCATCGGCATCGAGCTCTACGAGTTCGCCCACCTGATCCACGAGGGCGCGACGCCGCAGCGCTCGGCCTTCCTGTCCTCGTTCTTCGCCCTGGTCGGCACCCACGGCCTGCACGTCTCGCTCGGCATCGTCTGGCTGATCGTGCTGATGGTGCAGACCGCCCAGAAGGGGCTGATCGTCGAGAACAAGCGCCGGCTGATGTGCCTGTCGATGTTCTGGCACTTCCTCGACGTCGTCTGGATCGGCGTCTTCACCTTCGTGTACCTGATGGGAGTGCTGCAATGAGCTCGGCGACGGGGGCGGGGCACCACGCCGAACCGCACGGTCACGGTCACGGCCACGACGCGCACGGCCACCCGGCCGGGGCGCACGGCTCGTTCAAGAGCTACATGACCGGCTTCGTGCTCTCGGTGATCCTCACCGCGATCCCGTTCTGGCTGGTGATGAGCGACGTGCTCGGCAACGCCGTGCACACCAGCCTGATCATCATGGCCTTCGCGGTGGTGCAGATCGTGGTCCACATGATCTACTTCCTGCACATGAACACGAAGTCCGAGGGCGGATGGACGATCCTGGCCCTGATCTTCACGCTGACCCTCGTCGTGATCACGCTGACCGGCTCGATCTGGGTGATGTATCACCTGAACACCAACATGATGCCGACGTCGCCGCACGACCTGATGCACCACAAGCCCTGAGGACGTCCCGCCTCGGCCTGACGGCCTTCAACCTCGCGAGCGCACTGGCGGTCGCGGGGCTCGTCGCCCTCGGGATCTGGCAGGTCGAGCGCCGGGCATGGAAGCTCGACCTGATCGCGCGGGTCGAGGCCCGAATCGGCGCGGCCCCGGTCCCGGCGCCCGGGCCGGCGGCGTGGCCGAGCGTGACCGAGGCCGCCGACGCCTACCGCCACGTCCGGGTGGCGGGCCGCTTCCGCCACGAGTCCACCACGCTGGTCCAGGCGGTGACGGTGCTCGGCGGCGGGTTCTGGGTGCTGACGCCGCTGGTCGCCGACGGCTTCACGGTGCTGGTGAACCGCGGCTTCGTTCCCTCCGATCGCCGCGATCCTGCCGGCTGGCGCCGGCCCGAGGGCGAGGTCGACGTCACCGGCCTGTTGCGCCTCACCGAACCCGGCGGCGCGTTCCTGCGCAGCAACGCGACCGCCGAGGATCGTTGGTATTCCCGCGATGTCGCCGCGATCGCTTCGGCCCGGGGGCTCTCCGGCATCGCGCCCTACTTCATCGATGCGGATGCGTCGGCGGATGATCGCTTGCCCATCGGCGGGCTGACGGTGGTCGCCTTCCACAACAACCACCTCGTCTACGCGCTGACCTGGTTCACCCTCGCCGCGATGACGCTGGGCGCCGCGATCTACGTGAACGTGGAGCGGCGGCGAGAGGGGTGAGGGGATCGTGCGCCGGACCGTCGTCCGTTGCCGCGCAGATCTGTCGCTGCTCATCGTTCAACGCGAGCGACCGGTCCGCATTCCCTCTCCCCGCTTGCGGGGAGAGGGCCGCGACGACCTAGTCGTCGTCGCGGCGAGGCGGAAGCCGATGGTGAGGGGGCTTCCGACGCGTGAGGCTCGTGCGGACGCGCCCCCCTCACCGCCGCTGCGGCTTCGCCTCCGCTTCCCGGCTGCACGACGGGGTGCAGCCGGGCCTCTCCCCGCGTGCGGGGAGAGGGGAAACCTGAGCCCTATCCGATGCCCCATCGGGCCGTTCGGTCAGCCGGCCTGCAACACGTTCGACCGCTCAGCCCGCGTTGGCCTTCGGCGTCAGCTTCAGGATCCGTCCGTCCGGGCCGTCGGTGACGGCGTAGACCGCGCCGTCGGGGCCGACGCGCACGTCGCGGATGCGGGCGTCGAGGGGAACGCGCTCCTCGGTGACGACCTTATCGCCGTCGCGCTTCAGCACCACGATCCCCTCGCTGACGAGGCCGCCGACGAGGAAGTCGTCCGTCCAGGCGGGAAACAGCGTGCCGGTGTAGAGCGCCATGCCCGACGGCCCGATCACCGGATCCCAGTAATAGACCGGCTGCACCGTGCCGGCGGCCTGGGTCACGCCCTCGCCGAGGGGCTCGCCGGAATACTCGATGCCGTAGGTCGCGACCGGCCAGCCGTAGTTGAGGCCGGGCCGCGGACGGTTGAGCTCGTCGCCGCCGCGGGGCCCGTGCTCCACGGTCCAGAGCCGGCCCTGGCCGTCGAGCGCCGCCGCCTGGACGTTGCGGTGGCCGTAGGACCAGATCTCGGGCTTGGCCTTGTCGCTGCCGTAGAACGGGTTGTCCTTGGGGGCTTGGCCGTCGGCGTCGATGCGGAACACCTTGCCGAGGCCGCTGGCGAGGTCCTGGGCCTGGACGCGCGTCGCCTTGTCGGAGCGCTCGCCCACGGTGACGAACAGCTTGCCGTCGGCGGCGAAGACCAGGCGCGAGCCGAAATGCTTGTCGCCGTCGTAAGTCGGCATCTGCCGGAAGACGACCTTCACGTCGTCGAGCTTCGCCCCGCCCTTGCCGTCCTGGACGAGCTTGGCCTTCGCCACGGTGGTGCCGTTGCCCTTGTCGCGGGGCTCGCTGTAGCTGAAGAACACCAGCCCGTCGGTGGCGAAGCCGGGGCTCAGGGCGATGTCGAGCAGGCCGCCCTGGCCGCGCGCGTCGACCTTCGGCACGCCGGCGATCGCCGGGCCGACGGTGCCGTCCTTGGACACGATCCGGATCTTCCCGGCCTTCTCGGTGACGATCATCCGGCCGTCCGGCAGGAACTCCATCGCCCACGGGCTCGCGAGCCCCTTCGCGACCGTCGCGATCTCGACCTTCATGGCGTTCGCCGGCTTCGGGGCGCGGGTCTGGTTCGGCAGCAGCGGCTTGTAGCCGGTGTTCGGCGGGGCGGTCTCGGCGGGGGTGTCGCCAGCGCTCTTCGCCGCGGGTGCGCTGAAGGCGTCGCCCTCGATGCGGGACGGCCGCTGGGCGGCGCTGTCCTCGGCGAAGGCACCCGGTGCCAGCGCAACCGCCGCCACGGTGGCGAGCGCGAGGGATCGGAAGCGCGGCACCTGCAAAAATCCTGTCACCGTCAAGAATCCTCCTGGATCGGGGCGGCCGCACCCGCGGCATCGGTCTGGCGTCCTCGGTCACATGGGGCGGGGGCGCCGCCAAAGCGAGCGCGGGACGGCCGGAGCCGTCACGTCCGCTGCGCTGCGGACCGAATCGCCATGAACCGGGTGGGCAGCCGGCATGCGGTCCGGTCGGCCGCCTTGACCGCAGCACGGCGGGTCGCCAATTCTTCCTTCACCGATCGGCGGGCGGCCTGCTGCAGGCGTTCGCGCGGTCCTTGAGAAGGGTATTTTCCGATGGCGACGGTGAAAGTGACCGACGCGAGCTTCGAGCAGGACGTCCTCAAGTCCGTCGAGCCCGTGGTCGTGGATTTCTGGGCGGAGTGGTGCGGTCCCTGCCGGCAGATCGGTCCGGCGCTCGAGGAGATCGCGTCCGACATGCAGGGCCGCGTGAAGATCGCGAAGGTGAACGTGGACGAGAATCCCGGCATCGCCTCGCAGTACGGCATCCGCTCGATCCCGACGCTGCTGCTGTTCAAGAACGGCGAGCGGGTCGACCAGAAGGTCGGCGCGGCGCCGAAGGGCGACCTGTCCCGCTGGATCAGCGCGCAGACCGCCAGCGCCTGACGCGGCGACCGATCAGGACGAGCCCGCCTCCTCACGGAGGCGGGCTTTTTTCGTGCGCGTCGGTTTTTTCGGTGCGTCGACGGTGCGCGCAAAAAGAAAGCCCGGCCGTGAGGCCGGGCTTTCTCGCGTTTCGAAACCCAATTCGAATGATCGGAGCCGACCCCGGGCTCTGAGCGGCCCGTGGGTCGGAGGTCGGATCCTAGTAGGAGCCGAACTTGTAGTTCAGGCCTGCGCGGACGACGGCGAACTCGGTGTCGTTGCGGCGGGCGACGTAGCCCGGAGCGAAGAACACGGCGCCGGCGGCGTTGGTGGCGTAAGCGCCGTTCAGACGGTTGTTCTGATCGAGGTTCACGTAGAGGGCTTCGACCTTCACCGTCACGGCCGACGAGCGGAAGAAGTTCAGGAACGAGTCGGTCGGGAGGGCGTACTCGACGCCGCCGCCGGCGGTCCAGCCGGTCCGGAAATCGTCACGGCTGCTGTTCGGCAGGCCGAACTCGCGGCCACCGCCGGCGCCGTAGGCAAAGCCGCCGGTGCCGTAGAACAGAGCCTTGTCGACCGCGTAACCGATGCGGCCGCGCACGGTGCCGAAGAAGTCGAGGCTGGAGATGCCGTTCGGGCTGAACGCCTGGACGCCGGGCGCGAGGGCGAACCCGGGGGTGACGACGTAGCGGTTCCGGTTGCGGCCGAAGTCGACGTACTGGGCGTCCGCCTCGATACCGATCACGACGCCGGAGCCCGGGGTGAACTGGTAGTTGTAGCCGACCTGGCCACCGCCGGTGAACCCGTCGGTGGAGTTCGAGCCGCCGAAGGCGATCTGGGTCGGGACGGCGGCCGCGACGGCGGTGCCCGGAGCCACGTTCACGACGGTCGCGCCGGAGCGGTCGTTCGCGTCGAAGCCGTAGCCGGCGTTGATACCGAAGTAGAAACCGGTCCAGGTGAAGACCGGCACCGGCGTGAACACCGGCGGAGGCGCGCGGCGCGGCAGGTCGGCGGCCGAAGCGGCAGCGGTGAGCGCCGTGAAGGCGGCCAATGACGTCAGAAGCGTTTTCATGTTTTTTTGATCCCCAGCGTGTTGCCCGATCGATGCTGAGGATAAGTGATTTCCCACGGCCAAGATGTAACATCCGGGCCACAGCTGCCTGGTGTCTGCATTGTTGCGCCGATCGCGTGTGCTGTGCAGCAAAATAAGTCTGAGGTTTACCGCAGATCAACGCAAGGTCAGGTTGGCGGCGTGCCGTTGGCGGTCAGGACGGCGCCGACGAGGTAGAGCGAGCCGCAGATCAGGATCCGCGGCGGCTGCTCGAAGGCGATGTCGGCGACCATGGTCAGCGCCGCCTCGATGCTCGGCGCGATGCGGGCGCTGAGGCCGACCTGGGTCGCGATCTCCTCGACCTCCTCGGCGGGCCGCGCCGCCATCGATCCGGCGATCGGCACCGCGATCAGCGCGCGCGCCAGCCCGACGAAGTGGCGCAGGAAGCCCTCCGCGTCCTTGGTGCCGAGCAGGCCGACGATCAGGACCAGCGGCACGTCGCTGCGCTCGCCGAGGTCGGCCAGCGCCGTCGCGAGGATGCGTCCGCCGTCGATGTTGTGGCCGCCGTCGAGCCAGAGCTCGGAGCCGGGCGGCACCAGGGCCGCCAGCCGTCCGCGGGCGAGGCGCTGCATCCGGCCCGGCCAGTCGACGTTGCGCAGGCCGGCTTCCACCGCGCCGACGCCGATGTCGCCGAAGCCCGCCGCCCGCAAAGCTGCGATGGCGGTGCCGGCATTGGTGAACTGGTGGCGGCCGACGAGCTTGGGGCGCGGCAGATCGAACAGGTCCGTCTCGTCCTGGTAGACGAGGCGGCCGCTGTCCTCATGGACCGAGAAATCCTGGTTGCCGACCCAGACCGGCGTGGCGCCGACCGCCGCGGCGCGGCGGCACAGCACCGCGTCCGCCTCGGCGTAGTCCTGGGCCGCGATCACCGCCGGGCAGCCGCGCTTGAAGATGCCGGCCTTCTCGATCGCCACCAGCTCGACGGTGTCGCCGAGATACTCGGCGTGGTCGCGCCCGATCGGCGTGACGACCGCCGCCGCGACCGTGTCGATCACGTTGGTCGCGTCCACGCGGCCGCCCAAGCCCACCTCGAGCAGCAGAACGTCGGCCGGCGCCTCGGAGAACAGCAGCAGCGCCGCCGCAGTGGTGATCTCGAACACCGTGATCGGGTCGCCCGCGTTGGCGGCCTCGCAGCGCGCGAAGGCCTCGGCGAGCCAGTCCTCCGGGACGTAGTGGCCGCCGCCGATGCCGCCGAGCCGGATGCGCTCGTGGAAGCGCACGAGGTGGGGCGAGGTGTAGACGTGCGCGGCCAGGCCCCCGGCCTCCAGGATCGCCCGCATGAACGCGATGGTCGAGCCCTTGCCGTTGGTGCCGCCGACGTGGATCACCGGCGGCAGCCGGCGCTCGGGGTGGTTCAGGCGCGCGAGCAGGCTCTGGATCCGGCCGAGCGACAGGTCGATCGTGCGCGGGTGCAGGGCCAGGAATCGCGCCATCAGCGCATCGGAGGAATCCATGGGCGTGCGGCGCGTCAGGCGGGTTCGAGGATCGGTGCGGATGCGGCCGGCGCCGGCGCGGCGGGCGGGCTTACGTTCATCAGCAGGCCGCAGATCCGCACGATGGTGTCCTTCAGCGCGTGGCGGTGGACGACCTGATCGAGCATGCCGTGCTCGAGCAGGTACTCGGCGCGCTGGAAGCCATCGGGCAGCTTCTCCCGGATCGTCTGCTCGATGACGCGCGGGCCGGCGAAGCAGATCAGGGCGCCGGGCTCGGCCAGGTGCACGTCGCCGAGCATCGCGTAGGAGGCGGTGACGCCGCCGGTCGTCGGGTTGGTCAGCACGACGACGTAGGGAAGCCTTGCCGCGCGCAGGCGCCGGATCGCCACGGTGGTCCGCGGCATCTGCATCAGCGAGAGGATGCCCTCCTGCATCCGCGCGCCGCCCGAGGCCGCGAACATCACGTAGGGCGTGCGCTTCTCCAGCGCCGTCTCCGCGCCGCGGATGAAGGCCTCGCCCGCCGCCATCCCGAGCGAGCCGCCCATGAACGCGAAGTCCTGGACCGCCAGCGTCATCGGCTGGCCGCCGACCCGGCCGAACCCGACCTTGAACGCATCCTGCATCCCGGTCTTGGTGCGCGCCTCCTTGAGGCGGTCGGCGTAGCGCTTCTCGTCGCGGAACTTGAGCGGGTCGACGGCGACCTCCGGCAGCGGCACGTCGATCCAGGTGCCCTCGTCGAACATCATCTTGAGACGCGCGCTCGCGCTCATCTTGAGATGGTGCTCGGAGCCGGGGATGACCCAGTGGTTCCCCTCGACTTCCTTGTGGAACACCATCTGCCCGGTATCCGGGCATTTCACCCAGAGGTTCTCGGGCGTCTCGCGCTTGAACAGGGTCTTGATCTTGGGGCGCACGACCTCCGAGATCCAGTTCATCGGTTCGACCATCATGAAGCGCCCGTCCGGTTCGATCGGGCCGACATCGTCGATCGGCCCCGCGTAGCTCAGGCTTGCATATCGGGGCCGGTGCCCCGGTCGGCCAGTGCCGTCGGCGTCAGGCCGCGCGGGCCGAGGCCGAGCGCACCCCGGCGGCGAGCTCGCGCACCAGCGTCGAGACCGCCTCGACGCTGCCGCCGGTGGCCTGGCCCGCGCCGTCGAGCGTCCGATGCAGCGCGTCGACGAGCGCCGAGCCGACGACGACGCCGTCGGCGCCCTTGGCGATGGCCGCGGCATGCGCCCCGGTCCTCACGCCGAAGCCGACCACCACCGGCAAGGCAGTGTGGCGGCGGATGCGCCCGACCGCGGTGCCGACCGCGGCGAAATCCGGCGTCGCCGTCCCGGTGATGCCGTTGATCGACACGTAGTAGACGAAGCCCGCGGTGTTCGCGAGCACGGCCGGCAGGCGGCGCTCGTCGGTGGTCGGCGTCGCCAGCCGGATGAAGGCGAGGCCCTTGGCCAAAGCCGGCAGGCAGAGCTCGTCGTCCTCCTCCGGCGGCAGGTCGACCACGATCAGCCCGTCGATGCCGGCCGCCGACGCGTCGTCGAGGAAGCGCGCGACGCCGTAGGTGTGGATCGGGTTGAAGTATCCCATCAGGATCACCGGCGTCTCGGCGTTGCCGGCGCGGAACCGGCGCACGAGGTCGAGCGTCTTCGCCACGCCCTGGCCGGCCTTGAGCGCCCGCAGGCCCGCGGCCTGGATCGCCGGGCCGTCGGCCATCGGGTCGGTGAAGGGAAGGCCGAACTCGACGATGTCGGCGCCCGACGCCGGCAGCGCCTCCAGCACCTTCAGCGAGGTCTCGGGATCGGGATCGCCCGCCATCACGTAGGTCACGAGGGCGGCGCGGCCTTCCGCGCGGCAGCGGGCGAAGGTGGCGTCGATGCGGGCGGCCATGGTGCCTGTCCGTTCCTGGTGTCGAAGAAGGAGATCGCGAAGGGATCGAGGAGCGATCGAGGGTTGGCGGACGGGATCGCCCGAGGGGTTGGTGCCGCGCCTACACCATCGGCGGCGGCCCGTGAAGCGGAGGCGGTTTGGCGGCCCGTCCTCGCGTGCGCGAGGCGGCCGAGTGCGCATGCCTCGAAAGCGGGCATGGACGTTCGCGCGCCAGCCGCCCATTGTGCGGGCAGGCGGGAATACTTTGCACACTATTGTGGCAGATCAAGAAAAATCCTAGGTCTCGAATCACGGTCGCCAAAGATCGACAATCGAATTCGAGGATACGCCATGACCAATCCTTCCGAGATCAAGAACCGCTTCCACGCCAGCCTCGAGGCCTCCGAGGCCCGCGAGAACGGCTTCCGCAGCCGTCTGCTCGCCGAGGGCGCGCGCGCGCTCCAGCCGGTGCTCGGCGTCCTGACCCTGATGTCCGAGGTGCTCGACGAGCGCGACAACGTGCACGGCAGCATCACCGGCCTGGATTGCGCGATCGACAGGGAAGAGTTCGTCACCCTGCGCGCGGTCCTCAGCGGCACCTCGCAGCCCGAGCAGCGGATCGTGATCAAGTACGGCCCCGAGCTCGGCGGCCGCAACCTGATCTCGGTTTCCGGCATCGGCCAGGCCTACGCCGAGAAGCTCGTCGCCAAGACCCATTGCGCCGCGAGCCTCGGCCGCTCGGTCGGCAGCGACCTGCAGCTCGACGTCGCCCGCGCCGAGGACCTCGCCGAGGTCGTGCGCGAGATGGTCGAGGCCTACTTCGTCGGCCAGGCCCAGGTGCCGGTGCAGCACCATGCCGGCGCCATCGAGGGCCACGCCCGCTACGCCGTGCAGTGATCCCGCGCCGCAAGGCGCCCGCCCGACCTCCGCTCCGGCGACGGTTCCCCCGTCGCCGGAGCGTCGGCGCGTCCTATCTGCGTGACGACGCAGCGTGTCCCGGCCCCTGCCGGACCCGCGACCCCCTCACGCATCGCCCCGGTTCTCAGGGCGCACGGGACGCTCCGCATGGCTTCCATGACCACCCCCGTCTGGTTCATCACCGGCTGCTCCACCGGCTTCGGCCGCGACCTCGCCCGCGCCGTGCTCGCCCGCGGCTGGCGCGCGGTGGTGACGGCCCGCGACGTCGGCCGCGTCGCCGACCTCGCCGAATCGTCCGGCGACCGCGCCCTCGCGCTCGCCCTCGACGTCACCGACCAGGGCCAGGTCGACGCCGCGGTCGCAGCCGCCCACGCGGCGTTCGGCCAGGTCGACGTGCTCGTGAACAATGCCGGCTACGGCTACCAGGCCTCGGTGGAGGAGGGGGTCGAGGCCGAGATCCGCGCGCAGTTCGACGCCAACGTGTTCGGCCTGTTCGCGCTGACCCGCGCGGTGCTGCCCGGGATGCGGGCGCGGCGCAGCGGCCGCATCCTCAACATCACCTCGGTGGCCGGCTTCATCGGGTTTCCCGCATCCGGCTACTATTCGGCGAGCAAGCACGCGGTCGAGGGCTGGTCGGACGCGCTCGCCGCCGAGACCGCGCCGCTCGGCATCAAGGTGACCTGCATCGAGCCGGGCCCGTTCCGCACAGACTGGGCCGGGCGCTCGCTGAAGCAGACGCCGAGCGCGATCGCCGATTACGCCGAGACCGCCGGCGCCCGCCTCACGGCGACGTCCGAGAAGAGCGGCACCCAGGCCGGCGATCCGGCCCGCGCCGCGGAGGCGATGATCCATGTCGCGGAGATCGAAGATCCGCCGCGTCACCTCGTCCTCGGCGCCTGGGGCTACGATGCGGTGACCGCGAAGCTGAAGGCGCGGCTCGCCGAGATCGAGGCCTGGCGCGAGACCAGCCTCGGGGCGGATTTCCCGGCGGGCTGACGCGGTCTCGCGTCCATTGGCGCAACCTCCGGTTAAGCGCCCTTGCAAACCCATCGTTCAGCCTCTGCTGCGATGGTCGCTCCGCCCGGACGCGTCACGCCGGGGGAGATCCGCATGGACCCCAGGGACCTCGTCGTCGCGCTCGCGCTCCTCGTCGCCATCGCCAGCCTCGCCTTCGCCTGGGCGCGGCGCGGGCGGGCGGGCGCCCTGGACGACGCCGAAGACCTCCACGACCGGATCTGGCAGGTCTCCGAGAGCGAGGACCGCTACCGCGCCCTGGTCGAGGCCACGACCGATGTGATCGTCCAGCGCGACGCGGCCGGCCGCATCACCTTCGCCAACGAAGGCTACGCCGCGCTGTTCGACCGGACGCCGCTCGCGATGATCGGCGCGACCCTCGATCTCCAGGTGCTCGAGACCGCCGGCGCCGAGACCGGCCCGGACGGCGTGCGCCGGAGCGAGGCGCGGGTGATGCCGGCCGACGGCGTGCCGCGCTGGTTCGCCTTCGTCGAGGTGCCCGTCGCCCGCGGATCCGAGCCGATCCAGTGGCTGCGGGCCGGCCGCGACGTCACCGGCCGGGTCGAATCGGCCCGCGCCCTTGACGTGGCGCTGTCGCGCGCCGAATCGGCGAGCGTCGCCAAATCGCGCTTCCTCGCCACCGTCAGCCATGAGTTCCGCACGCCGCTCAACGGCATCCTCGGCATGGCCGACCTCGTCCTCGACACGAGCCTCGACGGCGAGCAGCGCACCTACGTCCAGGCGGTGCGCACCAGCGGGCAGGCGCTGCTCGCGCTGATCGACGGCATCCTCGACTTCTCCCGCATCGAGGCCGGCCGCATCGACCTCGCCGCCGAGCCGTTCGACGTCTCCGCCACCGCCGAGGCGGTGGTCGAGCTGTTGGCGCCGCGCGCCCAGGATAAGGGCATCGAGATCGCCCTCGACGTCGCCGACGGCGTGCCGGGCCTGGTGATCGGCGACGGCGACCGGGTGCGGCAGATCCTGGTCAACCTCGTCGGCAACGCGGTGAAGTTCACGCAGGGCGGCGGGGTCGGCGTCAGCGTGGCGCAGACCGACGGCGCGATCGTGCTCGCGGTCGCCGATACCGGGCCGGGCATCGCCGACGACCGGGTCGGATCGCTGTTCGAGGAGTTCGAGCAGGGCGACGGCAGCGCCAGCCGCAGCCACGAGGGCACCGGCCTCGGCCTCGCCATCACCCGCCGCCTCGTCCTGCGGATGGGCGGGCGGATCGAGGCGGAATCGAAGCTCGGGCGCGGCTCGACCTTCCGCGTCGTGCTGCCGCTGCCGGCGGCCGAGCATCAGCCCGCCGCCGTGCCGCGCCCGGTGCTCGCCGCGCGCAAGGTGCTGATCGTCGCCGATTCGCCGTTCCAGGCTCCGTTCCTCGCGCGCAACCTCGCCCGCACCGGCGCGTCCGCGGTGGTGATGCCGAACCTCAAGGATGGGCTCGATGCGCTCGCCGGCGTCGGCTTCGACGCGGTGATCGCCGACCGCGCGCTCGGCGACGACGCCGTGCGGCGCCTCGCCGACCAGGCCAAGGCCTGCGGCGTGCGCTGCAGCCTCGTCCTGCTCTCGCCGTTCGACCGGCGCGAATTCGGCGCGCCGAATGCGGCCGGGTTCGATACCTACCTAATCAAGCCGGTGCGCGCCCGCTCGCTGTTCGACCGCCTGCTCGCGCCCACCCCGCCGGCCGAGCCCGCGCCCGAAGCGGCCAACGCCGCGCCCGTGCGCGCGGGCACGGGCCTGCGCGTGCTGCTGGCCGAGGACAACCCGATCAACGCGCTCCTGGCGACCAAGGCCCTGGAGCGCCTCGGCGCCGAGGTGGTGCACGCGGCCGACGGGCTCGAAGCCCTGGCCCGCCTCGCGGAGGGCGGCACGTTCGACCTCGCCCTGATCGACATCCGCATGCCGAACTGCGACGGCCACGAGACCGCCCGCCGCATCCGCGCCGCCGAAGCCCGCGGCAAGGGCGGCCGGCTCCACCTGGTCGCGTTGACCGCCAACGCGGGCCGCGAGGACGAGAAGGCCGCGCGCCGGGCCGGCTTCGACGGGTTCCTGGCCAAGCCCCTCGACCTCAAGCTCCTGCCCGGCCTGCTCGAGCGGCGCGTCGCGCGGGCGGCTTGACGGACGCGTCCCCCCGCGCGAACACCGTCGCCATGCCTTCCGACACGCCCGCCGACCTGCCCGCCGACCCGCACCCGACGTCCCGCGACCCCGGCGGCCTGGCCGCCTGGGGCATCGCCGCCCTCGTCGCGGCGACGGTGCTGCTCGGCGTGCTCCTGCCCAACCGCGCCTCCCACGGCCCGGCCTCGCCGGTCGACGACGCGACCTGCGCCGAATGGGGCGACGGCTGCCGCGTCTGCCGGCGGCTCGCCGACGGGCCGGCCTGCTCGCTGCCGGGCATCGCCTGCACGCCCGGCCCGCTGCAGTGCCTGCATCGCGTCGGCGGTTGAGGCCGGACGCCGAGTCGCGGCCCGTCTTCCGCTTCGCCCCGAGCCCGAACGGCCGGCTGCATCTCGGCCACGCCTATTCCGCGCTGCTCAACGCCGCGCTCGCGTCCCGCACCGGCGGGCGCCTGCTGCTGCGGATCGAGGACATCGACCCGACCCGCTCGCGACCCGAGCTGATCGACGCGATCGGCGCCGACCTCGCCTGGCTCGGGCTCTTCTTCGACCCACCCGTCCGCCGCCAGTCGCAGCACATGCCGGACTATCGCGCCGCCCGCGACGGGCTGATCGCGCGGGGCCTGGCCTATTCCTGCTTCTGCACCCGCGGCGACATCCGCGCCGCCGCCGGCGGCAATGCCGCGCGCGACCCGGACGGCGCGCCGCTCTACCCCGGCACCTGCCGGGCGCTCGATCCTGAGACCGCCGCCGCCCGCCGCGCCGCCGGCGAGCCGCACGCCTGGCGCCTCGACATGGCCCGGGCGATCGGGCAGGCGCCGGGCCCTCATGTTTATACGAATCTGGCGCTTCTCCCTCCCCCCGACGGATCTCGGGCTTGCCCGGGATCCGCACCTTGCGCACCCAAGTCGGGCAGGACCGACTTGGGTGCGGGGGAGGGTGGGCCTCGCGTCGGCGAGGGTCGGGAGAGAGGAGCGCCGGATCCGGCATCGTCGCACCCCTCTCCCGACCCGCTTCGCGGGCCACCCTCCCCGCTTCAGGGGGGAGGGGAGGGCGCGTTTCACGAGATGGTCCGGGTCGTTGATCCCGCCCGCTGGGGCGATGCCGTGATCGCCCGCCGCGACGTGCCGACGAGCTACCACCTCGCCGTCGTGGTCGACGACGCGCACCAGGGCATCACCCACGTGGTCCGCGGCCGCGACCTCGAGGCGGCGACAGACCTGCACGTGCTGCTCCAGAGGCTGCTCGGCCTGCCGACCCCGCGCTACCACCATCACGCCCTGGTCCTCGGGCCGGACGGCGGAAAGCTCGCGAAGTTGAAGGGGTCTGAGACGCTCGCCGACCGGCGCGCGCGGGGCGAAACACCGGAGACGATCCGCGCGGCGCTCGGCTTCGCCTGAAGCGCCGGCTCGCCGCGGGAAGGCCGCCTCAGCGCACCGCCGCGTCCCGCTGCGCCATCGCGGTGGCGCTCTTCGACTTCTGCATCACCGCGTCGATCTGCTCGCGCTGGCGCTTGAACTCGGCGAGCATCCGCCCGTCGAGCTCCCGCCCGCGCGGCACGCGGATCTTCATCGGGTCGACGAAGTGGCCGTTGATGATCACCTCGTAGTGCAGGTGCGCGCCGGTGGAGAGCCCGGTGGAGCCGACATAGCCGATCACCTGGCCCTGCCGCACCCGCGCGCCTTCGGTGACGCCGCGCCCGAACCGCGACATGTGGTTGTAGGTGGTGACGTAGCCGTTGATGTGCTGGATCTCGACCCGGCGTCCGTAGCCCGAGGTCATCTCGGCCCGGATCACGGTGCCGTTGCCGGCTGCCACGATCGGCGTGCCGATCGGGTTCGACCAGTCGACGCCGGTGTGGAGCTTGGCATAGCCGAGCACCGGGTGGCGGCGGTAGCCGAAGCCCGAGCGCATGATCCCGTCGGCGATCGGCTTGCGGATCAGGAACTTCTTGAGCGAGCGGCCCTGGTCGTCGAGGTAGTCGATCGAGCCGTCGTCGGGCGACTGGAAGCGGTAGACCTTGCGGCTCTCGCCGCCGAGGTTGAGCGAGGCGTAGAGCAGGTCCGGCCGGTCGGCGCTGGCGCCGGCATCCTCGTCGTAGGTGTAGAACACGTCGAGGCCGTCGCCGGCCGAGATCCGCCGCTGGAAGTCGAGATCGTAGCTGAACACCCGCACGATGTCCTCGACGGTCGCCCGCGGCAGGTCGTGCCGGGCCGCGGTCTCGTAGAGGCTCTGGTAGAGGCGCGGGCCCGAGCCGCCGTCCTCGTCCTCGTCCTCCGAATTCTCGGCGCTCGCGGCGGGCTTCTGCGAGGGCGTGTCCTCCGGCGGTGGGGCCACCGAGACGAAGGCCCCGCGGTCGTTGATCGCGGCGATCCCCTCGATCCCGCCCTCGCCGTAGAGCACCACGCGGGTCACCTGCCGCGGATCGCCCGGCTTCGCGCCCGGCGCGATCTGGAGCCGGAACTGCTGGCCCTCGGCCAGCGCGCCGGTCTTGGCCTTGCCGCCGAGCGCCGTGACGATGCCGCGGATCTGGTCCTCGGAGGCGAAGCCGGTGGCGCGCACCACCGCCTCCAGCGTGTCGCCGCGCTTCAGGGCGAGGTCGCGCTCCTCGACGATCGGCGTCTCGTTGGGGCGCAGCTCGACCTTGGCGAGCTTGGTCACGTTCTCGGGGACGACCAGCACCTCGATCGACTTGAACGGGTTGCCGTCGGCGGCATTGCCGGCCTTGGGGCCGCCGTCCTTGGCCCCGCCGTCGAAGTCGGGTGCCGTCGCGCCCTGGAGCGTGCGCGACAGGAGGATCTGCGGCGCGATCGGGATCGCGGTGCGCCGGCCGGCCTCCGCGGTGCTGCGGCGCTCCTCCTCGACCTGCGCCGTCACGTCGTCGTCCGACAGCGCGGCCGCCCCGGCCTCGACCGCCGCGTCGACGAGCTCGCGCTTGACCACGCTGACCTCGGCGCCCGGCGCGTCGGCGGAGCCGGCATCGGCGGCGCGCTCGAGCGGCTCGTCGGACACGAACTTCATCGGATCGAATTTCGGGATGTCGCCGGCGAACACCCCGGTCGACATCGAGAGCGCCGTGGTGATCCGGACGAAGGGCCGGACCTTGATGATCTCGCGATCGCCGAGCCGCACCGTCACCGGGGAGCGGAAGCTCTGCTTGGCCGAGGCGATCATGAGGTTGCGCACGAGCCGGTCGCCCTTGCGCGCGAGATTGGCGCCGCCCTCGCTCGGCTGCGGCCGGGCGGGGATGCTCACCCGCTCGGGGATGGCGGCGAAGGAGGCCTCGCCCTGCAGCGAGACGTGGAGCGCCGCGCCGATCAGCGCGGCCCCGGTCAGGCCGGTGAGGGCGGAGGCGCAGAGCCAGCGCAGGTTCACCTCGCGCCGATCGATGCGCGTGGCATCCGATCCGAGCAGGTCGAGGGCGGGCTGGATCCCGTGGGCGTAGCCCGGCAGGGTCCACGGGCCGCTGGCCTCGCCGATCTTGAGACTGTCGCGGTTCACCAAGAGCGCCTTGTCGGAGGAGGGCGGCATCGCAGCCGCCAAGACATCAGCATGTCGAAGGGCAGCATGTCGAGATTGAGGCGCCTCGCGCGCGAGCGCGTTTCCCCTCCCTGCGGTCGAGCGGATCCCCTTCACCCCCGAAACGCCGAACGCACCCGTCTCAGGATCGTTGGAGGGCCGTCCGGGCGGCCTGTCGTGGTTCTGTCGTCGAAATCGGAGAAAGTTCCGTTTTGGCTGTTGACGGGCTGCTGGGTGGTCCGTATACCCCTGTTCATCGAGACGGGGCGGCGG
>NZ_JAKSYR010000158.1:0-3137 GCF_022829705.1 Methylobacterium sp. E-025
GGTCGAGCGCTTCTTCAGCAAGATCAAGCACTTCCGCGCCGTCGCCACCCGCTACGACAAGGATCCCGACAACTTCCTCGCCAGCGTCAAACTCGCTGCCGTCCGGGTCTGGCTGCGAACTTTATGAGTCCGCGACCTAGCGCTCCAATCGTCAGATGGGCATGGCCGGGATCCATGAGCCGCTGCGCCGCGACTTCCAGACGTCGGCGCCAGATCCAATCGGCGACGTTGCGGTCGTGCTGGCGAAACAGTTGCTGCAGGTAGCGTAACGACACGCCTACGGCAGCTGCAAGGGTGGGCGGATCCAGGTTCGGATCGCCGAAGTGGCCCTCGATGTAAGCCATGGCACGCTGGACGATGAGCGTGCCTTGCAGGTCTTTGGGCGTTTCACGGGCAAGACGCTCCGCAAGGCTGGCAATGAGAAGATCGACCCCGATCGAAGCCATCCGTGCCGTCGTATCCAACGGGAGTCGTGCGTAGGTGCGAACCAGTTCCTGGAAGAAGGTGGTGACCAACGAGGTGCTGGCTTGATCCATCCCAAGGGTCAGCGCCGTGTAACGACGTGTCGATCCAAGTGCCTGTTCCAAACGTTCACGAGGCAGCTCGACAAACAATGTCCGGCTGTCGGCGTCGGTGGCCATGACGGTCGGGCGCCGATCCAGCACCACAATCTCACCGGGATGCTGGACTGAGGTGCGATCATCCTGCGCGCTGAACACTACACCGTGCAGCGCAATTGCGACGTTGAGCGTATCGTGCTTGCCGTGCCGGCGGATCGTATCCGCCGTCGCCTCGGTCCTGATCGCGCTTTGCGTCAGGCGGGTGATCACCAACGGACCGACGTCGGCAGCCTCCATCGTACCCTGGAATGCCCCAGCATCGGCGGGCGTCAGTTCGACAGGGACAATCCGCTCGAAGACCGTTTCGCGCCAGCGCCGAAATCCATTCTTGGGCTCTTCGTCTGCGGTCGAGAACAAAGTCCTCATGATTTGACCAAACGAATGCTTCTATACACACGTGAAAATAAGCACCGATGCGCGCTCATGCAAACCGTAGCACGCTCTCAGACAAGCGCAATGCGGCGTATCAACCTAAGAGTGTATTTCGGCCTCCGAGGAACTGTGTGCGTGTACCCACCAATCTCCGCCAACGCCCCGTCTGCGATCGAGCTGACGTCTGAACTCGTTGCCGCATACGTTGCGAACAATCCGGTTCCATCCGCCGAGGTTCCAGGATTGATCGCGCGCGTGCACGTTATGATCGCTGGTCTGGCGTCCGGTATGCACACGGTCGAAGACGGGGCGCCTGCCCGTGATGCGGTTGAATCACCGAGCTCGGCCCAGATCCGCGGATCGATCCAGCACGACGGCCTCGTGAGCTTCATCGACGGCAAAGCCTACAAGACGCTGAAACGGCATCTGACAGCGAATGGGTTCAATCCGCACAGCTACCGCGCCCGGTATGGCCTGCCGGCGGACTACCCGATGGTCGCTGTGAGCTACGCCGAACATCGCTCCGCCCTCGCCAAGGCGATCCACCTTGGCCGATCCGGCCCCTTGACCGAGCGCGAGCGGTAAGACCGCAGGGTTGCCTGACGCGAGCTCCTCCACGGACAGGTCCGATGGAATATCATGAGTGAGTTCGAAGAGCAGCGTGATACCTTGCTGAGCAACCTCGCGAAGCATGCTTGTACGGCGCGAAGCCGATTGAGGTTGTCCCTAGCTGACGCGGCACGCTTGGCTGACCTCACACCTGACGTCGTCGGAGCGATCGAGACCGGTGCTGATTGCACACTTCCGCTCCCTGCGCTCAGGCAGTGGGCTATGTTTCTCGGTCTTACCCAGTGTGGCCTCCCGCGCCCGCGTCCGGCCGGGATGCAGTAGCGTCCGATCACGAGGCCTCGACCCAAAAAACTTCCGCTGGCGCACCCGCATAGAACGCGGTGATGAACACATTCGATGATGACCCCCGAACCGCGTAAGCGACGTTGGCCGCTGAGGTCCGTGCAGCCCGTAGCCGCGGGGCCTATGCGATCGAGACCTTGGCGGAACTCGCCCGGGTCAATCCCATGGTAATCCATGCGCTGGAAGACGGCGCGACGATTACCGACTCATTGGCTCGGGATCGCGTGCTGGACGTGCTCGGCCTGCGGCAGGGCAACCCGCGACGCGCGAAGATGGTACGCGATCTTACCCGCCCCCGGGGCAGCGTCGGATAGGTCCCTGCCAGTACGATCGCGACAGGAATCGCTTGTTTTGAATTGTACACAATGGGTTGCGACCGGCTGGAGAACGCGCGCTCTGTTCCTTAAGGCGCCTTATGCGCACGTCCCGATGACGAGGCGATTGTTCAGGAGATCCTCCAGGCCGATGGCTGCCGTGCTTACGTGTATCACCCGGGCAACGGCTGCCAGATTGTCGGGGCCGTGCTGCATGCCAAGGGGACCGGAGCCCTGCCAGTGATCAAGCCACTTCCAAGAGGCGGCCGGCGGGGCAGGGGCAGAGATCGGCGCTTCAGCTCGATCTGTTTGCGGTCGGGTAGAGCCCCCGAAACAGGTCCCCCATCGCCCGACAGTGAAACAGAGTACGCCAGCGTCGACGCCGATGCTCGGGGCGATCGTGGTTGATGTGGCAGCGTTGGCAGAAGGCTGCGAGGTTGCGGTCGAGATTGTTGGTGGTGTCGTGATCGCGGTGTGCGGCAGCCAGCACAACGCGGGTCGTACGGATGCGACCGAGATCTTCGATCGTCGGCAGGCTGCGCAGCGTACGGCCCTGTCCATCGCGCCAGGCTCCGATGCTGGCATCCCACCAGCGCCCATCACCGAGATGATACACGGTCAGCCCATGGGGCCGACCGCAGCCCTCGCAGGCGCCACCCGTCCGTCCGAAGCGAATCGCCGCTGAGAGTTGCGGCCAGTCGATGGGATATGACCTGACCGGTATTTTGGACCGAGCCAATTGAGAGGCTACTGCATGGTGGCGGCCATGGGTAGCCGGAAGGCCAGACCCGGGTAGCTGACGGGCGCGGGCGGCCGATAGCCCAGCGACGAATGCGGTCGAACGCGGTTGTAGGTGGTTTGCCATAGACCGATCACGATCTGCGCCTCCTTCAGCGAGTAGAAGATCTCCTGGCGTAGG
>NZ_JAKSYR010000159.1:0-5088 GCF_022829705.1 Methylobacterium sp. E-025
GGTCGAGCGCTTCTTCAGCAAGATCAAGCACTTCCGCGCCGTCGCCACCCGCTACGACAAGGATCCCGACAACTTCCTCGCCAGCGTCAAACTCGCTGCCGTCCGGGTCTGGCTGCGAACTTTATGAGTCCGCGACCTAGACCTTTGTGCTTCTGCCAGGGCGGCCTTCAGCAGTGTCCCGACGTCGACTGTGCGGCTCTCTGACAGCCGACCGAGACGGTGGCGGTAGGTTTGCATCGCAGGATCCGTCCGGAAGGCGCTCAAGTCGCTGTAATCGCCCGGCTCGAGGTTCGCGACGGGGCCGGAGATCCTGCCGTCGAACGTCTTCATCCTCCGGAGGTCGGGGATGCAGAACGGTAAGGCGATGCCATTCGCGACCACGCAGTCTAACAACTCGACGAGCACTTGCCGGTCGCAGTCCGCCAGGATGAGGGTGGCTCCGGCCTGTAGGGCTTGGAGGATGCCGAAGAGGAGTCCTTCGACGTGCTGCACGAGATCGGGTTCGTGAGGATCCTCCGGTGCACGCAGGCACATCGTCCCGATCGTCGCCCCCGAGAACGCCTTCGCTTTCACGACGAGATGGGCGAGACGCAGCGCGTCGTCCTCGAGTTCGGCTCGACGGATCGAGTCGTACATCCGACCGTCCTGCCCGCGATGGGAAACGACTCTTTCCGCGGGTGGCGAACGGTCCAACGGCCTTAGGAGGGCGTCACTCAACAGGGACATCATCCCCGCTCGTTGAAAGAAGGACCGATACGGGCCGAACGCATCCGAGGGTGGCACATGACCACGGGAGGATATCGACCGAAATCGGTCCGGCTGTCCTCCCATGAGAAAGGAACGATCGAGGTGGCCCGCGTACATGATATTCATCGGAAAATCTCGATGGATACGAAGTTTTTATTGATGGATAGTTGTATTAGTTGCATTCACATCGGCGGTGACGCGCTAACTTGGGATGATGTGATCAGATTTTATCGTAGAGGCGTGGGTCGGTTCGGGCGGGCGTGTCATCGCTCGATATCGTCTAGGTCCGGGAATTCGGACCAGAGGTCCGACTCGGTGAAACCACTTGGCCATGCATAGGCATCGATGATCCGACAGCAGAGGTCGTAGATCCACTCGCGGTCCACGCCGAACAGACGATCGAAGTGCCTGACCCGCTTCAGATCGTGCTCGCGTACACTGCGACGTGCGTCCTCGAGCGTTTGGTACCCGAAGGTGACGTGCAGGATGGCGTCCCGCACGCGGAGCCTTCGCTCGCTGATGTGGTACGGCATCACCTCCCGACGCAGCCGCTCGACGAACACGCGATAGGCGAGTTCCTCCAGGTCGAGGTCGCCGAGGGTATGCAGCACCTCGAGGGACGGCTTCTAAGGGTTCGATGCTTCAATGGCCACCACGACGTCGTCTGAACCCCCGTTCTGCGAAGCTGGCGTGATCGACGGACGATCGTTCAGCCAAAGCGCGGCCGTGGCATCGTCCCAGGTGTCCAGTGGCTTGGGCAGGCGTCGAATCGGAGGAAAGTTCTTAAGCCAAGCGACGGCATCCTTGGCCTGCCAGGCCGGATGGTGATGCCCTGCTGGTACGAGGGGCTTGTCCCAGTCCGCGAAGGCTTCTTTTGCCTCGCTCGATGGTAGTGCCGCGAGATCCTGCGCCGACAACTTCGCTAAGCCCGCCCGGACCTTGAGTGGCACCAACGCGGGATCGGCGTTTGCGGCGATCACGTTCCCCATGGCCTGGGAATGGAGCGCACCGCCAAGTTCACGTGCGACGACTGGATGTATGAGCGGTGTCGGACCTCCGACTGCCTTGATGACCTGCTTCGAGAAAATTCCATGGCGGCGAGCGAAGGCTTCCAGAATCGGTCTGGCGGCGGCGTTCGTGCGCTGGCTAACCACTTCGGAGTGGTCGAGATCGGGTTCCGAAGACCATGGCAAGGGGACGCTTCCGCCCCCTCGAAACATGTCGGCCTCCGCCGACCTCGAAGGTGACGCGGACGTCGTCGCGAAGGTATGACGCGCAGGGCGTGTCCCTCTCGATGATGACCCACGATCGCGAGGCGATGGCACGAGCTCGCTCGCCGCGCATCCCCGTTGTACGGCGCCGGTCGCCTGAGTGTGACGACTCTCGTCATCATCGACTTCCGCCGATGTCGATGCGGAAGCACCGCCATGCAGTCTCACCACATTGCCGCGGGCGTGGTCGCCTGTCGTCGGCCTCAACGGATCGTCGGGAGAAATTCTGTTCGACACGGCGAAGATCCTGATTTGCCGACACCCAAGATGGAGACTTTCCGAGTGGGCGACTTTCTCGAGACTGAGTGTGACCGCGTAACGGGCTCTTGCAGCCGTTGCACCGATTCGTGCAACTGGAGCGATACGAGTACGACCCAGTTTTCTCCGCGGACGGTTCCTTACAGTAGTGATGATTGGCGAGTTCGTGATGTCAGGCTGCAGCTCGCCGATGGTCCCAGTATGGCGCAGTACGCCACGCAAGAAGAGTCCTAGATTTTTTCGACACCTTGAGCCGGCGAGCGGGATTTGAAAAAATACAGCCTCAACAATGGCTTGTTCGAACGGAAAGCGAAGGGAGAATTTTGCGTTCCGGCCTATGAAAATATTTCGAATCGCTGAATCGCGATCATTGATCGCCGTCCCAAAAGGGGAGGTGTCGTTACGAGTAGGCCTGCGTGCGGTCGCTCGGTGGTTCGTTTGAGCGTTCCTGGTAGGAACATGCCACTGACGAGCAGTGCCGCTTGCCCTCTGCCTCGCCGCAGCCCTCGATTGGTTCAAGCGATGACACTACCTGGACACTTTGAAGGGTCGTGATGCGTTGTCTGCCCGAGGATGGCTCGGGGGCGGCGATGGATCGGGATCGCGAGGGGACGGACGGGCTCGATACGTGGCTCGCGCCGTTTCTGGCGGCGATGGGCCTCAAGACCCGACGAACCTGGGCACCGTTCTATCTCCGGAGCCTCCTCGGCCCAGGGGATCGCAAGAGCCTTCAGCCGATGGCGGTACGGCTCGGGCTATCGGGCCACGACCAGTTGCAGCACTTCATCGCCAGCCCAGCCTGGGACGATCGCCCGCTTTGGACGGAGCTGGCCCGTCAGGCGGATCGACTGGTCGGCGGATCCGATGCCTGCCTGGTGATCGACGATACCGCCCTGCCGAAGAACGGCACGTGCTCGGTCGGGATGGCGCGCCAGTACTGCGGTGCGCTGGGCAAGCAGGCCAACTGCCAGTCTCTGGTCTCCCTCACCCTGGCGCAGGGCGAGGTGCCCGTGCCGGTGGGCTTGCGCCTGTTCTCTGCCCGAGGCGTGGACGAGCGATCCGCAACGATGCGTGCAGGCCGGCATGCCCGAGGCCACGACCGCGCCGCGGAGCAAGGGTGAGATCGCGCTGTCGGAACCCGATCGCCTGCAGGCGGCCGGTCTACGCTTCGGCACGGTGCTGGCGGATGCGGGCTACGGCGTCAGCGCCGCCTTCCGTCACGGCCTGGATGCAAGGGGCCTGCGCTGGGCGGTGGGCATCGTGAAGAACCAGAAGGTCTATACAGCCGACGTGCGGCTCGTGCCGCTGACGGGGCCCGCCCGCAAGCCCTCGCCGGACCGGGAGCCGCGTGAGGCCGAGGCCGTGCTGGCCGACCTGACCTGGCGGCACATGTCGTGGCGCGAGGGTACCAAGGGCAAGCTCTCGGCCCGGTTCGCCGCCATCCGGGTGCGGGCCGGTGACGGTCCGGTCTGGGGCAACAACCGGCATCTGCCGGGCGCGAACGTCTGGCTCGTGGGCGAGTGGCGCTCATCGGGCGAGCGAAATACGACCTGTCCAACCTGCCGCCCGAGACGGCACGGCGTGCCCTGGCAGGCACGATCAAGACGCGCTGGGTCTGCGAGCAGGCCCACCAGCAGCTCAAGGCAGAACTCGGCCTCGACCATTTCGAGGGACGGTCCTGGACCGGGCTGCATCGACACGCGCTGATGACGTGTATCGCCTGCACCTACCTGCAGCACCTTCGCCTCGCCGAACATCGTCGGACGAGGCGGGGAAAAAATGACGACCCGCCTTCCGGGGCCGCCGCCATCACCTAGCCTGCCCGCCGTGCGCCAGGCCATCATCGGTCAGCTGTTCGCCAACCTCGTCCCGCCCGTTCTATGTCCGCACTACCGAAGGAACTTCAGGCTGCCCTCTAACATCAAAGCGCCCAGGTAGTGCTAGCTGATAGCCGAACCAAAGATCCGCTTTTTGACACCAAAGTTGTATACTGAGGCAACCTAGAGTCATGCGAGACGGTCCGTCCCTGGATGGGCCGTTCCGCAGGTCGCCAAGCATAGAACTTGATCGGGTTCAGACCGCTGGTCTTGCCTCGGTGCGTTCGCCCGTGGCCGTCTGCAGGCACGCTTCGACGGCGTCCCGCAGCGACGACACGTAGGCATCGGCCCCGACTTCGCGACCGAGAGCGGCGTCGGTCAACACCTTCTCGCCGGTCGGCCAAAGCCCCACCAGCACGGGGACGCCAGGCGCGCGGCGCCTCAGACGCTCCAGCAGGTAGCGCAGGTGCGACGGGTTGCCGGTGATGTCGAGATAGGAGATGCACACCATCGCAACGCCCGATAGGTCCAGGCCAGCGATGCCCTCACGCGAGGCAGCCTGGTACGGCGTCACGCGACCGCCAAGTCCATGCTTCCTGAGCAACTGGGCAAGCATGGCGGACGAGGCCTCGTCCAGCGGGCCGCGCCCGGCCAGGCATAGCACCGGCTCCTCGCCCTGCCAGGCTTCCGGAAGGGTGTCCCGCGGCGGCGCCTGCCCCGGCACCGCCTCGTTCTTCGGGTGGCTCCGTTCGGCCAACGTCGGTGTCTCGCCGGGATTGGCAACCTTGGCGTCCTGCGCCGGCGCGGCATCGGGATGGTCCTCGAAGTCCTCGACCAGCGATCGGGCGGAAGCCCGGATGTTCTCCAGTTGGACAGGTGTGACGACTCCGCGGGCGTAGTCGTTGGCGGCGAGCTGCAGGCCCTTGAGCGCCACCTCGTCGTAGTACGACGATAACGACCTCTCCTTCAGCATCGCCTCGCCCAGGTCACGCGCC
>NZ_JAKSYR010000118.1:0-16498 GCF_022829705.1 Methylobacterium sp. E-025
CCACCCTCCCCCGCAGAGGGGGGAGGGAAACGCGCTGATGCTTCGATATCAACGCGAGAACTCGTCGTTTACGCCGCCCGCCCGCGCCGGCCTTCCACCAGCCACATCGCCAGCACGGCCGCGGCAAGCAGCGCCAGGGCCGCCAGCCCGAGCGCCAGGGGATACACCTCGACGCCGCGGATCACCGCGCTGTCGCTCGGGCGGAAGCCGATCCAGTCGGCGCCGGAGAGGCGGCCGCCGCGCACGCTCTGGAGGCGGGGCACCGCGACGGCCCCCGACGCGTCCGCCACCCGGCGGATCGAGCCGCCGGAGGCGTCGGCCACCGGCTTCAGGCGCTCGGTATCGCTGAACACGTCGGCGAGCTCGCGCGGGTTCGGCGGGCCGACGCTGACGAAGGCGGCCAGCGTGCCCGAGCGCAGGGTGTGCAGGCCGAGCTCGGCCGCCTCGAAGGTCGCGCCGAACAGTCCCGGCTCCGAGGGCTTCAGGGTCAGGGTGCTCACCTTGCCGGTCGGGCTCGTGACGGTGACCGGATCGGTCGCCTCCGCCATGGTCTGGCGCTCGACGCGGACCTCGCGGCCGCGCCCGGTCATCTGCGCGCGCAGCGCTTCCTCCTCGAGCGCCGGCTCCTTCATCAGCCAGTGCGCGAGGCGGCGCAGCAGGTCGAGATAGGGGCCGCCGTCCTGGTAGCCGCGCGCCCAGAGCCAGGCGTGATCGGACAGCATCAAGGCGACGCGGCCCTTCTCCTCGCGCGAGAGCGCGAGCAGCGGCAGGTTCTCGGCGCCCGACAGAAGCGGCTGGTTGCCGGCCCGCGGCTGCGCCGCGACGATGCGGAGCCAGTCGCCCCAGGCCGGCGGCGTGGCGTCGCCCCCGGGCAGCGCCCGCGTCACCGGATGGCGGTTGCCGGTGGCCGTCGCCGTCGGCTTGTAGGGCTGCTCGACGACCCGCCCGTTCGGGTCGCCCGGCAGGATGCCGGCGAGCCGGGTGCGCGCGAGGCTCGCCGGGCCGGCGAATTCCGGGCCCGCCGCGATCAGCAGCGCGCCGCCCTCGCGGACGTAGCGGGTGATGTTGTCGAAGTAGGCCGAGGGCAGCACGCTCTGGTTGGCGTAGCGATCGAAGATGATCAGGTCGAAGTCCTTGATCTTCTGAACGAACAGCTCGCGCGTCGGGAAGGCGATCAGCGACAGCTCGGAGATCGGCGTGCCGTCCTGCTTTTCCGGCGGGCGCAGGATAGTGAAGTGCACCAGGTCGACGTTGGCGTCGGACTTCAGCAGGTTGCGCCAGGTGCGCTCGCCCTGGTGCGGCTCGCCGGAGACCAGCAGCACGCGCAGCTTCTCGCGGATCCCCTCGATCGGCAGCACGGCGCGGTTGTTGACCGTGGTCAGCTCGCCCGGCAACGGCTCGACCTCGATCTCGACGACGTTCGGGCCGCCGTGCTCGATCTTGACGGTGAGGTCGAAGGGCTTGTCCGTCGGCACGGTGCGCCGCCCGATCTCCTCGCCGTCGTGGCGCAGGGCCACGACGGCCGAGCCGGTGCCGCCGCGCTCCATCACCTCGGCCCGGATCGTCAGGTCCTTGCCGACGATGCCGAAGCGCGGCGCCTCCAGCAGCTTGATCTGCCGGTCGCGCTCGTCCGGGTGGCCGGTGACGAGCACGTGCAGCGGCGCCTTGATGCCGAGCGCGGCGAGCGAGGCCGGGATGTCGTGGACCACGCCGTCGGTGAGCATGACGACGCCGGCCAGCCGCTCCGGCGGCACGTCGGCGAGCGCCTGCCCGAGCGCGGTGAACAGCTTGGTGCCGTCGTCGCCGGCGGCGTCCGGCACGTCGATGAAGCGCGGCTCGATGTTGGCCAGCGCGCCGAAGCGGCGCTGCAGCTCGGCCCGGACCTGGTCGGTCACCGCCGGCCGATCGCCGAGCGCCTGCGACCCGGACCGGTCGACGATCACCGCGGCGATGTCCTTCACCGGCTCGCGATCCTCGCGCACCAGCGCGGGGTTGGCCAAGGCCGCGAGCACCAGGCCGAGCGCCAGCGCCCGGAGGATCGCCGTGCGGCCGCCCGCCAGGAAGGCGAGGACCGCGAACAGCACCACGACGACGGCGAGCACCGCGAGCACCGGCCAGGGCAGCAGCGGCGTGAAGCTGAGGCTCAGCATGGGGTGAGAGCCTTGTGTCCTGGGCGCGCGCACCGCGCATGCTCCCTCCCCCCTCTGCGGGGGAGGGTGGGCCTTGCGTCAGCGAGGGTCGGGAGAGGGAAGCGCCGTATCCGGCACCGTCGCTCCCCTCTCCCCCCCTGCTCCGCAGGGTACCCTCCCCCGCCGAGGGGGGAGGGAGAAGAGCTGGCCTGAACGCGAAGAGATCTCACTGTCCCAGCCGCTCCAGCAGGGCCGGCACGTGGACCTGGTCCGCCTTGTAGTTGCCGGTCAGCGTGTACATCACGATGTTGACGCCGCCGCGGAACGCCATCTCGCGCTGGCGCTGGTCGCCGCCGACCACCGGGTAGAGCGGGTCGCCGCGGCGGTCGATCGCCCAGGCGGCGGCGAGGTCGTTGCCGGTGATGACGATCGGGCTGACGCCGTCCCCGGCCCGCGCCGGGCGGCGCTCGGTGCCCTCGGCGGCCGGCGGCAGCGCCTCGACCCAGGTCTGGCCGGTGGCATAGCGCCCGGGAAAGCTGTCGACGAGGTAGAACGCCTTCGTCAGCACGTGGTCGGACGGCACCGGCTCAAGCTCCGGGATCTCCAGCGTCGCCAGCATCTTGCGCAGGTAGGCGGCCTCCGGCGTCGGTGGCCCACCGGCCCGCGCCGTCAGCGCGTCTCGGGTGTCGAACAGGACTGTGCCGCCGTTGCGCATGAACGCATCGATCCGCCGGATCGTCGCTTCCGAGGGCTGGGGCCGGCCCGACGCGATCGGCCAGTAGATCAGCGGATAGAACGCCAGCTCGTCCTCGGCCGGGTCGAGGCCGGCGGGCTCTCCCGGCTCCAGGGCGGTCCGCGAGGCCAGCATCTGAGTCAGGCCGGTGAGACCGGCCCGGCTCGCCTCGTCGACCGCAGCGTCGCCTGTGACCACGTAGGCGAGCCGCGTGACCAGCGCCGACTCGATGCCGTTCGGGCGGTTCGCCGGCGGCTCCTCCGCCCGCGCCAGCGGCGGGCCGAGGCCGCCGAGCACGAGCACGCCCGCCATCGCGAGCATTGCCGCGCGGCCGCGCAGGCGGCCGACCAGTCCGCCCGAGCCGCGGTTGAGGAAACCGCCGAGCCAGAGCCCGGCCAGCGTGTCGAGCACCAGAAGCAGCAGCGCCAGCGTGAACAGGCTCGGGCGCAGGTCCAGGGTCTCGGCACCGGCGAGCGTCCCGGTGCGGGCGCCGTTCAGCGGCGCGAGGTCGAGCGCCCTGAGGCGGTCTTCGGTCCGCAGGGCGTTCACCGCGGTGCCGCCGTCGGCGGGACCGTAGAAGCCCGGGGGGTGCTCCGGCGAGGCGCGGTCGGCGTAGTCGGCCGGCACCGCGGTGGCTGAGGCCGGCGGGGTGCCGAGCGCGCCGAAGCCGTCGAGCGCCAGCCGCGGGGCGAGGATCGCCGCAGCCGGGCGCGGGCCGCCCTCGGCGGGGGCGGCCGAGGAACCTGCCAGCGCCACCACCCGGCGCAGCATGTCGATGAACAGGCCCGACAGCGGCAGGTTCGACCACGTCGTGTCGGCAGTGACGTGGAACAGCACCACGAGCCCCTGCCCGCGATGCTCGGCGGTGACGATCGGCGTTCCGTCCTGCAGCGAGGCCCAGGTGCGGCCGGGCAGGTCGCCGTCGGGCTCGGCCAGGATCTGGCGGCGCACGCCGATGTCGGCAGGCGGCGCCAGGCCCGCGAACGGGCTCTCGGGCGCGAACGGCGCCAGCGTCTTCGGGCTGTCCCACGAGAGGGTGCCGCCGAGCGTCCGCCCGCCGCGGCGCAGGCGCACCGGCACCAGCGGATCGCTGCCGGCGGCGAGCCGCGGGCCGGCGAAGCGCAGCAGGAGGCCGCCATTCTCGACGAACGTCTGCACGCGGGCCGCGGTGCGGTCGTCCATGGCGCCGACGTCGGCGAGCACCAGCACCGTCACTTGGTTGTCGAGCAGCTGCCCGACCTGGTCGGCGATGCCCTTGGCGCCGCGCGCCTCCTGAACGTCGGCGAAGGGCTGCAGCGCGCGGGAAAGATAGTAGGTCGGCGCCAGCAGCGGCTGCGCCTGGTCGTTGGTGCCGCCGAAGACGAGGCCGACGCGGCGGCGCTTGCCGCGCTCGTCCACCAGCGTGACGGCGCCGGCCGAGCGCTCGCCCGCGATCTCGATGCGGCTGACGCCGTTGCGCAGCTCGATCGGCATGTCGAAGGCGATTTCGGTGTCGGTGGCGTCGGGTGCGAGGGCGAAGTCGTGCTCGGCGAGCGGCAGGCCCTTCGGGTCGAGCGCCCGCACCAGGCCGGCGTCGCGGCCGTTGGCGGCGGCGCGCAGCACCCGGGCCGTGAGCTTGCCCCCGGTCTCGGACGCGGTCAGCGCCAGGGCCGGCGGCGTCTCGGCGCGCAGGATCGTCAGGGCGGCGCCCGACGACGCGACCAGCTCGGCGAGACGGCCGGGGAAGCCGGCGGGCTCGATGCCGGCGACGCCGTCGCTGATCCAGACGATGCCCGCGCCGGCATTGCGCTCGAGGAAGCCGGCCAGGACCTGGAGATGCGCGGCCCGGTCGGCCAGGTGCGGGCGCGGCGCCAGCGCGCGCAGCCGCTCCAGGCTGGCCGCGGGCGTCCGCGCCTCGATCGCGGCGGCTGCGTCCGCCAGCCCGACCACGCCGACGGGGCGGCCGTCGCGGGCGGCGCCCTCGACGGCATCGGTCGCGACCCGCATCCGGTCGCGCCAGTCGTGGGCGGCGGAGACGCCGTTGTCGACCATCACCAGCAGCGCCTTGCGTCCGCCGCCGGCGCCGACGCCGCTCGGGTTCCAGACCGGGCCGGAGACAGCGAGGATCAGGGCGGCGGCGGCGAGCACGCGCAGGATCAGCAGCCAGGGCGGCGTCCGCGCCGGCGTCTGGCGCTGCGCAGCCAAGTCGGCGACGAGCTTGAGCGGCGGGAAATCGATCCGGCGGGGGCGCGGCGGCGTCACCCGCAGCAGCAGCCACAGAGCGGGCAGGCCGATCAGCGCGGCGAGCGCGAAGGGGGCGGCGAAGGTCAATCCGAGCACGACGCCCTCCTAGCCCGTGCCGCGGGCGGCGGCGACCAGGGTCGCGAGGCGAAGCGCCGCCTCGCTCGCGGGGCGGTCGGTGCGGTGCAGGGTCAGCGTCCAGCCGATGCCGCGGGCGATCTCGGACAGGCCGGCCCTGTGCGCCCGGATGCGCCCGCGATAGGCGTCGCCCCAGGCGGCGGCGTCGCCGACGTCGAGCGAGAACCCGGATTCGAGGTCGTGCAGCACCGCCTGTCCCGCGAACGGAAACGTCTCCTCGATCGGGTCGGCGACGACGACGAGGTGGCCGCGGCTGCCGCGGCCGGCGATTTCCTGGACGGCCGCGGCGACGCGGTCGAGGGGGGTGAGGAAGTCGCTGATCAGGATCACCTCGTCGAAGCGGGCGGGGGCCGCGCGGGGCGGAAGGTCCTGGGTCAGGCCGGGCACGTCCGCGACGAGCGCCTGCGCCATCGCCTCCACGATCTTCCGCGATGCGGTCGCGCGGGTGAGGCCCAGCAGCCCGACCCGCTCGCCGCCGTCGACGAAGGCGTCGGCGAGCGCCAGCCCGAGGACGAGCGCGCGCTCGACCTTCGCGGCCTGCGCGAGATCGGACGCGAAGCCCATCGAGGCGGAGCGGTCGATCCAGATCCAAATGTTGTGGGCGGCCTCCCACTCGCGCTCGCGCACGTAGAGCCGGTCGTCGCGGGCCGAGCGGCGCCAGTCGATCCGCGCCGCCGCCTCGCCGTTCACGAAGGGCCGGAACTGCCAGAAGCTCTCGCCGGGCCCGGCGCGGCGACGGCCGTGCAGCCCGTGCGCCAGCATCGACGAGACGCGGCGGGCTTCCAGCACGAGCCGCGGCATGCGGTCGGAGAGCGCCACCGCGCCCTCGTTCTCCCGCCGGCCCGGGACGCGCGGGATCGCTTCGAGGGCGCGGGCGGCCGCCACGCGCTAGAGCTTCTCGGCGAGCTTGGCGATCAGCCCCTCGACGGTATCGCCGTCGGCGCGCGCGGCGTAGCTCAGCGCCATGCGGTGCTTCAGGACCGGCTCGGCCAAAGCCTTCACGTCGGCGATCGAGGGGGCGACGCGGCCCTCGATCAGCGCGCGGGCACGCGCCGCCAGGGTCAGGGCCTGGCTGGCGCGGGGGCCCGGTCCCCACATCAGCTTGCCCTTCACCAGCGGATCGCCGCTGTCGGGGCGGGCCGAGCGGACGAGGTCGAGGATCGCGTCGACCACCGCCTCGCCCACCGGCAGGCGGCGCACGAGGCGCTGCGCGGTCAGCAGCGCGTCGGTCGACATCACCGCCTTGGCGCCCTGGTCGGCGATGCCGGTCGTCTCGATCAGGATGCGGCGCTCGGCGGCGCGGTCGGGATAGCCGACGTCGATCTCCAGGAGGAACCGGTCGAGCTGCGCCTCGGGCAGCGGATAGGTGCCCTCCTGCTCGATCGGGTTCTGGGTGGCCAGCACGTGGAACGGCCGCGGCAGGTCGTGGCGCTCGCCGGCCACCGAGACGAAGTTCTCCTGCATCGCCTGCAGCAGCGCCGACTGCGTGCGCGGGCTCGCCCGGTTGATCTCGTCGGCCATCAGGAGCTGGGTGAAGACCGGGCCCTTGACGAAGCGGAACGACCGGCGCCGGTCGGCATCCTCGTCCAGGATCTCGGTGCCGAGGATGTCGGACGGCATCAGGTCGGGCGTGAACTGCACCCGGCGGGCGTCGAGGCCGAGCACCGTGCCCAGCGTCTCGACGAGCTTGGTCTTGGCCAGGCCCGGCAGCCCGACGAGGAGGCCGTGGCCGCCGGCCAGGATCGTGACAAGGGCGAGGTCGACGACCTTCTCCTGCCCGAAGATCACCCCGTGGATCGCCTCCCGCGCTTGGCCCACGGAAGCGAGGCAGCTTTCGGCGGTGGCGACGATGCCGTCGTCGAGGGAGGTGGCGGACGAGCCCTGACTCATGCCGATGGGGTTTCCGTCTCGATTGTCGGGCCTTGCGGCCGGGGGGCGACGCTGGCGTCGTTCTGGGCTCGGAGTGTGCGGCGGTTCGTGACCGGCTGGCAAGGCCGGCATCGCCGCAGGTTCGCCGGGCGCGGCCCGCGGCGCTTCAGCCGCGGTCTGGTGCCGCCACCCGGGCCAGTCCGTCCGAGGCCTCGACCGCATCGCAGAAAAACGGGTTTTCCGGCGCGTTCACCCCGCGCCAGCGCGCGTAGCGCCAGGGCAGGAACCAGCGCGCCCGCGGCGGCAACGCGTCGGGCACGAGGTCGATGCCGTGGGTGCCGAAGGGGCCGCAGCGGCAGATCCGCGAAAACCCCATCCAGGCGCCGGGCCAGAGCCCGTGCCGGGCGATCGCCGCGTCGGCGTAGTCCGAGCAGCTCGGCCAGTGCCGGCACTGACGGCCGACGAGGCCCGACAGTGTGAGCTGGTAGCCGCGGATCGCGACGTGTGCGGCCCGCCGCAGCATCGCGTCAGGCGGCGGCTTGCTTGCCGGCCTCGATCCGGTCGAGGGCGTCCACCACCGCGTCGAAGGTCAGCAGAGTCGAGGCGTGGCGCGCCTTGAACTCGCGCACCGGCTCCAGCACGGAGAGGTCGGCCCAACGGCCTTCCGGAGCCGGGCCGTTCGCCTTCAGCATCGCGCGCATGGTCTCGCGCACCGCCCGGAGCTCGCCGGGGCTGGAGCCGACCACGTGCCGCCCCATCAGCGAGGACGAGGCCTGGCCGAGCGCGCAGGCCTTCACGTCGTGGGCGAAATCGGCCACCGTCCCGTCGGGGCCGAGCACGAGGTCGACGGTCACCGTCGAGCCGCAGAGCCTCGAATGCGCCGTCGCGCTGGCATCGGGTGCGGGAAGCCGGCCGAGCCGCGGGATGTCGGCGGCGAGTTCGAGGATGCGCCGGTTGTAGATGTCGTCGAGCATGGGCGCCTGCCGATCCTTGTCCTCGGTTTCGATCGTCGCGCGGTCGATCCGTGCGATCGCCGCGCTTCGTCCCCGGACGGTCCGGGCCTGCCCCGCGCGCCGTGCATTGCGCGATCGTGCAAGAACGACGATATAGGCCGCGTGACGCCGTTTCGCGAGGAGGCGGCTCGTCGACCAGGGTCGCGCCCACGGCCACGGACACCGTAACAACCGGGGCGCCGGCCCGGAGCCTTCCGGGCTCCGAGACGGTTCGACCGCATGTATGCCAAGCCGGACAGTACCACGATGAAGGCCCGTGTGGCGCGGGCTGGAGATGCCATGGATGCCGCGCTCAAATCCCTGTCCTACGGCGCCAGCCGGCCCGTTCCCGAGGCCGAGCCGAGCTTGAGCGTCATGCGCAACGACAACGATCGCGTGGTGGCGAGCCTCGCCGAGCGCCGTGCCGAGACGGCCGCGCTGGAGGTTGCGGAGGGCGCCACGAAGGACATTGCCAGAAAGCCCGAATCCGCGACGCGCGTGCCCGAGGGCATCGCGCTGGCGCGCCCGAGCCGCGAGGAGGCCGAGGCCGCCGTGCGCACGCTCCTGCGCTGGGCCGGCGACGACCCGAACCGCGAGGGGCTGCTCGACACCCCGGCCCGCGTGGTCAAGGCCTACGGCCAGCTCTTCGGCGGCTACGACGTCGACGCCGACGCCCTGCTTGAGCGGGTGTTCGAGGAGGTCGAGGGCTATTCCGACATCGTGCTGGTGCGCGACATCCCGTTCTACTCCCATTGCGAGCACCACATGGTGCCGTTCATGGGGCTGGCGCACATCGCCTACTATCCGACCAAGGGCGTCGTCGGCCTGTCGAAGCTCGCCCGCGTCGTCGACACCTTCGCTCGCCGCCTGCAGACGCAGGAGACGATGACAGCGCAGATCGCCGACGTGATCGAGAGCATCCTCAAGCCCCGCGGCGTCGCCGTCCTGGTCGAGGCCGAGCATCTCTGCATGGCGATGCGCGGCGTGCAGAAGGCGGGCGTCTCGACCATCACCACCCAGTTCCGCGGCGCCTTCCGCGAGGACGCCAGCGAGCAGGTGCGGTTCCTGACGCTGGTCCGCGGCGGTAAGGCGTAAGGTTCAGGCGCTCCGCGCGGAGATGGTCGTCCATGGTCCCGTTCGATCCGCCCGGTAGCCGTGCCGAGGTCGAGGAAGGCACGGCCTTCACCCCGCGCTTCGACCGCGACGGGCTCGTGGCCTGCATCGCCGTCGACGCGCAGGACGGCCGCGTGCTGATGCTGGCGCACATGAACGCCGAATCCCTGCAGCGCACGCTGGAGACCGGCGAGGCCTGGTACTGGTCGCGCTCGCGCCGCGAGCTCTGGCACAAGGGCGCGACCTCGGGGCAGATCCAGCGCGTCGTCGAGATGCGCACCGATTGCGACCAGGACGCGCTGCTGATCACCGTCGCGGTCGGCGGCGACGGCGGCTGCTGCCACACCGGGCGCCGGGCGTGCTTCTACCGCGGCGTCACCCTCGATCCCGACGGCCGCGCGGTTCTGCATCCCGCCGGCGCATGAGCGGCGCGCACGCCCTGCTGCGGCACGCCGCACCCGCCGCGATCGCCCCCGGAACCGTCGAGCCGACCCGTGACGCGGCGCCCTGGGAACCGCGGATCGGGCTGGCGCTCGGCGGCGGTGCTGCCCGGGGCTGGGCGCATATCGGCGTGATCCGCGCCCTCGACGAGGCCGGCATCCATCCGGCGGTCGTCGCCGGCTGCTCGATCGGCGCCGTGGTCGGCGGCTGCTTCGCGGCGGGCAAGCTCGACGCGCTGGCCGAGTTCGCGCTCTCCCTCACCCGCCGCCGGGTGCTCGGCCTTCTCGACCCGCGCCTGTCGGGCTCCGGCCTGATCGGCGGCGACCGCCTGCGCCGGCGGCTGGTGCGCGACCTCGGCGACCGCCTCGTCGACGACCTGCCCGTGAGTTTCGCCTCGGTCGCCACCGAGCTCGGCACCGGGCATGAGGTCTGGCTGACCCGCGGGTCGCTGATCGAAGCCTTGCGCGCCTCCTACGCGCTGCCCGGGCTGTTCGCGCCGGTGGAGCGCGACGGGCGCCTGCTGATGGACGGGACGCTGGTCAACCCGGTGCCGGTGACGTTGGCCCGCGCGATGGGCGCCGACCTCGTCATCGGCGTGAACCTCGCCTGCGATCCGCGGCTGCGGGGCGGCGTGATCGAGCCCGAGGCGGTCGATCCGGTCGAGCAGGTCGTCACCGCCGTCGGCGCACGCCGCTGGAACCTGCTCGCCGGCCTGCGCAACCGCCGGGTCGCGCCGTCCGGGCCCGGCATCGGCCGGGTGATGTTCGACGCGTTCAACATCACGCAGGACCGCATCTCCCGCGCGCGCCTCGAGCGGGACCCGCCCGATTGCGCGATCGGGCCCGATCTCGCCGCCATGGGCCAGTTCGAGTTCCACCGGGCGGCCGAAGGGATCGCCGCCGGCCATGCGGCGACGCGGGCCGCCCTGCCCCGCATCCGGGCGATGGTGCAGGCCGCGGCCGCGCGGGCCTGATACGTCACGCAACTGTCGTGTCGGCCTGCGATGCGGCCTCACGTCGGGGATCGGCACCGTGCCCGCCCGCCGCGAGGAGCCGACCCGATGGTGTCCAGCCGCCGCCAACTCCTGCTGACCGGCGGGGCCGGGCTCGTCGGGCTCGCCTCCGGCCTCGCCAGGCCGGGCCTCAGCCGCGCCGCCGACCGGCCGATCCTCACCCACGGGCTGCAATCGGGCGACGTCGGCTCCGACTCCGCGATCGTCTGGGCGCGTGCCGACCGGCCGTGCCGCGCGATCGTGGAATGGTCCACCACCGAGAGCTTTTCCGAGATCCGCGGCGGCACGGTCGCCGACGCGCTGCCGGAAACCGACGGCACCGTGAAGGTCGCTTTCACCGATCTGCCGCCGGGACAGGACATCCTCTACCGGATCCGTCTGGAAGACCTGGCCGCCCCGACGATCCGCGGGCCGGCCCAGGTCGGCCGTTTCCGCACCGCGCCGGCCGACCGTCGCTCGGTCTCGTTCTGCTGGTCCGGCGACACGGCGGGCCAGGGCTGGGGCATCGACGAGGCCCGGGGCGGCATGACGATCTACAAAGCGATGTTGGGCAACCGCCCGGACTTCTTCCTGCATTCCGGCGACACGATCTACGCCGACGGGCCGATCGCAGCCGAGGTGACGCTGCCGGACGGCACCCTCTGGCGCAACCGCGTCACCGAGGCGGTGGCGAAGCCGGCCGAGACGCTCGCCGAGTTCCGCGGCCGCTACAAGTACAACCTGACGGACGCGAACGTGCTGGCGATGAACGCGGCCGTGCCGATCCTGGCGCAGTGGGACGACCACGAGGTCACCAACAACTGGTGGCCCGGCGAGCCGCTGACCCGCGCCGAGCACCTTAGGAAGAAGTACGCCGACCCGAACGTGCGGGCCCTCGAGGTGCGGGCGTCCCGCGCCTTCCACGAATACATGCCGATGCGCTTCGAGCCGGCCGAGCCGGGCCGCGTCTACCGCAAGATCGCCTACGGCCCCCTCGTCGACGTGTTCATGCTCGACATGCGCTCGTATCGCGGGCCGAACGGCGAGAACCGCGAGACCCGCTACGGTCCGGACGCGTACTTCCTCGGGCCGGTGCAGCTCGCCTGGCTCAAGCGGGCGCTGGCGGAGTCGCGCGCCACCTGGAAGGTGATCGCCGCCGACATGCCGCTGGGGCTCGTCGTCACCTACGATCCCGAGCGGAGCTTCGGGTCGGAGGCGGTGGCGCAGGGCGACGGGCCGCCGCTCGGGCGCGAGCTCGAGATCGCCGACCTGCTGCGGTTCATCAAGACGGCGAACATCCGCAACACGGTGTGGCTCACGGCCGACGTGCACTACACGGCGGCGCACCATTACGATCCGAACAAGGCCCGCTTCCAGGAGTTCGAGCCGTTCTGGGAGTTCGTCTCCGGCCCGCTGCACGCGGGCACGTTCGGCCCGAACAAGCTCGACGACACGTTCGGGCCGCAGCTGCGCTTCGTGAAGGCGCCGCCGGAGGGACAGGCGAACCTGTCGCCGGCGGCGGGCTACCAGTTCTTCGGCCACGTCGCCGTCGACGGGCGGACGGAGCAGATGACGGTGACGCTGAAGGACGCGGCCGATGCCGACCTCTGGCACGTCACTCTCGACCCCGCCTGCGGATGAGTGCGGCCCGATCCGGCCTCAGGCCATCGTGATGTAGTCGCGCATCGCCTGATGCTCGGCCTCGACCGCCGCGATCCGGCGCTTGACCACGTCGCCGATGGAGATGAGGCCGACCAGGCGGCCGTCCTCGCAGACCGGGACGTGGCGGAAGCGCCCGTCGGTCATCAGCTGCATCACGTCCTCCACCGTCGTGGCGCGCTTGCAGGTGACGACCTCGGCGGTCATGTGCGCGGAGACCGGCGCATCGAAGGCGCCGCCGCCGAGCTTGGCCAGCGCCCGCATGATGTCGCGCTCGGAGATGATGCCGGCGACCGACCCGTCGCCGTGGGTGACCACGAGGGCGCCGATCCGCTTCTCGGCCAGCAGGTGGATCGCCTCGTCGAGGGTCCGCTCGGGGGTGATGGTGACGATGTCCCCGCCCTTCTCGGCGAGGATGCGTGCGATGGTCATGAAGATCCCTCCCAGGAGGTGAAGCCGCGCGCGCCGTCAGCCACGGTGCGCGCCGACCGCGACGTGCCCGGGTTGATCCCGGATCGCGCCTGCGCTCCGCGCGAGTGTGTGGCGGATGCCGCGTCATGGCAAGGCCGGGCACGACCGTCTCGGGGGTCCGTTCGCTACGCCAATGCTGATCTCGCCGACCGAGACCGGCGGCGGAACAGTCGTGCCCGCCCGCACCCGGACTATTGCGCGACCGGTTCCCGCGGATCGACGAACGGAAACATCAGGAAGCCGACGACGAAGCCGCCCAGATGCGCGTCCCACGCGACGGCGGCGCTCTCGGCGCCGAGCGGCAGGCTGATCAGGCCGAACAGCAGGTTCGTCGCCATCCAGATCACCAGGAAGGTCACCGCGGTGCGGTTGCGCAGGAGTTCCGGCACCGTCTCGACCGGCCGCCGGGGCGGCAGCTGCCAGGGCTGGGTGCCGTAGCCCGGCAGCGGCGGCTGGAACACGAAGCGGGCAGCGGCCGCCATCAGCGCCGACACGCCGGCCGAGGCGCCGATCAGCGGCGCGGTGCTCAACGGGTCGATCGCCACGTGCAGCGCGCCGCCGGCGACCGTCCCAGCGAGCCCGATCAGGCCGTAGCGCCAGGCACCGCAGCGCCGCGCCACCGGCGAGCCGAAGGCGGCGAGCCAGACGGTGTTGAAGATCACGTGCATCCAAGAGCCGTGCAGCAGGCCGTAGGTCGCGAAGCTCCACAGGTACGGGCCGGGATCGGTCAGCACGTAGCGGGCGAAGGCCTCGCGCGCGGCCGCGAACTGGGCGTCGCCGACCTCGCTCGCCGCCCGCATCACCGCGTCGGCCTGGGCCGGGTCGAGCCACGTCGTCCAGCGGGACGGCACCAGCGCGAGGTCGAGGACCAGGCGGATGTCCCAGCTGTCCGGCAGCAGGATCTCGCGGACCGCGTGGATCGCGAGCAGGAGGCCGATCGAGACGGTGACCACGCCCGGCATGTTGAAGACGGGCACGCGGCCCTGGCGCGGCAGATCGGGCGAGGCATCCATGGCGCCACATGTCGGCGCGGCGGCCCGCGGGGCAAGGGCCTGCGGCGACGGCGGCGGCCGGAATGCCGGTCGGCGAACAAAAAAAGGGAGGCGGCCCGGTGATGGACCCCCTCCCTGAAGCGAAGGATCTCCGAGCCCGCATCGGGTTCGGGCGCCGTCCGGACCAGGAGACGGCGGGGCGCCGAGCGCCCGATCCCTCCGTGCCCCTCGCAAAGGTGACCCGGAGGCGTGGCCGGCGCGGGGCGAACCCGAGCCGTCACGCTGTCGTGATCACTGTCGTGCGGCGGCGCGCGTCACGCAACGTCAACCTCTTCTTAACCTTAACGAAGGGTTGCGCGAGCTTGGCCGCGGCCGGGGGCATAGGCTGTGCGCCGTGGGTCTCGAACTGCCGCCGGATGCATCGCGCCTGATCGCAGGTGTTCCGAAGCGGCACCCATCGTCACGCCGCCGTGCATCGTTCCGGGACACTCATGAAGCATCCGACGAGCCGCATGCTCCACAGCTACTGGGATCGGATCCGCGGCCAGCGCTGTGCGCCGGAGCGCGCCGAGATCGAGCCGGGAGAGATCCGCCACCTGTTGGCCGACAGCCTGATCCTCGAGATCGACATGCCGCACCGGACCGCGACCCTCCGGCTCGCCGGCACCCGGGTCTGCGCCCTGTTCGGGCGGGAGCTGCGCGCCTCGCACCTGTCCGATCTCTGGGGCACGGCGCCCGCCGACCCCTGGCGGATGGTAGAGATCGTGGCGCACGACGCGCTCGGCGTCGTCGCGGGGCTGCGCGGCACCAACAGCGCCGGCGAGGCGATCGACCTCGAGTTCCTGCTCCTGCCGCTGCGCCACCGCGGGCGCACCCAGGCGCGGGCGCTCGGCACCCTGAGCCCGGTGAGCCCGCCGCCCTGGCTCGGCCTGCGGCCGCTCGTCCGCCTCGACACGCTCTCGCTCCGGGTGCTGAACCGGCCCGAGGCCGGCGTGTTTCGGGGTGATTCGGCCGACGGCGATGCCGGCCTCGCGATCCTCGCCTCGGAGGCCGGCTCGTTCGGTGCCCTCCCCCCGCCGGCCAACGACGGCAGCCCCTTCCGTCGCGGCCATCTCCTGGTCCACCGCGGCGGCCGAATCTGACCTGAGATTGCGTCATCCGAAAAAAGGGTTTCGTAACGAGACCGCGTTAGGTTTTGAGTCCGATCACCAACGGATCAAGCCGGCTTCGGAATGAACACGGCGCAGACACCAGTGGGAACGACCACGTTGCGCCTCGCGCAGGCCTCCGATCTGCGCCGCCACCAGCGCGTGCCGGTGGCGCTGCTCGGTCGCTACATGCTGTCGGATCGCCGCGAATACCCGTGCCAGACCGTCGACATGTCGCCCGGCGGGGTCCGCCTGACCTGCGCGGTCGTGGGCGAGCTCGGCGAGCGCGTGGTGCTGTACCTCGAGCATATCGGCCGGATCGAGGGCGTCATCGCCCGGCATCCGCCGGGGGGATTCGCCGTGCAGCTTTCGGCGACGCCGCGCAAGCGCGACAAGATCGCCTCGCAGCTCACCTGGCTCGCCAACCGCGAGATCCTCGGCCTGCCGGAAGGCCGGACCCACGAGCGCGTCGTGCCCAAGCAGCCGGCGGTGATCGTGCGTCTGGAGAGCGGGCGCGAGATCAAGGCGCGGGTCATCGACATCTCGATGTCGGGCGTGGCCCTGGCCAGCCTGAACGTTCCGCCGCTCGGCGCGACCGTCACGATCGGCAGCACGCCGGGGAAGCTCGTGCGCTACTTCGAGGGCGGGTTCGGCGTCCAGTTCATGCTGCCGCTCTCCCCCGATCGCTTCCACGACGGCATGACGCTGTAGACGCCGCGCGCCCGAGACCTCGGACAGCCGCCATCGCAGGCGACCGGCGCGTGCGTCGCGTCGCGCGATCGGCCGATCCCGAGCGATGCCGTCATCGCAGGCGCGCCGCCGACCCGACCCGACAGCGGCCAGCGCTGCGAGGGGCCGACTCACGCCCGCGGCGTTCGCTCCGGTTCGCCATCGGCGTGCGGCTGCGACATCGGGCGGTCGCGATCCGGCGGCACAAGGTTTCCCGATCCTAAACGCGATGCCGACAATCCGCGGCGTCGCCACAGCGTCCGGTTCGGGCTGTTGCGAGCCGGTCCGGTCGCACCGGGGAATCGATAAAATTGCGCGGATCGGCTTCAGCGCCGCGGAGGGCGAGCGGCCCCATCCTGCCTCCATCGACGGAGGGTTGTGGCGATGGGCCGGGTGTTCAGCAGCAAGGGGACGGTGATCCGGGCGCTCGGCCTCGGGCTGTTCGCGCTTCTCGCCCCCGCCGTCGCCCCGGTCGCGGCGCAGACCCTGGCCTCGCTGCCCGCCCCCACCATCGCCGCCGCGCCGGTCGGCGCCGCCAAGCCGATCCTCGCCTGGGTCGCTTTCTGCCAGGGCTACCCGGCCGAGTGCGCGGTCAATTCCGCCGAGCCCGCCCGCATCGCCATGACCCCGGCGATCTGGAGCACGATCCAGGCCGTCAACCGCCGGGTCAACGCTACGGTGACGCCGGTGACCGACATGGACCACCTCGGCGTTCCCGACCATTGGGACCTGGCCGAGGACGGCTCGGGCGATTGCGAGGATTTTCAGCTGCTCAAGCGCAGCCTGCTGGCCAAGGCCGGCCTGCCGCGCCGCGCCATGCGGATGACCGTGGTCATCGACGAGAAGGGCGAGGGCCACGCCGTGCTCACCCTG
>NZ_JAKSYR010000172.1:0-503 GCF_022829705.1 Methylobacterium sp. E-025
CTCCGTGCTGCTCGAGCCGGTGATGAAGGTCGAGGTCGTCTCGCCGGAGGAGTATACCGGCTCGGTGATCGGCGATCTCAACTCCCGCCGCGGCCAGATCCAGGGCCAGGACATGCGCGGCAACGCGAACGTCATCAACGCGATGGTGCCGCTCGCCAACATGTTCGGCTACGTGAACCAGCTGCGCTCCTTCTCCCAGGGCCGCGCCAACTTCACGATGCAGTTCGACCACTACGAGGAAGTGCCGCGCGGCGAAGCCGACAAGGTCATCGCCAAGTACGCGTAAGTCTTTCCTCGACATCCCATCCGCGTCGCCGGCCTGACCGCAGGTCCGGCGCGCACCCCTCATCGAACCGGAGGCTACCATGGCCAAAGAGAAGTTTGCCCGCACGAAGCCGCACTGCAACATCGGCACGATCGGTCACGTCGACCACGGCAAGACGTCGCTGACGGCGGCGATCACGAAGGTCTTGGCGGAGTCCGGCGGGGCGACGTTCACGGCC
>NZ_JAKSYR010000190.1:0-463 GCF_022829705.1 Methylobacterium sp. E-025
CCGTTCGCGTGATCGCGGTTTCCCTCCCCCCTCTGCGGGGGAGGGTGGGCCTCGCGTCAGCGAGGGTCGGGAGAGGGGAGCGCGTTGTCCAGAGAGGTCGTTCCCCTCTCCCGACCCGCTTCGCGGGCCACCCTCCCCCGCTGAGGGGGCGGGGAACACCGCGTTCGTCGACGGAACGGCCGTGCTGCGCCGTGCCGGCGTTGCCCTTCAGGCCGGACTCGTGGTGCGCCCCACCCCGCAGAGGGCGGAGGGAACAGCTCGTTCGTCGACCGAACCGGCCTACTTCGCCTTGTCGGCGATGGCCTTCAGGCCCGACTCGTAGATGCCGGAGATCGCGTCGGTAGAGACGGTGTCCGGGGCGCCCTTGGCGTTGAAGGTCCCGGTCCAGCTCAGCTTCGAGCCGGTGCCGTCCGGCGCCACCGAGAGCGTCGACTTGTAGTCGGAGACCGGCAGCGGGCCGGAC
>NZ_JAKSYR010000192.1:0-1564 GCF_022829705.1 Methylobacterium sp. E-025
CCGGCGACCGCCCTGTCCTGGCGCGGGTGTGGTTCACGATCAACGGCCAGCGGCGCGAGCTCGAGCTCGACACCCGCACCAGCCTGCTCGATGCGGCGCGCGAGCATCTGCACCTGACCGGCTCGAAGAAGGGCTGCGACCACGGCCAGTGCGGCGCCTGCACGATGATCGTCGACGGGCGGCGCATCAACGCCTGCCTGACGCTCGCCGTGATGCACCAGGGCGCCGAGATCACCACCATCGAGGGGCTGGGCCGGCCCGACGACCTGCACCCGATGCAGGCCGCCTTCGTCCGCCACGACGGCTACCAGTGCGGCTACTGCACGCCCGGCCAGATCTGCTCGGGCGTGGCCGTGCTCGACGAGATCCGGGCCGGCATCCCCAGCCACGTCACCGCCGACCTCACCGCGCCGACCCGGGTCACCGAGGCCGAGATCCGCGAGCGCATGAGCGGCAACCTGTGCCGCTGCGGCGCCTATTCCAACATCGTCGAGGCGATGAGCGAGGTCGCCGGCCTCGAGACCGGCCGGAGGCCCGCATGAAGTCGTTCACCTACGAGCGCCCGAGCACGCCGGCCGAGGCCGCCGCCGCCGTGGCGCGCACGCCCAACGCCAAGTTCATCGCCGGCGGCACCAACCTGCTCGACCTGATGAAGCTGCAGATCGAGACCCCGACCCACCTCGTCGACGTCAACGGGCTCGGGCTCGACCGGATCGAGGCCACGCCGGAGGGCGGCCTGCGCATCGGCGCGCTGGTGCGCAACACCGACCTCGCCGCCGACGCCCGTGTCCGGAAGGATTACGGCGTGCTGTCGCGCGCGCTGCTGGCCGGCGCCTCGGGGCAGCTGCGCAACAAGGCGACCACCGCCGGCAACCTGCTGCAGCGCACCCGCTGCCCGTACTTCTACGACACCGCGCAGGCCTGCAACAAGCGCCGGCCGGGCTCCGGCTGCTCGGCGCTCGACGGGGTCAGCCGGCAGCTGGCGGTGATCGGCGGAAGCGACGCCTGCATCGCCACCCATCCCGGCGACATGGCGGTGGCGATGCGCGTGCTCGACGCCACCGTCGAGACCGTCGACGGCGACGGCCGGGAGCGCGCGATCCCGATCGCCGCGTTCCACCGCCTGCCGGGCGACGCGCCCGAGCGCGACACCACGCTCGCGCCCGGCGCGCTGATCACGGCGGTGACGCTGCCGAAGCCGGTGGCGGGCACGCACCTCTACCGCAAGGTCCGCGACCGGGCGTCGTACGCCTACGCGCTGGTCTCGGTGGCGGCGATCCTGGGCAGGGACGGGTCCGGCCGCGTCGCCTTCGGCGGGGTGGCGCCGAAACCCTGGCGGGTGGAGGCGGCCGAGGCCGACCTGCCGCGGAGGGCCAAGGCGGTGACCGAGCAGGTCTTCGCCGGCGCCGCGCCGACGCACGCGAACGCCTACAAGCTGACGCTCGCCGAGCGGACCCTGTCCGCGGCGCTCAACCAAGCGAGGGCCTGAAGCCATGAAGTTCGACCAGCCCGCCGGCCAAAACCCGATCGACCAGCTCAAGGTCGTCGGAAAGCCGACCGACCG
>NZ_JAKSYR010000004.1:0-14357 GCF_022829705.1 Methylobacterium sp. E-025
GGCCCACGGTGCGCCCCGGCGCAGCCGCCCGAGAATCCCGTCCAGCACGCGTCGGTCGTCGACCCGATCCTTGCCGCCAAAGTAAGTAAGAAGGAAAGGATAGATCCACGCAAACCATTAATAAGTAAGGTAAAAAAGAGAAATAATAGGTAAGAAATTAGGAGAGACAGGGAGGGAGGGGGAAAAAAGTGGAAGAAGTTATGAGTTAAAGACCTAGAATCGGGGGTGGTCTGCAAGCCCGCTCGCGGTCGTTCAGAAACGGCGTCACACCCAGGGCGGGTAAGCAGTGATGTCCCCGCATGATCAGATCGAGGCGCTGGAGGCTGCTGTAATGGCCTTGGCCCAGCAGACGGCCGGGACCGGCACTATAATTATTGCGCAGAGTTTTATCATGCGTGCGTTAGCAGAGGGTTTGACGCGCGGTAGCGGCACATCGATCGGCGACGTGCATGAAATTTTCTGGCGATGTCCGACTACAGGCCGGCTGAGATTGCCGCTTCCGTGCGGGCAATGCTTGCCGAGGCATCCGTCGCATCGGGAGCACGGCATTGAGCACGGATCCCCGGTCCAGTTGTCGCCTCGGTGCCCGCGTTGAAACGGCCGACACCCGACCAGTCCTGGCGCACCCACCACCGTGAGCGGAGAGCGAAATGGGCACCCCCGCCGGTGGCAAAATACGATTACGTTGGCGCGATGGCTGCACTTATTCGAATGATGCGCAGGAACGTCAAAAATTGAGTCCTGGCCTTTGTAACAAATTGCTAGATAATTTGTAGGATTACATTTTAGAATGTTTTGATGTATATCTTTTAATTATTTTTTATCTTCTATAGGCCTTTGACCTTTCTCCGATAGATCCGCTATCAATTTGGTTTTATCATCGAAAGAGTAAAGTTTTTTTAAATGCGGATTAGAAACAGCAAATTTCATAAAATCGCTAACTGCCTTAAGCCTGCCGTCTTTATTTACATCCTCCGAAGCCTCAAGTCGAAGAGCTTCATCTTCTCTTGTCTTAGCTTCTTCTGCTTGATGCTTTAATTCAAGAGTTACTATTGCTAACCCTGTCGCAGTTCGATTGAAAAATTCGCTTGCGACAAACGTAGGCCGAGAGTAAAAAACGTAAAATGCGTTCGCCGCAAAGAAAAAAACCATAAATAATAGGGTAAAATCTGAGCTTGATCCCTGAAGCACGCCAAAAAAACCAAATATTCCAGCCAGTAATGCTGAAAAAATCAGTATAGATATTCTTATAATATTCATTTAGATTGCCACGCAAGATTTATTGAATCTAATGCTAATTAGACGGAGGAGGCCGGCCTACCCCATTCAGAGGCCTGTCGCAAATGCCGACGGGCTCACGCCGGTCAGGCTTCCGCTATACACGGCACCGACTACCCGCGGAAGCTTGGCAGCGCAGTGTTGCGTGGCAGTGTTTGACTGGCCGTTCGTAATGCGGCGGCCCTTTTCGGGGCCTGTCGCAAACGCGTGCGCGTCTTCGTTCACGGATCGCTAGCCATTCCTGACGAGCTTGCCGCCTCAGCCTTGAAGCCGACCCATGATCCTGTCCGCTATCGCCGCCATGCGGAAGCATCGCTCCAAGGCCGACTTCAAAGGCCGGCGCTACGAGGCAGTGCTCATCGTGCAGGCCGTCTCCTGGTACCTCCGCTATCCGCTGAAATACCGCGACATTGAGGAGCTGTTCCTGGAACGCGGTCAAGGTGGACCACAGCACCCTGAAACGCTGGGTTCTGGCCTACGCGCCCCTGATCGAGAAGCGGCTACTTCAGTTCCGTCAGCCTCACTGCGGGTCGGTCCGCATCGACGAGACCTACATCAAGGTTCGCGACGGGTGGCGCTACCTCTACCGGGCCATCGACAAACACGGCAATCCAGTCGACTTCCTGCTGACCGCCGACCGCGATCTCGATGCGGCCAGGCGCTCCTTCCGCAAGATGCTAGCGGATGAGCCTCTTCTCGCCCCGGACCGCATCGGCACGGATGGCGCTGGCCCGTATCCGGGAGCCATCGCCGAGAGCCGGCAGGCAGGACTGCTGCCGCGCACGCCGATCCACTATGTCACCGAGCATCTGCAGCAGGGGATCGACAGCGACCACTTCCGGGTGAAAAGGTCGATGCCGCGGGTGGGAGGCTTCCGCTCGTTCAATACGGCGCGACGCGCGATCCAGGGCTTCGAGGCCATGCTCTGGCTACGCAAGGGCTTCGGCTTCGTCGGCGCGTGGACGGTGCACGAGCAGAACCAGCTACTCGCAATCGGCTTCGGGCTTCCCCAGGCGAACAAAGGGTGAAGGCGGGACGGCAGAGGTCGTTCCGCGTCACAGATCCGAGTTTGCGAAACACCCATTGCTGTTGAGTAGCAGGCGGACCGCCGTGCGAGTCCGGACGGCCAACCTTCGGGCTTGCCGAGCGGCGTCGTGGTCCAGTCGTAGGCACGCATCAGCGTCACCATCTCGCCCGCCCCGGCGAGGAAGTCGCGATTACCGGACATTGGATCAAGCGTGATCATGAGAGGCAGGAGCCTGCTGTGCCATCGCTCGCTGGTCGGCCGGGGTCTTACCCATCTCGGCGCGCTCGAACTCTTGCAGCGCGGCACGTACCACGTCGCTGACACTGCTGTAGCGGCCGGTGGCGACGCACCCTTACAGGAACACCCGCAATTCCGAAGGCACAAATATTGTGATGGTTTTGCGCACAGCCATATTTGGCACTAGCACCGCTACACACTGTCATACATTTACAAATGAGCATTCTGATCGAGAGCAAGGTGAAATTTGCTTCACCCTGATCGCGGTCATTGCACCATGCCAGCACGAATTTCTGAAAGGGTTGTGAGCAGGCGTGGCGACAAGGTCCGCTTCTGTCAACTTTCGCTTTAAAGCGGACCGTCGCAAATCCACCCTGAGCGGCCAGGCTGGTAGCGACCCAACCCAGCAACTCGGACCGCCGTCGGTGCTTCTTGAGAGCAGCCGTTCGTCAGCCCCCCGGCAACTTCGGCTTGAGGTGGCGATCAGACCTTAGTCTTCGCCCGGAATCGGACGCTGCGCGCGCCGCTCATCACCGCCGAGCGGCGGCCGCCAAGCTGGTTCATTCAACAATCTCGACCGCGCCGCAACGGAGTTCGATCAGGCCTGCCTCGGCCCATTGTCCCAGGATGCGGCTCACCACCTCGCGCACGCTGCCGACGTCGTCAGCCAGCTTCTGATGGGTCAGGGCAACGACGCCGCGCGGATCGGCTTCAGCTCAGAGCCGTTGGGCTAGGCGCTGTTTGAGCGGGGCGAACGCCACCTCGTCGATCAGCGTGAACAGACCGGACATCAGCCGCGTGTATGGGAGCGCCTCGAGGTGGCGCCCCCGGCATCCGCCGGAAAGTCAGGCCGACAGTTTCGTCGTGTTGTGCGGATCGATGACGAATTTCTTGGGCGATCCCTGGTCGAACATCCGGTATGCGTCGGGCGCCCGCTCGAGCGGGATAACCTCGACGTTCACGACCTTGCCGAGATAGGGCATGCGATCCCAGAGGATCGCCATCATCAAATCGCGGTTGTAGTGCATGATGGGCGCTTGGCCCGCCGAGATGTGGGGCGACTTGATCCAGGCCTGGCCGAAATCGATGCGATACCTTCCGGCTTTGGCATCGGGGTCGACGGCCTCGGGATCTCCCGCCGTATAGATGCCAGGAGCGCCGACGGCGCCGTTGGCCCGAACGACCGCGATCATCGAGTTGAGGACGGCGGCCGGATCCTCTCCGGCGCCCGGCCCATTACCGTGCGCCTCGAAGCCGACGGCATCGACGCCGCAATCCACCTCCCGTTCGCCGAGGATCGCCTCGATCTGGTCGGCGAGCGGTGTTTCGGAAGACAGGTCCACGGTCTCATATCCGGCGCTCTCCACGAGCGCGAGACGCTCGCTGTTGGTGTCGCCCACGATGATGCAGGAGGCGCCGAGGAGATGGGCGGAGGCGGCGGCGCACCGGCCGACGGGCCCTGCACCCGCGATATAGACCGTCGATCCGTATTTGACGCCGGCCTGGATGCAGCCGTGAAAGCCGGTCGGCAGAATGTCGGAGAGCAGGGTCAAATCCTTGATCTTGGCTATCGCCTGATCTTTGTCGGGGAAGCGAAGGAGGTTCCAGTCGGCGTACGGAACCATGAGATAGTCGGACTGTCCGCCCTGCCAGCCACCGAGATTGAAGCCGTAGGCACCGCAATCGACCGCATCGTTCACATTCATGCAAGTGTCGGTATGGCGCTCCTTGCAATTGCGGCACCGCCCGCATGAGACGTTGAACGGGACCGAGCAGAGGTCGCCTTTTTTGATGAAATGTACGTCGGGCCCGGTCTCTATGACTTCGCCCGTCATCTCGTGGCCGAGCACCATGCCCGCGGGAGCGGGGAAGCGGCCGCGGTAGATATGCTGGTCGCTACCGCAGATGTTGGTTGTGACGATCCTGAGGATCGCCCCGTGCGGCGTCCTGTTGCCCCTGGGGTCGACGAGCTTCGGATAGTCGAAGTTTTGGACCTCGACTTTTCTCGGACCCATGTACGTGATGACGCGATTGCCTGATGCCATGACGGTTTCTCCTTCTGTCAGTCCTGGATCGAACGGATTGGGTCCGGCGCCCCCTCGGCATGGCGTCTTAGGGCAGCTTCGCCGCGAGCACGTCGAGCGCTTCGATTCGGGGGGGCGAGGCGAAAAGTTCGGGCGTCCGCTCTCTCAAGGCCGCCGCCACCAGGCCGGAGAGGTGCGCTTGCCGTCCCGCTTCATCGGGAAACGCGTCAGAAATTCCGAACGTCGACGAGCCCATCCGGACGGCGAACCACGCCACGGTTCCCGGCTCATTTTGAACGATGGGCTGGCCGCTTCTCAGAAAGGCCTCGACCTCCGCTTCCTTTCCGGGCTTGGCGTCAAGGATGACGAGCAATGCTGACTTGACCATTTTCGTATTCCTTCCGGGTGGACCGGGGAAAACCAGGCGTAAAAGCCGTATTTAGACCCAATCAGGACAGGTACTCGGGGGACAACAACATACTAAAGATGCTTGTGAAACACCCAGGATGACGATCGTGCGCCGGTTCTGATCGAGCTAATGCTTCAAGATTACCGTTTCAGCAATGGTCGACCCATACGTGCGGGTCCAGGGCCTCCGCTAGCCTTGCAGAATTCGTCCCAGCTCGTGTCCTCGGTCGGGGCGACGGAAGAGCGTGGGATTAAAGGATCGAGCGCATCGCGGCCCTGATGCCGGTCAGTTCAACTTCACGTTCGACCATGCGCCGCGCATTCCTCGGCAATCTGCCGGCGGATCGCGGCGGGCTGTGTCCGCAACGCTCGGAGACCTTCGGCATCCGGGTCTGGCCGCCGACGAGGACGACCTCCGCGATGTCGGACGGCTGAAGTCCGGCATCTTTGATCGCCGCCTGGCACGGCCCGATCGTGCGCTTGATCAAGTCGTCGACGAGGGCTTCGAGCTTCGCTCGGGAAAGCTTGAGGTTGAGGTGTTTCGGACCGTCTTGATCGGCCGTGATGAAGGGCAAATTGACCTCGGTCTGAGTCGCCGACGAGAGCTCGATCTTTGCTTTCTCGGCGGCATCCTTGAGGCGCTGGAGCGCGAGCTTGTCCTTCGTCAGGTCGATGCCCTGCTCCTTTTTGAACTCGGCCGCAAGGTATTCAACCACACGGTTGTCGAAGTCCTCGCCGCCGAGGAAGGTGTCTCCGTTCGTGGACTTCACTTCGAATACGCCGTCGCCGATCTCCAGGATCGAGACGTCGAAGGTGCCGCCGCCCAGGTCGTAGACGGCGACGCGCCCGCTGCCCTTCTTGTCGAGGCCGTAGGCGAGCGCGGCGGCTGTCGGCTCGTTGATGATGCGCAGCACCTCGAGGCCGGCGATCTTGCCTGCATCCTTGGTGGCTTGGCGCTGCGCATCGTTGAAGTATGCCGGGACCGTGATGACAGCCTGCGTCACGGATTGACCGAGCTTCAGTTCGGCCGTTTCACGCATCCGCTGCAGGACATACGCAGAGATCTGGCTGGGGCTGTAGGGCTTGCCCTTCATTTCGACCCAGGCGTCGCCGTTCCGCCCGGGCACGATCGTGTAGGGTACCATCGCGATATCTTTCTTGGTGATCGGGTCGTCGTAACGTCGCCCGATAAGCCGTTTGATGGCGAAGACGGTGTTCCCCGGGTTCGTGATCATCTGCCGCTTCGCCGGCTGCCCGACGAGAACCTCGCCGGACTCGGTGAAGGCCACCACCGATGGGGTCGTGCGGCCACCCTCGGCGTTCTCAATGACGCTTGCTTTGCTGCCGTCCATCACGGCGACGCACGAGTTCGTTGTGCCGAGATCGATGCCGATCACCTTTGCCATGGGGGATACTCCTTCATGTCTGAGCCATGCAGACCGATCGATACCGAGCCGGCGTTCATCGCTGAGGACTGTATACCGCGTCGGGTCGATGCTACGTTCTGCTTCTTACGTGGACCTGACGCCGATCAGTTCTAGGACGGCATCTTCTGTTTTCGACGTCTGAGCGTCGTGAAGTCTGGTTGGGTGATAGGTCGTCGCGCAGAAAGACACAGGTATCGGAATTTGGCTTTGCAAGGATAGCACGATAGTCTTCTACGCCGGCGGCACCGTCGGTGCGATACGGGCTTTCGAGGTCGAGAACAATGGACTTTACTGTCGACGGCGTCCGCTCATCGTCGAGAAGGCGGCCTACGGCATGGAAAGCGCGGACCGAACGCCATCCGCCAGATGCTCGTAGTCGAACGGAGCATTGTGCCGACGGCCGTTGATGAAAAAGGTCGGCGTCCCGTTGACCCCACTTCTGACGCCGCCACGAAAGTCCTGCGCCACCTTGGGTGCATAGGTGTTCGCTTCGAGGGCGATCTCGAGGTTGCGCTCGGACAGGCCGAGCGCCCGGGCTGCACCCGACAGGAACAGCAGGCTCAACTGATCCTGATACGCATAGATCGCGTCGTGCATGTCCCAGAACCGGTTCTGGGCACCCGCGAACTCGGCGGTCTCCGCAGCTAGTCCCGCATGCGGGTGGATTTCCGTAAGCGGGAAATGACGGAAGACGTAGGTGAGGTCGTCGCCGAAGTGCTTGCCAAGGCGCAGGACCTGGATATGCGCGAGGCGGCAGTAAGGACATTCGTAGTCACCGTATTCGACGAGCACCACCCGCCCGTCGGCGCCGCCCCGCATGTGGTCAGCTGGCGAAACCGGCACCCTGAGTTCGGCCATTGCTTTTCTCCTGGCTCTCAAGCCGGTCCAGCGCATCGAGGATGCCGTCTGCACCGGGGTTGACGGCAATCGGGGAGCGGTAGCTCCAGAAGATCGTGCCACCGCGATCGACGACGAACAGCGCCCGCTCACAGAAACCTTCGCCGTCGCGGTAGGCGCCGTATTGCCGGGCGATCGCGCCCTTCGGCTCGAAATCCGCGAGCAGCGGAAAATGGAGATGACGCGTCTCGGCGAAGGCCTGATGGCACCAGGCGCTATCGACTGAGATGCCGACGACTTCGGCGTCATGCTGCCTGAACTCCGGCAGCACCTGATTGTAGACGGCCATCTGATCCCCGCAAACGGGGCTCCAGTCTGCGGGATAGAACGCCAGAACAACCGGCCGTCCGCGCAGGTCGCCCAGCGATAGGGTCTGATCAGGTGTGACGTGGAGCGTGAAATCGGGTGCCGGCACCCCGGGCTCTAGGACCTGTCCCATCCTGGATCTCCTCGAAACCCTGAACAGCGGCGATTCCGCATTTGACGACGGGACGGGTCCCCACAGCACTGACGAGGATCAGTTCCGGCGACTTTGGAGACTTCCGGACCGACGACCTGAACGCCCCTACGGCGCGACAGGCTCGACGGCTGTCGCGTGCGCCGGCTGTGTCTGGCGCGCCCCCTCGTCTGAACTCGTTGGCCTGACGGAGGTCTGTCCTAAGCGATGGTGGGCGCATGTCACCCGGCCCGGGTTGCGCGCCGAACAGGGGGACGTCCGAAGGCGCGCCGACGCGTCCGGGATCGTCCTTAGGTAGTCTCCGCATTGTGCGAAATGTGACAATGCCTGATCAATGAATACCACCGGGAGGGGAGCATCATGCTGCAGTATGGTCGCGTACTGCCAGCTCCCGGCCCTGACGACGCTTGGCCGCCCGTGTTGGTTCGGGGCGCAGGCGAGCTCACGCTCGCTCGCATCGCGTCTCTCGGGCGGGTCGACCATTTCTCCCCCGGCACGACCCTCTACACCGAAGGCGATGCCGGAGATTTCGTCTACTGCGTGGTTGCTGGCATGGTCCGCACGATCAACGTCAGCCGTGATGGCAATCGGGTCGTGCGTGGGTTCCATCTCTCCGGCGAATTCTTCGGGATGGAGCGCGCCCAACGGCACGCCTCGTCCGCCGAGGCGGTCAGCGATACGTGGGCCGTGCGCTGTCCCCGCTCCCGGCTGGACGCGCTTGCGGCATCGGACTCACAGATCGCGAACGCCCTCTGGTCGTGGCTCCTACGGATGGCCGAGCGGGCTGAGGATCTGTCTGTGATCGGTCGCGCCAGCGCCGCTGAGAAGCTCGCGTATTTTCTGATCGACTTCGTGGGCAGAGTTTCGACCACGCGATCGATTGAGCTGCCGATGTCGCGCACCGACATCGGGGACTATCTCGGCCTCTCGAGCGAGACGGTGAGCCGGACCTTCACCACGCTGCGCCGTGACGGGCTGATCACCACGCGCGGGCGCTCCGTGACGCTCCTGAATCCGGGCGCCCTCCAGCGCATGAACGGCGGCCTGATGCGCGGGCCGGGCTTGGTCTTCAGCTGCGGCAGCACCTCGAGGCCGATCTCGTCGAGGACCTCGCTCGCGCTGCGGACGCCGTACTTGAGGTTCAGGATGACGTGGTGGACGCCGATCAAGCGCAGCGTCACGAGAAAGTCGAGCAGGGCTTTCCGACCGCTGCGAAACCCGAGGTGGATGGGTCGCGGCGGATGATCCGGATCGGCGTGCAGATCGACGTAGAGGGATTGAGCGAAGGGCTTGAACGTGCCCGGGGCCACCCCTGCGGTGGTAGCCCGCCATCGGGCCGCGAGTTCGGCTTGGCGCTCGACCGAGCGGGGGTAGGTGATCCAGCCGTCCGCGTGTTCGGCGATCCATTCCGGACTCTGTCGGCTCGAGCCGGTGACGAGGATGGGCAGCCGTCCGATTGGTTTCGGCATCAGGTCGACGGTGCCGAGCATGTCTCCGAAGCGCGACCGCAGAGTGGGAAATGACTCTTCGAGGAGTGTTCGGATGACGGAGAAGCTCTCGCGAAACAAGACGTCGCGCTCGTCCGCGAGGACGCCGAAGGTCGGAAACTCGATTGGCCGGTCACCCGAGGCCACGCCCATCACGAGCCGACCTCCGGACAGGCGGTCCACGGAGGCAGCGGCCTTGGCGGTATGGATCGGGTGGCGGAGGGGCAGGACGATCGACCCGGTCGCCAAGGCAATCGCGTGCGTTTGCGCGGCAATCCAGCCGAGCCAGACCCATGGGTCGTAGACCTGCCCGAGATCGCCAAAGTTTGGATCCCGCAAGGGCACGTCGCGGGTCCAGAGCGCCGCGTAGCCGAGTTCCTCCGCCCGAACCGCCAGACGTTCCTGATCGAGCATGGTCGGCTGGTCGCGCTGGTAGGCCTCGATGGGGAAGAAGACGCCCACCGTTAGGCGGCCCGGGGCGAACATGCGCCGGAACCCAGGGGTGCCGCTCGGGTTGGCTGCGCCGGGGGGCTGAAGCATGAGAAACCTCCGGAGGTCTGCCGTCGTCTTGTTTTGCTCAGCAATCACATTCCGAGCCCTTGGGCCCTGACGCATATCAGCCGGCTCCGAGCGCTGTTCGTAGCGCGCTGACGAACAGCCTGGACCGACGGCTTTAAGGAGGGCCGCCCACCGCCCTATCGCTCGTGCCGCTGCTCACGCTCTGGCAGGTGTCGCCGCTCAAGCAGGGACACGGGGCCGAACCCACAGAACTGACGAGACACCACCTCCGCCAGCGGCAGACCGCGACTTCTACTGCGGCCTGACATGGGCTCGTCCGCGTAACGGGGCGCCACGCATCCCCGTTCGCCGCAGGACAGTCCCGATCATCATCCCCGCGGGCTCGAACATCGAGCGTTGGGTGAAGGCGGCGAGCAGTCCCGCCGACGAGTGGGACGGCATGCCGGAGCGCGTGACCGACCTTCAGCCGCCCCGTGCTGCGCGCTGACGATGCTCGCTCGGCAAGACGTCATAGGCGGCTTTGAACCGACGGCCGAAATGGGTCATGTCCGAAAACCCCCAGCCATAGGCGATCTCGCTGACGGTTCGGCTTCTCTGCATGGGGTCTTCCAGCGACTGCCGGCAACGAGCGAGGCGCCGCGCCTGGATGAGCTGCACGATCGACGTACTCTCGTCGGCCAGCACCGCATTGGCGTATCTCACGCTGACCCCGGCTGCGCTTGCGACCGTACCGGCATCGAGCGTTCGGTCGGCTAAGCGCGCTTCGATCACGGCCCGCAATCGCACGCGGACGAGTGAGCGGGACGATGATGTCCGCCCCCTGTCCTGGCCCATCGTCTGACAGACCGCCAGGCTGATCAGATCGAGCAGGTGCGGCTCGAGGAGCGCTTCCGCGGTCGAGCCCACCTCCGGCATGTGGAACGGCAGCATCGCAAGGCTTGCCGAGAGCAGACCGGTCTCGGCCGTGCAGGGCTTGATCGCGCGCGCTGTCATCTCCTGAGTCTGCCCGAGCCGGGCGTTCATGAGCTGCCGTGGAACCTTCAACACCAGCACCTCTGAAGCTTCGGAAAACCGTCCCTGGTATTGTAAGCTTGGGTCAATCAGCGTGATGTCGCCTGGCTCGAGTACGACCTGGCGGCCGTCTTGCTCCAGAGCGATCCGACCACCGAATTGCCGGCAGACGAACAGTTCGTTGGTGTTCGCGTGCGCGATATGATGGCGTGTGTGCGTGACCGACATCTCCGAATTCTGGAACGAGACAAGCCCAATGGCACCGACCGACCCTGAACGAAGCTGAGCGCGAAACGTGTTCCGGCATCGCGGTGTGGAGGCGTGATCGACGACGTCCTTCCGGGCAACGTCGTGCCAAAAATCGAACCGATCACGCGGGTGGACGTACTTTGTCGAAAAACAGTTTTCACCCAGCCCTCGCCTGCCCAAATAGCCGACGATGAGCGCTGACTCGGCCGATTCGAAGCCACACCGTCGTGATTTAGAGCGCCTAACGGAACGGCACCGTGAGCGTCGATGTGCGTTGGTATGGCATGGCCCGTGCCCTTCTTCCCGACGATCTTTGGAGCGAGATCGGCCCGCTTCTTCCGCCGCCCCGGCCGCGTCCGAAGGGCGGGCGACGGCCCATCGAGAACCGAGTCGCCCTGACCGGCATCCTGTTCGTGCTGCGCTCCGGACGGCCGTGGGAGATGCTGCCGGCCGAGATGGGCTGCGGCTCGGGCATAACGTGCTGGCGCCGGCTTCGCGACTGGCAGGAGGCCGGGGTGTGGGCGCGCCTGCATCAGGTGCTACTGGGGCGCCTGCACGCGGCCAGTCAGCTCGACTGGAGCCGGGCGAGCCTGGACAGCGCGTCTGTACCGGCGAAAAAGGGGGTTCTGCCACCGGCCCGAACCCGACGGATCGGGGCAAAGCGGGGACCAAGCGCCACCTCGTCGTCGATGCCCGCGGAACACCCCTCGCCCTGACCTTCACAGGGGCCAACCGCCACGACAGCGTGATGATGGCCCCGACCCTCGATGCGATCCCGCCCGTGCGAAACGCCCGGCGCGGTCGCTCACGCCGCCGTCCCCACAAGCTTAATGCCGACAAGGCCTACGACGCCCGCGCCCGTCGCCAGGAGTGCCGCGCCCGGGGGATCGTACCCCGCATCGCTCGGCGCGGGATCGACAGCAGCGAGAGGCTCGGGCGGCACCGCTGGGTCGTCGAGCGAACCCACGCTTGGTTCAACCGCTTCCTGCGCCTGCCCGTCCGTTACGAGCGACGCGCCGACATCTACCAAGCCCTCACCAGATTCGCGGCCAGCCTCATCACCCTCAAATAAATCAGGCAGTTCTGTTATGCGCACTTAGTGTCTGTCAGTAGACTGAAGATGCACCGCTCCGCCAGATCAGGGTTAAAAAATCGCATGCGCCGATCTTTTTTCTCCTGATGCGCAGGTCCCGTCCTCCAGGGTCAGGCGCGACAGGACGTGTCAACCTCAACCGCTCCCGAGCCGAGTGGCCGTGTGTGATCGGCGACATGGTTGCCGCAGGGCATCGCACGCGAACACGATCGTAATTTCGGAGCCTCTCACCAGAAACGCGTTCGTGGACGCCGGGGCGTATCGAGTGGCTGCGGTACTCGCGCTCCCGTTTCTCCATGAGTCTGGACCAGTCGCCGGCGAGAGGGGCGCGCGGTGGATTGAGGTCACGCTGGAAGCGCGCGATCCGCGCGCTTCGCTTCCGATCGACGAACGCGCGGAGGTAATGGCGGATTTGAGCCGCTGTTTGCATGGCTGGGTCATCCCGGACGCGGAGGCTTTCCGCGTTGAGCCCCCAGCCGAGTTTGCGCGCGCTTGCTGGGTCGGAGGTGCCCAGGCTCTGAGCGACCGTGATGGACTTCCCCCTAACCGGGGCACCAGAGGGTCGCGTCCGCTCATCGCAACGGAATCGCCTTCGCCACCAGTATACCGCCCCGCGGCGGTACACGTTGGAACAAATCGTTAACGGCCTGTCCCTGTGGACAAGCGCGTGCAACAGATCTGCGTACAATCGGCATGGCCGCCGAAGCGGCTGATAGCCGAATGCCATCAGATCAATGACTTAGCGGAGGCTTGGCTGGGGCGCCAGGATTCTCAGCCAAAACAGATCGGGTACAACATCAAGGGGTTAGGCCCTCGATCACCCATCACGCGCGGCATCGGACCCGGGGAATGGACCATCGGAGTGGACCCAGGTCAATGCTCGTTCTGGAGCGCTCCACAGCTTGGGCGAATGGCGGTGGACCCACCATTCGCCGAGAGCGCAAGCTGGCAGTCTGCCCGGAAGCGAACGGTCCACATCCGACCCAACAGTACCGTTCATCACCGTCCCTGCATTGGGATTGCCCCGGTTCGGTGGACACCGAGAACGCTTTCGCGTGAGGTGTTTTTCCGATGCCCAAGACCCGTCCCGCATATCCCGCCGAGTTCCGCCGGCAGATAGTCGATTTGGTCAGCGCCGGCCGCGACCCGACCGACCTCGCCCGCGCGTTCGAGCCCGCGCGCCAGACCATTCAGAACTGGGTCGCTCAGGCTGATCGCAGCGAGGGTCGACGGGTGGCCAAGCCGCCGCCCACCGATCCTGGCCTGACAGCAACCAAGGGTGACGAGTTCGCCCGGCTCCGGTGGGAGGTCCGGTAGTTGAAGCTGGAGCGCGACATCCTCTCTCGCGCGACGGCCTGGTTTGCGCGGGAGACCGGGGTTCTGCCATCGGGGTTTTACGGTTCATGAGCGCCAACCGGGCCGACTTCCCGATCGCCGTCATGGCGCGCACGCTGGGCGTGTCGAAGGCCGGATATTACGCCTGGATCGGTCCGCCGACCTCGATGCGGAAGGTGGCCGATGCCGCGCTGCTGAAGTGGATCCGCACCTGATCAGCCCCCATTGAAGTGGTCCGCACTTTGGTATGGCATTTGAGCCTGGAGTACGGACGAGATGGCAAAGCAACCGAAGCCCGAGGAGATCGTCGCCACGTTGCGGCAGGCGGATGTGCTGATCTCACAGGGCCAGAGCGTGGCCGATGCAATCCGCGCGCTCGGCGTGAGTTCGGTGACATACTACCGGTGGCGACGTGAGTTTGGCGGCCTGAAGTCGGATCAAGTTCGACGGATGAAGAGTCTTGAGACCGAGAATGCTCGGCTTCGAAAAGCCATCGCCGATTTGACGCTGGACAAGCTGATCCTGCAGGAGGCGTCCCGGGGAAGACGTCTCGAGCCCTGCGCGCCGACGCGCCTGTGTCGAGCACATCATGCGGACGATGACTGTCTCCGAGCGGTGTGCCTGTCGGGCGCTCGGACAGCATCGCTCGACGCAGCGCAAGGTACCGCGGGGCCGGGACGACGAAGAGGCGCTGACGGCCGATCTTGTGGCGTTGGCCGAGGAGTACGGGCGCTACGGCTACCGCAAGATCAGCGCGTTGCTGAAGGCGGCCGGGTGGTCGGTCAACGACAAGCGCGTCGAGCGGATCTGGCGGCGTGAGGGGCTGAAGGTGCCGGCCAAGCAGCCCAAGCGGGGGCGGATCTGGGACAACGACGGCTCCTGTGTTCGTCTTCGCCCGGAACACCGCA
>NZ_JAKSYR010000014.1:0-16909 GCF_022829705.1 Methylobacterium sp. E-025
CACGGTTCGTGATCGTCGCCGGCCAGCCGATGGAGCTGGGCGACGAGCCGTGCATGCTGTTCACCTTCGCCGACCTCGAGCTGCGCAAGAAGGCCGAGACGGCGCTGCGCCAGAGCGAGGAGCGCTTCGCCAAGGCGTTCCAGCTCACGCCCGTGCCGACCATGCTGTGCCGGGCCGACGGCTTCGCGGTCACCGGCATCAACGAGGCCTTCACCCGGGTGTTCGGCTACGGCCAGGACAAGGTCGTCGGCCGCACGCCGGAGGAGATCGGTCTCTGGACCAAGGATGCGGCCCGTCAGCGCTTCGAATCCGCGGTGATCCGCACCGGCTCCGTCCTCGGGCTGGAGACCTGCCTGCACGCCCAGGAGGCCGGAGACCTCGATTGCCTCGTCTCCGCCGAGCGCGTCACCATCAACGACGAGGCGTTCGTGCTGGCGGTGCTGCAGGACATCACCGAGCGCAAGCGCTCCGAGCGCGACCTGTTCGTCGCGATCGAGGCGGTGATGGCCGACACCTCCTGGTTCAGCCGCGGCCTGATCGAGAAGCTCGCGAGCCTGCGCCACCCGGGCGAGGCGAGCGCCGAGGATCCGACCCTCAGCCTCACGGTGCGCGAGCGCCAGATGCTCGGCCTGGTCTGCGCCGGGCTGAGCGACGATGCCATCGCCAAGCGGCTGAACCTGTCGCGCAACACCGTCCGCAACCACACCGCCGCGCTCTACCGCAAGCTCGGCCTGCACAAGCGCTCGGAGGTGATCGTGTGGGCGCGCGAGCACGGCCTGCCGGCGACCATCCCGACATGAATAAATCAGAATACCAGTAGTTTTATACCATTGCCTGTTCGATGGGTGTCACCATCTCCGAAGGATAAAGGCAAGACCAACAAGAACAGGGGCAGCAACCCGCCGCATCGAACCGCAAGCGATCTGTGCGGATCGCGCCCTCAGCTCGATCGCGCAGCCGCCGGCGACCTGCGCGCCACGGCCGAGATCGAAGCGAACACGAGTTTTTTCGAAGTCCGACGCGACGTCCGGGTCCACGCGCATGCCGTAGCCCGGGCGACACGCCGCACACGTCTCCCACACCTCGAAGCAACAGGACGAGCATCATGGTCGATACGGATCGCGTCACGGGCGCAGCGAAAGAATTTGCGGGCAAGGCACAGGGCGCCGTCGGCGATCTCGTCGGATCGCGGAACGACTCGGTCGAGGGCCGCTTCCGCGAAGCCCAGGGGTCGGCCGAGAACCTCTACGGCCAGGCCAAGGACGCCGTCCGGCACGTCGCCGGCGAAGCCTCGGACTACGCCGAGGACGCCTACGAGAACAGCGGCCACTACCTCCGCCAGGGCCGTCGCGCCGTCAGCCATCAGGTCGAGGAAAGCCCCTTCGTCGCCCTGATGATCGCCGGAGCCGTCGGCTACGGCCTCGCCCTCCTCATCCATTCCCGCCGCTGACAGCCCTCGTCGTCGCGTCAAGTCTTTCGGAGCATACCGTGGCCACATCGTCCAACATTTCCGCCGCCCCCGTCGCGGCGAGCGCAGCCTCCACCGTCCACCTGCACCAGGCGTCCTGGGGCGCGATCTTCGCCGGCGCCGTCCTGGCGCTGGTGGTGCAGGTCATCCTGAACATGGTCGGCGTCGGCGTCGGCCTGTCCAGCGTCGGCTATCCCGCCGGTGACAACCCCGCCGCCTCGACCCTGTCGATGGGCGCCGGCGTCTGGTTCGTCGTGTCCGGCATCGTCGCGGCCCTCGTCGGCGGCTTCCTCGCCGGTCGCCTCTCGGGCAAGCCCGTCGCCGCCACCGCCGGCTATCACGGCCTCGTCTCCTGGGCGGTGAGCACCCTCGTCGTGCTGTACCTGCTCAGCTCCGCCGTCGGCGGCCTCGTCGGCGGCGCGTTCGGCGCGGTGACCAGCACCCTCGGCGGCGCCGGCTCGCTCGTCGGCGGCACCGTGCAGACGGCCGCCCAGGCCGCGGCGCCCTCGCTGTCCAAGATCTCGAACCCGCTCGACGGGATCGAGAACACGGTGCGCCAGCAGGCGGCCGGCCAGGACCCGCAGGCCCTGCGCGATGCCGCCGCCTCGGCGGTCCGCGCCCTGCTCTCGGGCGATCCGGCCCAGAAGGCCCAGGCCGAGAACCGCGCCGCCGACGCGCTGGCCAAGGCCCAGGGCATCCCGACCGACCAGGCCAAGACGCAGATCCAGGACTACGAGAAGCAGTACGACGCCGCCGTCGCCGACGCCAAGCAGAAGGCCAAGGTCGCGGCCGAGGCCGCCCGCAGCGCGGCCACGCAGGGCGCGTTCTACGGCGCCCTCGCGCTGATCCTCGGCGCGCTCGCCGGCTTCCTCGGCGGCCGCTTCGGCGCCGTCAACCCGGCGCTGGCCTACGGCACCACCCGTCGCGCCTGACCCCTCCGGCCCCGGCACGCCGGGGCCGACCTCCCGCCGGTCGGATCGGCCGGTTCCCATGACATCGCACAAGGAGCGTTTTCAATGAGCAGCACCACCGACAAGATCAAGGGCCTGGCCAACGAGGCCGTCGGCAACGTCAAGCAGGGCGTCGGCAACGTCACCGGCAACGACAAGCTCGTCGCCGAGGGCAAGGCGCAGGAGCTGAAGGGCGAAGCCCAGAAGACCGTCGGCGATGCCAAGGACGGCGCCCAGAACCTCGCCGACAAGGTGAAGAGCAAGTTCTGAGCGAAGCCCGCGTCCCGAGGGACGCGCGTCTTGCCGATCCGACGATGCGGGACGGCAGCCGATGCCGTCCCGCACCTTTCCACCCGAACCGACGGATGCCGACCATGAACCGCGACGAATACCGGGGCGCCAAGCGCCACCTCAAGGGCCGCGCCCAATCCACCCTCGGCGGCATCACCGGCGAGGCCGGGCGCCAGGTCCGCGGCGCGGTCGATCAGGTCGCCGGCGGCGCGCAGTACGCCTACGGCCGCGCCCGCGACCGGGCCGAGGACGTGATCGAGGACGGAACCCACCTCGCCCGCGAAGCCCGCCGCCGCGGAGAGAGCCTCATCGACGACGGCAGCCGCTACGCGCGCGACGCACGCCGCCGCAGCGAGACCTATGGCCGCCAGGCCCTCGGCTATGCCGACGAGAACCACGCCACCACCCTCCTCGCGCTCGCCGCGGTGGCCTTCGCCGCCGGTTGGCTGCTCCGCCCGGCGCGCTGACCGCCAGAGACAGGACAGATTCCATGATCCGCAAGCTCCTCACCGCCTTCATCGTGCCGAAGCTGATCGCCTATGTCGGCCGCCGCTTCGGCGGGGGCGCCGGGCGCCGTCCGCGCTGACCCCTTCCGGGCTCCGAAGCTTCGGCATCCGGCCGTATCCCGCGACGGGACTGACGGCCGGGCTCGATTCCCGCTATACGCATGCATATGCCGGTAATTGCGGGCAGCCGGGCCAGCCGGCCGGGGCGCGAGGCGAACGATGGCGAAGGGCACGCGAGCCCGCACCGACGCGACGACCGGCTGCGCGATCGCCCCGCGGAGCCGGTGCAGCAACGCGGCGCTGCGCAGGGCGACCCGAAACATCGGGCAGCTCTACGACGAGGTGCTGGCGCCCGGCGGCCTGCGAACGACCCAGCACAGCCTCCTCGTCACTGTCCGCGCGATGGGAAGCCCGACCATGGGGCAGCTCGCCGAGGCGATGGTGATGGACCTGTCCGGCCTCGGCCACACCCTGAAGCCGCTGGTCCGGGACGGCTATCTCCGCCTCGTCCCGGACGCGGCCGACCGCCGCGTCCGCCGCGTGGCGCTGACCGACCTCGGCGCGGCCAAGCTGGAGCAGACGATCCCGCTCTGGCAGGACGCGCAGGCGCGCTTCGAGGCGGCTTTCGGGCAGGCGCGCACCGAGGCCCTGCGCGACATCCTCGGCGCCCTGGCGACGCCAGGGTTTCGCGAGGCTTTTGCGGGCGGCAAGGCGCGCGACGACGCGAGCTGATCCTGCGCCCGCTGCCTGCGCACCGGTTCAGAACAGGGCGACGAGGGCGACCCCGCCGATCATCAGGACGCCGCCGAGGATCCGCCACGGCGTCGCCGGATGCACCGCGAAGCCGACCCAGCCGAAGTGATCGAGCAGGACCGAGGCGACGACGCCCGCCGTCACCAGCAGGCCGAGGAAGGCGCCGGCGCCGATCTGGCGCGCGACGAGCAGCTGCGTGATGACGATGCCGCCGCCGAACACGCCGCCGAACCATCCCCACCACGGGACCGTGGCCAGGTCTTCGGACGACGGCCAGGCGAGCCGGCCGGAGACGAGCCCGACGACGAGAACGGTGGTCGCCGTGCAGATCCCGACGACGAGCCCGGCGGTGAGCGGCTGCGAGAAGCCCTTGGCCAGGGCCGCGTTCTGGCCCGGCTGGATCGCGTTGGCGATGCCCGCGATCAGGACGACGCCGTAGAGGTACCACATGCGAAAAATCCTGGGCCGAAGGGCAACCGACGGAGGGGCAACGGGGCACGGGCGGCCGAGGCGCGATGACGCCGCACCGCTCTGCCAACCGCCCGGCGAGGTTCCTAGATCCGAGGCACCCCGCCACGCCTGGACATGACCCGCTTGCTCCGAATCGCTCTCCTCGTCTTCGTGATCGTGTTCCTCGCGCCGATCGCGGTGTCGGCAGCCCTGTACTACCTGCGGAACGACATCGCCGACTGGCGCACTGCCGACCGCTCGAGCGCCGGGCTGCTCCGGCCGGCCGCGCAAAACCCCGAGGCCGTGGTGCGGGTGTTCTCGGCCCGCACGGTGAGCTGGCGCGGCATCATCGCGAGCCACAGCTGGATCGTGGTGAAGGGGGCCGGCGACCGCGCCTACAAGCGGTTTGACTACACCGCCTGGGGCATGCCGATCTGGGTCGACCGGTTCGTGCCGGACGGGCGCTGGTTCGGCAGCACGCCGGAGCTGGTCTTCGCCGCCGACGGCGCCGAGGCGGAACGGATGCTGCCGCGCATCCGCGAGACCATCGCCAACTACCGCTACGCGAAGCTCGGCGACTACCACCTCTGGCCCGGGCCGAACTCGAACACCTTCGTGGCGGCGGTGATGAGCTCCGTCCCGGAGATGCGCGCGAGCCTGCCGGCGACGGCGATCGGCAAGGATTTTCCCTATGACGGCCGCTGGGCCGGCCCGACGCCCTCGGGCACCGGCTTCCGGATCAATCTCGGCGGCTATCTCGGGCTGACGGTCGGCTGGGTCGAGGGCCTCGAGGTCAACATCCTCGGCGCGGTCGCCGGCCTCGACATCCGCCGTCCCGGCCTCAAGCTGCCGGGCCTCGGCCGCCTCGGCGTCTGAGGCCTCGCGCGGTTCGACGCGGCGCGCGGAACCAGGTTTCGACCGGGCGCCCGCGCGAAAAGCGAGTCACGACCGGATGGCAGGTCCGAAGGGGAGCAGTAGGAGACTGCGAACTCTCGGGAAATTTGGTCGGAGTGGCAGGATTTGAACCTGCGACCCCCACGTCCCGAACGTGGTGCGCTACCAGACTGCGCTACACTCCGAAAGCCGGCGGCTTCGCCAGCGAGCGGGGGTATAGCCGGCACCCGGGCGGGCCGCAAGCGGCATCTCGCGGAGCAGTGCGTTTCGCGGGCGATCAGCGCGGGGGGCGGTCCGGCCAATCCGGCGGCAGGGCGCAGCGGGCGATGGCCGCGCCCGGCGCCCGGATCGCCGCGGCGCCGACCGTGCCGGGTCCGGGCTCGAGGTGGTGGAGGCTCCAGGCCTGCGGGTCGTCGCCGGCGATCGCGACGAGGCGCGGCGGCGCCGGCGGCAGGGTCAGGGCGAAGCGGTCCAGCGGCAGCGACAGGCCGGCGCCCAGCGCCTTCACCACCGCCTCCTTGCGCGTCCACAGGCCGGTGAAGGCGAGACCGAGCGCCTCCGGCGGCAGGGCCGCCAGCGCCTCGGCTTCCCAGGGCGCGAAGTGCGCGCGGGCGATGCGCAGGACGTCCGGGATCGGGCGGACCGCCTCGACATCGACGCCGATCGCGGCCGTGGGCGAGACCCCGACGAGGGCGCGGGTGCCCGAATGCGACAGGTTGAAGCGCAGGCTCCCGGCCAGCGCGCCGGCCAGCTCCGGCTTGCCGGCCGGCCCCGCCGTGAAGGCGAGCGCGTCGCCCCCCAAGCCGAGGGCCGGGGCGAGGATCAGGCGCAGCGCCGCGTGGCTCGCGCGAAAACGGTCGCGGTCCTCCGCACGCAGGAAGCGATCCGCCCGGGCGGCCTCGTCAGGCGAAAGCCACGCGTCGCAGCGCGCGAGCTGGCCCGCCGACAGGGCGAGATCGATGCTCCACACCCGGATCACCGTGCTGGGTCCGGGTTCGGTGACGACCCAGGCACCGTTCACAAGACATACGCCGAAGCCGGCGACGCGTACTTCCCTCCCCCCTCTGCGGGGGAGGGTGACCCGCGAAGCGGGTCGGGAGAGGGGAGCGCCGTATCCGGCACTGTCGCTCCCCTCTCCCGACCCTCGCTGACGCGAGGCCAACCCTCCCCCGCAGAGGGGGGAGGGAGAAACGCGCGTGCGTTGCCGCGCGCTATCGTATGGTCGAGGCCGGACGAGCGGGGCGGATCTGCGTGCAATGAGGAGCCTTCGGGAATGAGCGGCGCGGAGGATCCACCGGCGCGGGCGGCCCCGCAAGCCGGAAGCGCCGTCGCGATCGCAAGCTTCGGCATGCGGCTGCCGACCCTGCAAGATCGCGGCGCCCGCTACGGCGTGTTCTTCGCCACCTATCTCTACCAGGGGCTGGTCGCCGGGTTCTCGCTGACCGCGCTCGCCAACCATCTCGCGGCGCAGGGCGTGTCGAGCGCCGAGGTGGGCGTCCACTTCGCCATCGCCGGCCTGCCCTGGACGGTGCAGCCGATCCTGTGGGGGCCGCTGGTCGACCGGGCGAGCGGGTTCGCGATGGGGCGGCGCCGGGCCTGGAGCGTGCTCGCGATCCTCGGCTGCCACGCGGCGCTCGCCGGGCTGCTGCTGGTGCCGGACGCCCGCGCGCTCGGCGCTCTGGGGGGCGTCTTCCTCGTGCACAGCACCTTCGCCGCCCTGCTCGACACCGCCTGCGACCGGATGGTGATGGACCATGTCCCGCCGGGCGAGCTCGGGCGGATGAGCGCCTGCACGCGGGCCGGCTTCGTCGCCGGCACCAGCCTCGGCGCCGGCCTGTTCGGCTGGCTGCTCGCCGCCTACGGGTTCGGGTTCAGCACCGCCTGCCTGCTCGCGGCCGCCATCCTCGCCGGCCTGCCGATCCTGCTGGTGCGCGAGGCGCCGGGCGACGCCCTGCTCTCGCCGGCGCGGCGGCCGAGCGCGGGGGGCGGGCGGAAGGTCCCGTTCGCGCGGTTCCTGCGCCGGCTGGCCCTGGGCCTGCGCCGGCCGAACGCCCTCCGGCTCGTCGCCCTGTGCTTCTCGGTCGACGGGGCGCTCGCCCTGTTCGAGCTGCCGTTCTCGGTCGATCTCGTCCAGGCGCAGGGCTGGGATGCCGCCGAGCTGTCGCGGCTCCAGGCCGGCCTCGCCTTCGCCGGCGGAACCCTGGGAGCGCTCGGCATCGGCCTGTGGTGCGACCGCGCCGGGCCGTTGCCGGCCCTGCGGACCCTGTTCGCGGCGAGTGCCGCCGCGTTCCTCGCCACCGCGTGCCTGATCGCGGGCGGCTTCGCCGGATCGGCCGGCCCGCTGATCCTCGGCTTCACCAACGTCCTGCCCGGCCTGCTGATCGTCGCCCTGGTGCCGGCGCTGATGCAGGCGAGCCGAGGCCGGGCCGGCGCGGCGACGCAGTTCGAGGTGTTCATGGCGGTGATGAACCTCGGCTCCGTCGCGGGCGGGGCGGCCTCGGGCGTGCTGGCGCCGGTGCTGCCGCTGTCGGGGGTCACCCTCCTTGCCGGGCTGGTCCTCGTCGGCGCGGCGGCGCTGGTCCGGCGCCCGGACCTGATCCTGCCGCGGCAGCGGCCCGGCGATGCGCGATCGCTGTGAATCGCGACGCTTCGGCCCGGTCTCCAAGTGATCCCGGTCGGGGGGAAATCGGTTAGAAGCCCGATCGCCCCCTGCGGAAGTCTCGAGCCCGATGCCGAAGCCCCAGCCTGCCGCCCCGAAATCGGCCCGCGTTGAATCCGTCGCGCCGGAGGCCGACACGCTCACCGCCGAGGCGGCGCGGGCGCGCCACGCCGCGCTCTCCGCCGAGATCGCCGAGGCCGACCGGCTCTACCACCAGGAGGACGCGCCCGAGATCTCGGACGCCGCCTACGACGCCCTGCGCCGGGAACTGGAGACGCTGGAAGCGCAGGTCCCCGACCTTGCCGGCACCGGCATCGCCAGCGCGTCGGTGGGCGCGAAGCCCTCCGAGAAGTTCGCCAAGGTGCGCCATGCGGTGCCGATGCTTTCCCTCGGCAACGCCTTCGCCGACGCGGAGGTCGAGGAGTTCGTCGCCCGCGTGCGCCGCTTCCTCAACCGCCCGGAGGAACCGCTCGCCTTCACGGCCGAGCCGAAGATCGACGGTCTTTCGCTGTCGCTGCGCTACGAGGACGGGCGCCTCGTCACCGCCGCCACCCGCGGCGACGGGGAGACCGGCGAGAACGTCACGGCCAACGCCCGCACGGTCGAGGACATCCCCCAGGCGCTCGCCGGCAGCGGCTGGCCGGCGGTCTGCGAGGTGCGCGGCGAGGTCTACCTCTCGCACGCCGATTTCGCCGCGATCAACGCCCGCCAGGAGGCGGCGGGCAAGCCGCTCTTCGCCAACCCGCGCAACGCCGCCGCCGGCTCGCTGCGCCAGCTCGATCCGTCGATCACCGGCGCGCGGCCGCTGAAGTTCTTCGCCTACGCCTGGGGCGAGGTGGTGCCGCCGTTCGAGGGAACGCAATCGGGGGTGATGGACCGGTTCCGCGCGTGGGGCCTGCCGGTGAACCCGCTGACCGTCACCTGCACGGACGCGGCCGGCATGATCGCGCATTACCGGCGGATCGAGGCCGACCGGCCGACGCTGGGCTACGACATCGACGGCGTCGTCTACAAGGTCGACGACCTCGCCCTGCAGAAGCGGCTCGGCTTCGTGTCGCGGAGCCCGCGCTGGGCCCTGGCCCACAAGTTCGCGGCGCAGGAAGCGTTCACGGTGGTCGAGGGCATCGACATCAACGTCGGCCGCACCGGCTCGCTCAACCCGCTCGCGCGCCTGCGCCCGGTGACGGTCGGCGGCGTCGTGGTCTCGAACGCGACGCTGCACAACGAGGGCTACGTCAAGGGCGTCGGCGGCGACGGCGAGCCGATCCGCGACGGCCGCGACATCCGCGTCGGCGACACCGTGGTGGTGCTGCGGGCCGGCGACGTGATCCCGAAAGTGATGGACGTGGTGCTGGAGAAGCGCCCAGCCGACGCGAAGCCCTTCGACTTTCCCGAGACCTGCCCGGCCTGCGGCAGCAAGGCGGTCCGCGAGATCAACCCGCGCACCGGAAAGCCCGACGCGGTGCGGCGCTGCACCGGCGGGCTGATCTGCCCGGCCCAAGGGGTCGAGCGGCTGAAGCACTTCGTCTCGCGCAACGGCTTCGACCTCGAAGGCTTCGGGCAGACCTACATCGAGGTGCTGTTCGAGGCCGGGCTCGTGAAACAACCCGCCGACCTGTTCACCCTCGAATTCGAGCCGCTGAAGGCGGCGATCGTCGCGCGGCGCGAGGCCCTGTCGGCGGAGCGCCGGGCGGAGGGGGCGCCGGCGCCGAAGAAGCCGACCAAGAAGAAGGGCGAGGAGGAGGACAAGGCGATCCACAACCTGCTCGCGGCGGTCGCCGAGCGCCGCAGCTTGCCGATGAACCGCTTCCTGTTCGCCCTCGGCATCCCGGACATCGGCGAATCGACCGCCAAGGCCCTGGCCAAGCGGTTCTCGGACTTTTCGGAGCTGAAGACGGCGCTGCGGGCGGCGGCCGACGCGCAGGCCGGGCCGGACTGGATCGAGCTCTCAGCGGTGCCGCGGATCGGGCCGACCACCCGCGACCGGCTGCTCGAGGCCGGCCTGCCGGGCGAAGCGGCACATTCGGCTGACGCGGAACCTCCGGCGGAAGCGGGCGATGCCGAGGAGGGCGAAGCCCCGCCGGCGGACGCCGGCAGGATCCGGTTCAGCACCAGCCAGCGCGCCAGCCTGATCGCCCATTACGGCAGCCTGGACGCCGCCCGGGCGGCGATCGCGCGCGCGGCCGAGCAGCGACCCGGGGACGCCTACCGGGTCTTCGCCGACGACGGCGAGATCGGCCCGGTGGCGACCGACTCGCTGATCGCGTTCTTCTCCGAGCCGCACAACGACGCCGCCGTCTCGGCGCTGCTCGCCGAGGTGACGGTGGCGCCGATGGAGGCGGCCGCGCGCACGGCGGCGTTCTCGGGCAAGACCGTGGTCTTCACCGGAACGCTGGAGAAGATGACCCGCAACGAGGCCAAGGCCACCGCGGAACGTCTCGGGGCGAAGGTCTCGGGCTCGGTCTCGGCGAAGACCGACCTCGTCGTCGCCGGCCCCGGCGCCGGCTCGAAGCTGAAGGATGCCGAGAAGCACGGGGTGCGCGTCGTCTCGGAAGACGAATGGCTCGCGATGGTCGCAGGCGCTTGAAGCGCGAGTCCGCGGGTCATAGACCTGGGTCATGACACCCCCGCGGCCGTCCCGTTCAGGCACATGACCGTCGTCGCCCTCGATTTCGAGACCGCCAACGAGCGGCGCGACAGCGCCTGCGCGATCGGGCTCGCCTGGATCGAGGGGGGCCGCGTGGTCCGGCGCGCGTCCCGGCTGATCCGGCCGCCGGAGCTGCGGTTCTCGCCCGGCAACATCCGCGTCCACGGGATCGTCCCGGCCGACGTGCGCGACAAGCCGAATTTCGGCGAGGCGGTCGCCGAGTTCCTGCCCGACCTCGCCGGCGGGCTGATCCTCGCCCACAACGCGAGCTTCGACATCGGCGTGCTGCGGGCCTCGCTCCAGGCCTGCGGGCTGCCGGCGCCCCCCTTGCGCTACCTCTGCACGGTGCAGGTCGCCCGCCGCGTGTTCCCGGACCCGGAGGGCTGCGGCCTCGGCAAGGTCGCCCGCCGCCTCGGCATCCGGTTCGAGCACCACGACGCCGGCGAGGACGCCTATGCCTGCGCCGAGATCGCGCTCGCGGCCGTCCGGCAGACGGAGGCCGCGGACGTGCCCGACCTGTCGCGGGTGCTGTCGCTGCCGGCGACGCGGATCGACGGGACCGCCGCGATCCCGCGGGCGGGCGCCGGCGCGATCAGCGGCCGCATCCTGCGGGCGCTCAAGCCGGCCGAGCCGGACGCGCTGCGCTTCGCCATGCGCGGCAGCACCGGCAACCGCTACGAGGTCTCGCTGGAGGACCGCAGGAGCGGCTTGATGCTGCGCTGCACCTGCATGGCCGGCCGCCACGGAGTGCGCTGCCGCCACGTGAAGGCGCTCGTCGTCGGCGACATCACCGACCTGCTGTCGAACAACCACGCCGACGTCGAGGTGCTGCGGCGCCGGCTGGCCGCGGTGGGGTGAGACGGGACGCCGTCTTGAATCCAAACGCCCACGATGCCGTGAGCTCCCTCCCCCTGAAGTGGGGGAAGGAAAGGGCGATCACGCCGCCTGCTTCGCCGCCTCGCCGTAGAACGTGCCGCCGCTCTCGGCCATGGCGCGCAGGTTGTCGGGCACCGCGAAGCGCGGGCCGTGCTTGGCCTCAAGCCCCTCGGCCAGGGCGACGAAGTCCTTCGCGCCCATGAAGTCGATGTAGGACAGGGCGCCGCCGGTGAACGGGGCGAAGCCGAAGCCGAGGATCGAGCCGACGTCGGCCTCGCGCGGATCGGTGATGACGCCCTCGCCCACCGTGCGCGCGGCCTCCAGCGCCTGGACCACGAGGAGCCGGTGCTTCAGCTCGGCGATGTCGAGGGTGTCCGGGTCGAGGTGGGTCGGCTGCAGGTCCTTCAGCCCGGGCCACAGACGCTTCGGCGCGCCCTCCGGGTAGTCGTAGAAGCCCTTCCGGTTCTTGCGCCCGAGCCGCCCCTGGTTCTCGACGAGCTCGACGAGCAGCGCCTTCTGCGCCGGGTCGACCGCGTCCGGGCCGAGCTGCGCCTCCGTCGCCTTGGCAATCTTCAGGCCGAGGTCGAGGGCGACCTCGTCGTTGAGCGAGAGCGGGCCGACCGGCATGCCGGCCATCTTGCCGGCGTTCTCGATCATCGCGGGCGGCACGCCCTCGTTGAGCATCTTGTGCCCTTCCAGGATGTAGGCGCCGACGCAGCGGTTGGCGAAGAAGCCACGGGCGTCGTTCACGACGATCGGCGTCTTCTTCACCGTGCGGACGTAGTCCAGCGCGGTGGCGAGCGCCCGGTCGCCGGTGGCCTCGCCCTTGATGATCTCGACGAGCATCATCTTCTCGACCGGCGAGAAGAAGTGGATGCCGACGAAGGCTTCCGGGCGCGAGGACGCCTTGGCGAGGCCGGAGATCGGCAGCGTCGAGGTGTTGGAGGCGAAGATCGTGTCGGGGCCGATCACCGCCTCGACCTTGGCGATCACCTCGGCCTTCACCTTCGGGTCCTCGAACACCGCCTCGATGACGAGGTCGCAATCGGCGAGATCCGCGTAGTCGGCCGACGCCTGGATGCGGGCGAGCAGCGCGTCGCGGTCGGCGGTCTTGGCGCGACCCTTGTTGATCTGCCCGGTGATCAGCGCGTGGGCGTAGGCCTTGCCCTTCTCGGCCGCCTCGGTCGACTGGTCGACGAGCACCACCTCGAGGCCGGCATTGGCGGTGACGTAGGCGACGCCGGCGCCCATGAAGCCGGCGCCGACCACGCCGACCTTGCGCAGGCTGGTGGCGGGCACGTCCTTCGGGCGGCGCGCGCCCTTGTTCAGCTCGCCCATCGAGATGAACAGCGTGCGGATCATCGCCGCCGCCTCCTTGGTGCGCAGGATCATCGCGAAGTAGCGGCTTTCGACCTTGAGGCCGAGGTCCATCGGCAGCTGCAGGCCCTCGTAGACCGAGGCCAGGATCGCCTTCGCCGCCGGGTAGTTGTCGTGCGTCTCGCGCCGGTAGATCGCGTTGGCCGGGGGCCAGATCATCATGCCGGCCGGCGAATAGACCTTGCCCGACGGGGCCTTGAACTTCGGCACGTCCCAGGGCGCCACCGCCGAGCCGCCGGCGAGGATCCAGGCCTTAGCCTTGGCCACGATCTCGTCCTTGTCCGCGACCTCGTGGACGAGGCCCATGCTCCTGGCCATCGCCGGGCGGATCTGCTCGCCCTTGAACAGCATCTGCAGGGCGTCGCCGGTCTGCATCAGCCGCGCGACGCGCTGGGTGCCGCCGCCGCCGGGAAACAGCCCGACCTTGATCTCGGGCAGGCCGACCCGGGTCTTCGGGTCGTCCGAGACCACGCGGTGATGGCAGGACAGCGCCAGCTCGAACGCGCCGCCGAGGCAGAGCCCGCTCACCGCCGCCGCGAAGGGCTTGCCGGAGGTCTCGAGCTTGCGGAACACCAGCGAGAGCCGGCGCGACGCCTCGAAGAAGTGGCGCATGGCGGGCTCCTCGCCCTGCTCGCGCTTGAGCTTCTCGTATTCGAGCCCGAGGCCCTGCAGCATCGTGAGGTCGGCGCCGCCCGAGAAGTTGTCCTTGCCCGAGGTGATGACGCAGCCCTTCACGGCCGGATCGGCGACGACCGCGTCGACGATCGCCTCGATCTCGTCGATCACGGCTTGCGTGATGACGTTCATCGAGCGGCCGGGGCAATCCCAGACGGCCAGGGCGACGCCGTCGGCATCGGTCTCGAAGCGAAAGTTCTGGAGATTCATCGCTGATCCTCGGATGACCGAACGCATGTAGTCCGGCGCGTTAACAGTGTGGAGATACTTGCTCTTCAGAAGGCTTGAGGGGGTCGAGCAACGGAAACTAGCCCATGATCGTCGATGCCGAGCGTGCCGATGCCAGACCAGCCGACGCCGCGCCGGCCGACGGGAAGGCGACCGCCGGGAAGTGCCGGGCCTGCCGCAACGGCGAGGAACTCGGCTTCGCCTTCACCATGGCGTTCCAGCCGATCCTGGACACGGTCGACGGCCGCGTCTGGGGCTACGAGGCCCTTGTCCGCGGGCCGGAAGGACAGTCGGCGGCCTCGATCCTCGACCGCGTGACCGACGAGACGCGCTACCGCTTCGACCAGGCCGCCCGGGTCAAGGCGATCGAGCTCGCCGGGCGCCTGTTCCCGAAGGACGACCGGACGCGCCTGTCGATCAACTTCATGCCCAACGCCGTGTACGAGCCGGCGGCCTGCATCCGCGCCTCGCTCGAGGCCGCGCGCCGGGTCGGCTTCGAGCACCGCCGGATCATGTTCGAGTTCACCGAGAACGAGCGCTTCCGCGACATCGCCCACGTGAAGCGCATCATCGCCGAGTACCGGCGCCAGGGCTTCCTCACCGCGCTGGACGATTTCGGCGCCGGCTATGCCGGGCTGAGCCTGCTGGCGAACTTCCGCACCGACCTGATCAAGATCGACATGGACCTGCTGCGCGGCATCGACGCCGATGCCGGGCGCGGCGCGATCGTGGCGGGCCTCGTCGCCATCGCGCGCGGCCTCGACGTCTCGGTGCTGGCCGAGGGCGTCGAGACGCAAGCCGAGTTCGACGCCCTGCGCGACCTCGGGATCACGCTGTTCCAGGGCTATCACTTCGCCAAGCCCCGGTTCGAAGGCCTGCCGGAGGTGGCGGGCTTTCCCGGGTCGGAGCGATCCGCGCAGGCCGCCTGAGCTGGGCTGGGGGGCCATGCCCGGATCGCTCCGCCGCCGACGTCAGCGCGCCGGGGCCGGCGCGGGCGCCGGGGCGGGTGCCGGAGTCGGCGCAGGCATCGGAGCCCCGGCCTTCGGCGTGTTGTCGCCGGCCGCCGCGATCGCCAGCATGTTGAGCAGCTTCGTCACCGAAGCCTGCGAGATCGCCGTCACCGACGAGGACGGGTCGGCGTTGATGGCCTGGAACTTGAGGTAGGTCTTGTCCTCGTAGATCTCGTTGAGGTGCTTGAGCTCGGCCAGCGTGAACTTGGTCGCGTATTCCTTCGACAGGCCCTCGACCATGATGCCGCTCTGCTTGTCGAACTCGGCCATCAGTTCCTTGCGGACGGAGTCCGACTTGTCGTCCGGCATCGCGGCGACGGTCTTCTCGAGCGCGGCGTCGAAGCCGGTCTTCAGGTTCTTGATCAGCGTCTTGCTGACGAGCGTCTTGGCCTCGGCGACCTTGTCGGCCGCCTCGTCCGCGCGGGCGGCGATGGGCAGGGCGAGCGCGGTCGTCAGGCACAGGGTGGCGAGAAGGCGGGTCATCGTTTCTCCCAAAGGTTCGTGTCGTCCCCGCCGTTTCCCGGCACGGGTCGGGGCCGGCTCTAGCAGCGTTCGCGCCGAATAGGGAACGCGCCGGCCGGTTCGAGACCGCGTCAGACCCGCTCGATGATCGTCGCCGTGCCCATGCCGGCGCCGATGCATAGGGTCACCAGGGCGCGCTCCTTGCCCGTGCGCTCCAGCTCGTCGAGCACGGTGCCTAGGATCATCGCGCCGGTGGCGCCGAGCGGATGGCCCATGGCGATGGCGCCGCCGTTGACGTTGACCTTGGCCGGATCGAGGTCGAACGCCTGCTGGAAGCGCAGGACCACGGCGGCGAAGGCCTCGTTGACCTCGAACAGGTCGATGTCGGAGAGCTGCATCCCGGCCCGCGCCAGCACCTTCCTCGTCACGTCGACCGGGCCGGTCAGCATCAGCGCCGGATCGGAGCCGATGTTGGCGAAGGCGCGGATTCGTGCACGCGGCTTCAGGCCCGCGGCGACGCCCGCCTCTCGCGAGCCGATCAGCACCGCGGCGGCGCCGTCGACGATGCCCGACGAGTTGCCGGCATGGTGGACGTGGTCGACCGCCTCGACGTCCGGATGCGCGTCGACCGCCACCGCGTCGAAGCCGCCCATCTGGCCCATCTGCACGAACGAGGCCTTCAGCTGCCCGAGCGACTGCATGTCGGTCGCGGGCCGCATGTGCTCGTCGCGGTCGAGCAGGGTGATGCCGTTCACGTCGCGCACCGGCACGACCGAATCCTTGAACAGGCCTTCGGCCCAGGACCTGCCCGAACGGGTCTGGGACTGCACGGCGTAGGCGTCGCAATCGTCGCGCGAGAACCCGTACTTGGTGGCGATCAGGTCGGCGGAGACGCCCTGGGGCATGAAGTAGGACTTGATCGCGATCGCCGGGTCGACCGGCCAGGCGCCGCCCGAGGCGCCGAGGCCGACGCGGCTCATCGACTCGACGCCCCCGCCCACCGTCATGTCGTGCTGGCCGGCCATGACCTGGGCGGCGGCGAAGTTGATCGCGTCGAGGCCCGAGGCGCAGAAGCGGTTGATCTGCACGCCCGGCACGTGGTTGCCGTAGTCGGCGACCAGCGCCGCGGCGCGGGCGATGTCGCCGCCGGCCTCGCCGACCGGGTCGACGCAGCCGAGCACCACGTCGTCGACCTTTCGGGTGTCGAGGCCGTTGCGGTCCTTGAGCGCGCGCAACGCCGTCTCGGCCAGGCGGAGCGCCGTGACCTCGTGCAGCGACCCGTCCGGCTTGCCGCGGCCGCGGGGGGTGCGGACGTGGTCGTAGATGAAGGCCTCGGTCATGGCGTTTCCCTCGGGTCTTTGTCCACTTGGCAACAGCGAGGGCTTGCGCGGTCCGACGCTCCCTCGTGTCCCTCCCCCCTCTGCGGGGGAGGGTGGGCCTCGCGTCAGCGAGGGTCGGGAGAGGGGAGCGCCGTATCCGGAACCGTCGCTCCCCTCTCCCGACCCGCTTCGCGGGCCACCCTCCCCCGCAGAGGGGGGAGGGAAGGGCGTGATTAGAACGCCTCGGCCGGCAAGGCCATGGTCGTGTCCGCGCCGGCCTTGACCCGCCCGAAGCGCATCGCGGTCTCGGGCAGCACCCGCTCCATGTAGAACCGGCCGATGGC
>NZ_JAKSYR010000015.1:0-501 GCF_022829705.1 Methylobacterium sp. E-025
GCGCGCCGACAACCGCGGCGAGGGCGGCATCGTCGCGATGCTGGCGCTGCTCGGCGCCCGCCACGCCAAGGCCGGCACCTGGCAGGCGCTGCTGCTGGTGGTCGGGCTCGTCGGCGCGGCGCTTCTCTACGGCGACGGCGCTATCCCCCCGGCCATCTCGGTTCTGTCTGCGATCGAGGTCCTGAAGGTCGACGCGTCTGGGCTGAGCGCCCGAGCAGCAGCGGCAGCGCCTGCCAGGGGTCGTTCTGGGCGTGGCGAGCGCACGGCGGCGCAAGCGTCGCGACGATGCAGCCCTCGCCGCGGTTGTCGGCGCGCAGGATCAGCACCGCGTATGTCAGCGAGACGATCAGGATCAGCGCCCACAGAATCAGCGAGACCGCGCCGGTGGCCGCCGCCGCGACCGGCGCCCCGCCGGAGATGCCGGCCTTCACCGCCTCCTTGCAGGCGTAGAGCGGGCTGGTGCCGATGTCGCCGTAGACGACCCCGAGCGCCCCGAGCGTC
>NZ_JAKSYR010000016.1:0-710 GCF_022829705.1 Methylobacterium sp. E-025
TCGCTCGGTGCACCCATCATCGCGCGATAGGCTTTGTTGTGGCTTACCGCTCCCGGCAGACCCAGCATCTCCATGCGGAGATATTCCTGCTGAACTCCACGATCACGCCAATCCTTACCTTGGGAAGCGGCGTACTTCCGAAGGAGAGGGAAACGCGGGTTGCCCCGCGCATCCGACCACTGCGCGGTGCCGTGCGCGTGACCGGAGTCGCCGGGGATACTCGGATCTAGGTTCAACCCCGACTCGCCCTGCATCATGGCTATCGTCGCTTGGGCCTTCCCCTTCGGCATGCCGAGGCCGCCTTCGGAGACGGGGCGCTGGAGCATCTCCATCCACGACGCGATGTTGTCTCGGCCCTGCGCGCTCAACCGCCCACGCGCGGCGCGGCGACCGTCGTTCCCGGTGTAGCTCCCCGTGTTCCCGCCAACGGAGCTGGACAGGACCGGAGCACTTCTACCGAGCGGCGGAGGAATGATGTGCCCCGTGCCACCACCTCCCCCGCCCGAGCCACCGCCATAGCCACCACCCATCGTCGGGAGCGGGCCGCCGAAGCCGCCAAGGCCCGCGGAGCCGCCGCCCATACCGGCGCCGCCTCCAAACGATGCCTTCTGGATCAAGCTGACTGCGTTGCCGAGTGGTCCGCTGTAGCTCATCGGGATCGCGGATACGCCGCTCGGCCCGGCCCCGTCCTTCGACCGCTTGATCGCGTC